>NZ_ASZV01000022.1:0-210242 GCF_000442475.1 Ralstonia sp. AU12-08 | reverse complement strand
GCGCGCCCGCAACAGGCTGCGCCTGCTGCTTCGGCGCCGGATGCTACGCCGGGCGGTTCGTATACCGTGCAGCGCGGCGACAGCCTCTACGACATCGCGTCGACGGCCTCGCAAGGCCAGGACGCTGTGTCGCTCGACCAGATGCTGCTGGCGATGTACCGCAACAACCCCAATGCCTTCATTGGCGGCAATATCAACCGCCTGCGTACCGGTTCCGTGCTGAAGGTGCCGTCGCAGGCTGATGCGCAGAAGGTCTCGCCGCGTGAAGCGCGCCGCGAGGTGGTCGCGCAGACCTCTGGCTTTGCTGGCTATCGCAATCGCCTAGCAACCGCCGCTGAAGCCAATGCCGCCACCGATACCGATTCGGCTCGCCAGCAAAGCGGCAGCGTGTCGGCCCGTGTGCAGGATCAAGCAACGCCGGCGGCCAGCGGTCGTGACGAGCTGCGCCTGTCGAAGGCCGATCGCACCGGCAAAGCCAACGCTGCTGCGCGTGACGAAGAACTCGTTGCCAAGGAGCGTGCGCTCAAGGATATGGAATCGCGCGTTGCCCAGTTGGAGAAGAACCTCTCCGACATGCAACGTCTGGTGGAACTGAAAAACGCCGAGTTGGCAAAGGCCGCCAGTGCAGCCAAGCCTGCTGCGGGCGCGGCGCCGGCAACGGCGGCACCTGCTGTGGCGGCTGCCAACGCACCTGCTCCGGCGGCTGCAGCGGCATCGTCCACGTCGGCACCGGCTCAACAGGCCGCCCAAGCAGTCGCTACCGCTCCGGCGGAAACTGCACCTGCAGCACCTGCTGCTTCGGCAACTGCCGCAGCAGCGTCTGCACCGGTGGCTACGGCCTCGGCGCCGCAGGCGGCGGCCAGCGCACCGGTTGCGGCAGCGTCGGCACCTGCTGCTGTGCCGAAGAAGGCACCGGTCGTCGTGGCTCCGCAGCCGCCGATCGCAGAGGAGTCGTTCTTCTCATCGCTGCTGGGCAACCCGATGGCGCTGGGCCTGGGTGGTGTCGTGGTCGCGCTGCTGGGTGGATTGGCGGTGTATCGTCGCCGTCAGCAGAAGCCTGAGCAGGCACATGGCTTCCAGGACAGCCTGTTGTCGCAGGAAAGCACTGTAATGGCGGGTGCGAACTCGCTGTTCGGCGCGGCCGGCGGTCAAAGTGTCGATACCTCGCAGCACAGCGTGTTCGGTGCGGATTTCCGTATTGGCGGCAGCAACGAGAGCAACGAAGTCGATCCGATTGCCGAAGCGGATGTCTATATCGCCTACGGTCGCGATGTGCAGGCCGAGGAAATTTTGCGCGAGGCGCTGGAACAACATCCGGACCGCCAAGCTATTCGTTTGAAGTTGATGGAAATTTACGCAAATCGTCAGGACGCACACGGCTTCCAGACCATTGCAGAAGAAATGCTGGCGCAAGTCGGCGCCGCCTCGCCGGAATGGGCCGAGGCCGCTGCGATGGGTCGCAAATTTGATCCCGCCAATCCGCTGTACCTGACGGTGCAAGGGGATGGACATCATCCTGGCGCCGAAGCGCCTGTCGAGCACAGCCATGCAGGTGCCGCTGCTGCCGGTGCGGCCGCTCTGGCAGGCGTCGGTGCAGTCGCTGCCGCCGAAGCCTTCAAGCCGACCGTGACAGGTGAAACCACCCGCCGCGGCGACGACTGGACTACGTTGTCCCCGGATCTGGACCCGTCTGCGCCGTCGACCAAGGCCCCGCAATTGGCCGATCTGGACCTGCCGCTGGAGTCGTTCCCGGCTCCGGCTGCTGGCGATCCGATCACCGCATCGGCTGACGCTGCCGAGGTGTTCAAGCCGCACGCTGAGCCGGAAGTCGATCTGCCGCAGTTCAACGCACACGCTGGTGAGGCTTACCAGCCGGTGTCTGCGCCGCCGATGCACATGGACCTGTCGGACCTGTCGCTGGATCTGAACCCGACGCCGCCGGCAACCGACGCGGCACCGGCTGCTCCGGCTGCCGTGGCTGAAGAAAGCCTGCCGGCCTGGGCTCAGCCGGCGGATCTGTCGCAGGCGCCGATGCACTTCGATGCCGACCCGCATCACGCGGAGCATGAACATGTTGCCAACGATGAGCCGCAATCGGCCATCCGCCTGGACACCAACCTGCCGCACACGCTGTCCGGCGAGCATGGTGCCGATGGCGTGCGCGATCTGCAGATCAAGTTCGACTTGGCCAAGGCCTATATCGAGATCGGCGACAAGGAAGGTGCTCGCGAACTGCTGCAGGAAGTGCTGGACCTGGGCGATCCGTCGTTCCACGCCGAGGCACAGGCCCTGATGCGTCAGATCGGCTGAGCGCCAGTCGATACAACGCAGTTAAGCTCAAGCTTCATCAGCGCCGGCAGGGTGGTATCCTGCCGGCGTTTTTCTTTCCGCAGAGGATTCACAAGGCATGACGCGCATCGCGCTCGGCATCCAGTACGACGGTGCCGCGTTTTCGGGGTGGCAATCGCAGCCACACGGCAATACCGTGCAAGACATGCTGGAGGCGGCATTGCGCCAGTTTGCCGGCGTGCCACTGCAGACGACCGTCGCAGGCCGCACCGACGCTGGCGTGCACGCACTGGGACAGGTTGTGCACCTCGACACCGACCTCGTACGCGATCCGTTCTCGTGGGTGCGTGGCACCAACGCCTTTCTGCCATCGACCGTGGCAGTGCGCTGGGCGCAGGAGATGTCGGAAGACTTCCACGCGCGCTTCTCTGCGCATCGCCGCACTTACTACTACGCGCTGACCTTCGGGCCCACGCGCGCGCCGCTGCTCGAAGGCAAAGCAGGCTACGTCATGCTGCCGCCCGGCAAGTCGCTTGACGTGGCAGCCATGCACGAGGCCGCCCAAGCGCTGGTCGGCGAGCACGATTTCTCTTCTTTCCGTGCAGCGGAATGCCAGGCGAAGTCGCCGGTGAAGTCGATGTATTCAATAGAGGTGCGAGGCGAGGGCGAGTGGGTGTTCGTGCGCATCCGCGGCAGCGCCTTCCTGCATCACATGGTGCGCAACATCATGGGCTGCCTTGTGGCGATCGGTCGCGGCCGTCAGCCGGCATCGTGGATTGCCGATGTGTTGGCCGCCCGTAGCCGTGTGGCCGCCGCGCCCACCTTCATGCCCGATGGTCTGTATCTGGCCGAGGTCGGCTATCCTGATGCCTTCTCGCTGCCGGCATCTCCGGCTTCCTCCAGTTTGTTTCGCGGCGTGTTCGATGAGCACGCCGGGCCGTGAACTCCGCTTCCTCCATGTCGCTTCATCGCACCCGCATCAAGCTGTGTGGCCTGACCCAGCCCGCCGACGTCGACCACGCCGTCGCGCTGGGTGCTGATGCCATCGGGCTGGTGTTCTATCCGCCCAGCCCGCGCTACGTCGCCACTGAACTTGCGGCTGCGTTGGCCCGCCGCGCAGGTCCCTTCGTCACGGTGACAGGGCTGTTCGTCAATGCGAGCGCAGACGACATCGCCCGTGTGCTCGACCAAGTGCCGCTCACGTTGCTCCAGTTTCACGGCGATGAGCCGCCGGAGCTGTGCGCCGAAATTGCCGGTAAGGTCGGGCTGCCCTGGTTGCGTGCCCTGCGTGTTCAGCCCGGGGCTGATTTGGTAGAATTTGCCGATCGGTTTGCCGCTGCCCAAGGCCTGCTGCTCGACGCATTTGTTGAGGGATATGGCGGTGGCGGCCACGTCTTCGACTGGACCCTGATTCCCCCGCAATGGCTCCCGCAATCGCCATCCTTGCCAACAAGCGCCGCTCCTCGGCTCGTTTTGAGTGGTGGGTTGAGCGCGCAAAACGTCGCTGGCGCGATTGAGCGCGTGCGGCCCTACGCTGTTGATGTCAGCAGCGGGATCGAGGCCGCACGGGGCGTGAAAGACCACGCCCGCATGACTGCATTCGTGCGTGCGGTCCGCGAGGCCGATGCCGCCCTGGGCGCATCGGTGCAAGCCTGAGCCAATCTGGCAGGTCCCTCGCGGTTCGCACCTTCCTGAATTTCTCCGCTGACTTGGACCCATGTGTCTTCGGCGGACGTCCCGAGAGATCGCCATGTATAACCTGCCTGACGCCCACGGCCATTTTGGCCCCTACGGCGGCACCTTCGTTGCTGAAACGCTGTCCCACGCGCTGGATGAACTGCGCGATGCCTATGCGCGCTACCAGCACGATCCCGAATTCATCAAGGAATACGAGTACGAGCTGAAGCATTTCGTCGGCCGTCCGTCGCCCATCTATCATGCAGCCCGCCTGACTGAGCACTGCGGCGGCGCGCAGATTTACCTCAAGCGCGAAGACCTGAACCACACCGGCGCGCACAAGGTGAACAACGTCATCGGCCAGGCATTGCTGGCGCGCCGCATGGGCAAGCCGCGCGTGATTGCCGAGACCGGCGCTGGCCAGCACGGCGTGGCGACGGCCACCATCGCGGCGCGTTACGGCATGGAATGCGTCGTCTACATGGGCAGCGAAGACGTGCGCCGCCAGGCCGCCAACGTCTACCGGATGAAGCTGCTGGGCGCGACCGTGGTGCCGGTGGAGTCGGGCTCGCGCACGCTCAAGGACGCGCTGAACGAAGCGATGCGCGACTGGGTGACCAACGTGGCCGACACCTTCTACATCATCGGCACGGTGGCGGGTCCGCACCCGTATCCGATGATGGTGCGCGACTTCCAGGCCGTGATCGGCGAAGAGTGCAAGGTGCAGATGCCCGAGATGATCGGCCGCCAGCCGGATGCCGTGATCGCTTGCGTGGGCGGTGGCTCAAACGCCATGGGCATCTTCTATCCGTACATCGACCATGCCGACGTGAAGCTGATTGGCGTGGAGGCTGCGGGTGAGGGCATCGAGACGGGGCGTCACGCGGCATCGCTTACGGGTGGTTCGCCGGGCGTGCTGCATGGCAACCGTACGTATCTGCTGCAGGACGACGACGGCCAGATCATCGAGACGCATTCGATTTCGGCGGGGCTGGACTATCCGGGCGTCGGCCCTGAGCACGCCTGGTTGAAGGATGCGCACCGCGCGGAATACGTCCCCATCACCGACAAGGAGGCGCTGCAAGCCTTCCACGATCTGTGCCGCATGGAGGGCATCATCCCCGCGCTGGAATCGAGCCACGCGCTGGCCTATGCGTGCAAGCTGGCGCCGACGCTGCCGAAGGACAAGATCCTGCTGGTGAACCTGTCGGGCCGCGGCGACAAGGACATGCACACCGTCGCCGAATTCTCCGGCATCACACTCTAACGGCACTGGCACCCGCATGACCGAGCGCGCCATCGACGGCATCTTCAACGAGGACTGCATCACCGGGGTCGGGCATCTGGCCGACGGCAGTGTGGACCTTGTCATCGCCGATCCGCCGTACGGGCTGGGCAAGGACTACGGCAACGACTCCGACAAGCTGTCGGGCGATGCGTACCTCGCCTGGTCCGAGCGCTGGATCGATGCGGTGGTTCCCAAGCTGGCGCGCAACGGCTCGCTCTACCTGTTCTGCACGTGGCAATACGCGCCGGAACTGTTCGTGATGCTCAAGCGGCGTCTGACGATGGTCAACGAGATCATCTGGGATCGCCGCGTGCCCAGCATGGGCGGCAGCACGCGCAAGTTCTCGTCGGTGCACGACAACATCGGCTTCTTTGCCGCTTCGCGCGATTACTACTTTGATGTCGACGCCGTACGCATTCCGTACGACGCAGAGACCAAGAAAGCGCGCAGCCGCAAGCGTTTCGAGGGTAAGAAGTGGCTGGAAGTCGGCTACAACCCGAAGGACGTGTGGAGCGTGTCGCGCCTGCACCGGCAGGATCCGGAGCGCGCCGAACATCCGACGCAAAAGCCGCTGGAACTGGTGGAGCGCATGATCCTGGCAAGTTGCCCGCCGGGCGGCCTGGTGCTGGACCCGTTCCTGGGTAGCGGCACCACGGCTGCTGCGAGCGCGCGCCTTGGCCGCCGGTTCGCCGGCTTCGAGATCAACGCCGACTATTGCCGTGTGGCGCGTGAGCGTGTGGCCGCTGTGCATGCCGCAGCCTCGAACGCCCAACCGACTGATTCTGAGGCGCCTGAGACCATCAAGGTCGCCTGACAAACCAATCCCCCTATGTCCCGCATCGCTCAAACTTTTTCGCAACTGTCCGCGCAGGGCCGCAAGGGCCTGATTCCGTTCATCACGGCGGGCGATCCGTACCCCGAGATGACCGTTGACCTCATGCACGCGCTGGTGAAGGGCGGCGCCAACGTCATCGAACTGGGTGTACCGTTTTCTGACCCGATGGCCGACGGCCCGGTTATTCAACGAGCGTCTGAACGCGCATTGGCCCAGAAGGTGGGCCTGCGTACGGTGCTGGAATACGTGCGCACGTTCCGCGCTACGGATGCCACGACGCCCGTGGTGTTGATGGGCTATGCCAATCCGATCGAGCGCATGGGCGTTGACGCCTTCGCCAAGGCTGCGTCTGAAGCGGGCGTGGACGGCGTGCTGGTAGTCGATTACCCACCTGAGGAGTGTGACGACTTTGCCAAAGCCATGAAGGCCGTCGGGATCGATCCGATCTTCCTGCTGGCACCCACCTCCACCGAGGCGCGTATTGCGCAGATCGCCCGCGTGGCCAGCGGCTACATCTACTACGTCTCGCTCAAGGGTGTGACCGGCGCGGCGACCATCGATCTGGATGCCGTGGCTGCACGCATCCCGCAGATTCGCCAGCATGCGCGGCTGCCAGTGGGCGTCGGCTTCGGCATCCGTGATGCGGCAACTGCACGTGCCATCGGTGGCGTTGCCGATGCCGTGGTCATCGGATCCCGCATTGTGCAATTGCTTGAAGAGGCTCCGCGCGAACAAGCGGTACAATACTTGACTGATTTCATCGCGGAGATTCGCCAGGCGCTGGACGCCTGAGTCACATTCTTCGCGCGAGCGCATTCAAGGAGCACGCATGAGCTGGCTGGACAAACTGCTTCCGCCCAAGATCCAACAGACCGATCCGTCGCAACGCAAGGGCATTCCGGAAGGCCTCTGGATCAAATGCCCGGCTTGCGAGTCGGTGCTGTACCGTACCGATATCGAAGCCAATCTGCACGTTTGCCCGAAGTGCGATCACCACATGCGCATCGGCGCGCGTGCTCGCCTGGATGCGCTGCTGGACGCAGAAGGCCGCTATGAGCTGGGCCAGGAGATCCTCCCGGTCGATCCGCTCAAGTTCAAGGACAGCAAGAAATACCCTGACCGCATCAAGGCCGCCATGGACAACTCCGGCGAGACCGATGCGATGGTCGTGCTGGGTGGTGCCATCCATGCGCTGCCAGTGGTGGTGGCCTGCTTCGAGTTTGAGTTCATGACCGGCTCGATGGGCTCGGTGGTGGGTGAGCGCTTTGCACGCGGCGCGCAGATGGCGCTGGAGCAGAAGGTGCCGTTCATCTGCGTGACGGCGTCGGGTGGCGCGCGTATGCAGGAAAGCTTGCTGTCGCTCATGCAGATGGCCAAGACCACGGCGATGATCCAGAAGCTGGCCGAGGCCAAGCTGCCGTTCATCAGCGTGCTGACCGATCCGACCACGGGCGGCGTGTCCGCCAGCTTCGCCTTCATGGGCGATGTGGTGATCGCTGAACCCAAGGCAATGATCGGCTTTGCCGGCCCGCGCGTGATCGAGCAGACTGTGCGCGAGAAGCTGCCGGAAGGCTTCCAGCGTGCCGAGTTCCTGCTGCAGAAGGGCGCCATCGACATGATCGTCGACCGCCGCAACATGCGCCGCGAGATTGCCGAGCTGCTGGCGCTCTTGCAGAAGCAACCGGCCGACGCACTGGCCTGATGCATCACACCTGTTGAACCGAAGCGCGGGCGAGAGTCCGCGCTTCTTGTTTTTGCGCGGCAGGTTTGCCTCAACGCCACCCCGGCCGCGCCACACATCGTTCGCATGCCTACATTCGATAACCTTCCCGATTGGCTGGCCCACCTGGAAACCGCGCACCCGGTCGGCATCGACATGGGCCTGGCCCGCATCAGCTGCGTGCGTGACGCGCTGGGTCTGGAGTTCAAATCCGTCGTCTTTACGGTTGGCGGGACCAATGGCAAAGGTTCGACCTGTTCGATGCTGGAGGCGATGCTGCTGGCCGCCGGCTACAAGGTCGGTTGCCACACGTCGCCGCACCTGATCGATTTCAACGAACGCGCCCGCGTGAACGGTGAAATCGCCACCGACGCGATGCTGCTGCCGCATTTCGAGGCCGTTGAACGCGCGCGCTGCAGCTTCCCGGAGCCGGTCAGCCTGACGTACTTCGAGTTCACCACGCTGGCGATCATGCATCTGTTTGCCAACGCCGGGCTGGATGCGGTCATCCTTGAGGTCGGGCTGGGCGGTCGGCTGGACGCGGTCAATATCATCGACACGGACTGCGCCATCATCACCAGCGTCGACCTGGACCACATGGCCTACCTGGGCGACACGCGCGAGGCGATCGGCTTTGAGAAGGCGGGGATCTTCCGCCCAGGCAAGCCGGCAATCTGTTCCGATCCGGTGCCGCCGATTTCGCTGGTCAAGCAAGCCGAGGCCGTTGGTGCTGACCTTTGGTTGATCGGCCGCGATTTCAACTTCCAGGGCGACAAGCAGCAGTGGGGTTTCAGCGGACGGGGGCGGCGCTGGCCGAGCCTCGGCTATCCGGCGCTGCGCGGTGCGAATC
The DNA here is from genome assembly GCF_000442475.1 of Ralstonia sp. AU12-08. Classification (NCBI taxonomy): domain Bacteria; kingdom Pseudomonadati; phylum Pseudomonadota; class Betaproteobacteria; order Burkholderiales; family Burkholderiaceae; genus Ralstonia; species Ralstonia sp. AU12-08. The sequence goes on along the minus strand of NZ_ASZV01000022.1, from coordinate 201,583 downwards.
AGTTGCTGAATGCTTCGGCGGCGCTGGCGGCGCTGGAGTCGGTACGCGACCGGTTGCCCATTTCGGCGCAGGACGTGCGCCTGGGGTTGTCGCAGGTGGCGTTGCCGGGCCGCTTCCAGGTCATGGCGGGCCGCCCTGCGGTGATTTTGGATGTGGCGCATAACCCGCACGCGGCGGCTGCGCTTGGTCAGAATCTCGAGAACATGGGCTTCTTCCGCTACACCTACGCGGTGTTCGGCGCCATGCAGGACAAGGACATTGCGGGGGTGCTCGGTCACATGCTCGACAAGGTTGACCATTGGTGCCTGACCGATCTGCCGACGCCGCGTGCGGCCAGCGCCGCGCGCCTGGAGCAGGCATTGACGGACGCCGGCTTCCAGCCGGGCAAGGAATCGAGTGTCAGCACATTCAGCGATCCCGCCACAGCCTATCGCAACGCCATGGAGCGCGCGACTGAGGATGATAGAATCGTGGTCTTCGGATCGTTCTTCACCGTTGCTGGTGTGCTTGCAGAGCGCAAGAATCGCGCGCACTAGCCAAGCGCATTGCCAACATTGGGCAGCGCCGGGTCACAGGACGACCGGGCGTCGGCGCTGCCCTCGCATGCATCGTCTGAGAGCCAAACCGAGCGCAATCCATGGGACTGTTTTCCATTTTCTCCTCCCGCAAGAACGCTGAAGGCGAACGCTCGCGCGGCGCCGCTGGCAGTGCCGCCGATGTGGCCCGCGATGCGGTCCATGAATCGCGCACATCGTCCCGCGCATCGTCGAACTCCCGTAGCCGCGCTTCTCGCCGTGTGGACGATGACGACGATGGCCTCGACCCCGAACTCCCGCAAAAGCAGCGCGCCCGTCGCCGGTTGATCGGCGCGGTGGTGCTGGTGGGCGCTGCCGTGGTGGTGTTGCCGCTGGTGTTCGACGCCAAGCCGCGCCCCGTGACCGATGCGGTGGCCGTGCAGATTCAGGATCAACCGATCGACCGAGGCGCCAAGGCATCTTCCGATGAACCCAAGGTGGCCAGCCGTCGTTCTGCACCGCGTGCACCGGGCTCGTCGGCAGATCAACCGCAAGCGTTGGATCAGGGCGAAGAGGTGGTTGCTTCTGCTGACACACCGTCACCCAGCTCGCCTGCACCCGCACAGAACACGCCGTCGGCCCAGCCGACACCACCCAAGACGGTCGCCAGCCTGACGCCGCCCGCAGATGCCAAGCCCGCCGCCAAACCGGCTCAGCCAGCGCCGCAGGCCGCCGCGCCCAGTGCAGATGCCAGCGGTAACAAGTTCGTCCTGCTGATTGGCGCGTTTGCATCTGAAGACCGCGCGCGCAACTGGTTGAGTAAGCTCAAGGCTGAGAAGATCCCCGGCTATATCGAACACAAGAAGGTGCCCGAGAAGGGCGATCTGGCGCTGTTGCGTGCAGGTCCATTCAGCGATCGTGCCGCAGCGGAAGCTGCGCAGAAGCGCGCCGAGCAGATTGGCCTGACGCCCAAGCTTGTGCAGCAATAACGATGCTGGATCACGTGCACTCGCCAGATTCACTGACCTGTCACGCCACCCTCAGTCAAAGTCAATCCAAGCCGCTGCCCGATGCAACCGACTTTCTTTGACTATGGTGTGCTGTTCATCGTCGTCACGTCTGCGCTGATCGGGTTGTTTCGCGGACTGATTCGCGAAGTGCTGGCGCTGCTTGGATGGTTGTTTGCCGCGTGGGTGGCGTATACGTTTTCGGGGGTAGCCGCAGGCTGGATGCCAGAGTCGCTGCCGGGTGGACCGGTGGCGCGCACCATTCTCGGTTTCGTCCTACTGTTTATCGTGACGGTGATTGCGACGTCGCTGGTGGGGGCGCTGCTCTCGGCGGCATTGGCAAGCGCCGGGCTCAAGCCGGCGGATCGCGGCCTGGGGATGGTGTTTGGGCTGGCACGCGGTGGCGTGATCATCCTCGTGCTGATGACGGTGGCGGGCTTTACCAGCCTGCCCGAGCAACCGTTCTGGCGCGATGCGATCAGCCGGCCGTATGCGGAGGAAGCTGCGCGTGCTGCCAAGCCGCTGCTGCCGCCTGACGTCGCGAAGTATGTTCACTATTGATTCGGAGCGTCTGGCCACCAGCTAGACGATCTGGGAAGTTTTTTTCGGTGCCGGCAACGGGTGCGGGCGCCACCAATACGTTCTCGCTGGAGATCGACATGTGCGGTATCGTTGGCGTGGTTTCCTCCACGCCGGTCAATCAGCTGATCTATGACAGCCTGCTGCTTCTGCAACACCGGGGGCAGGATGCGGCTGGCATTGCCACTGCGGCTGGCAACACCTTCCATATGCACAAGGCCAATGGCATGGTGCGTGACGTGTTCCGCACGCGCAACATGCGCGGCCTGCCGGGCACGAGCGGCATCGGCCAGGTGCGTTATCCGACCGCTGGCTCTTCCAGTGAAGAAGAGGCCCAGCCGTTCTACGTCAATGCGCCGTTCGGCATCGTGCTGGCGCATAACGGCAACCTGACCAACTCCGATCAGCTGCGCGAAGAGATGTTCCGACGCGATCGTCGTCACATCAACACGCAGTCGGATTCGGAAGTGCTGCTCAACGTGCTGGCCGACGAACTGCAGCGCGCCAGCAACGACATCCCGCTGGATCGTGATTCCATCTTCACCGCCGTGGAAGGTTTGCACCGCCGCGTGCGCGGCTCGTACGCCATCGCAGCCGAGATCTCCGGCTACGGCGTGCTGGCCGTGCGTGATCCGTTCGGCATTCGCCCGCTGGCGCTGGGCAGCCAGGAAACGGCGGACGGCAACATCGAATACATGGTCGCCTCGGAATCGGTGGCGCTGGAGGGCATCGGCTTCAAGTTCGAGCGCGACGTGGCGCCCGGCGAAGCGATCTTCATCGACCTCGAAGGCAAGCTGCACACCAAGCAATGTGCCGAGAACCCGGTGCTGTCGCCGTGCATTTTTGAGTACGTGTACTTGGCGCGTCCGGACTCGCGTATGGATGGCGTGTCGGTGTACGACGCGCGTCTGCGCATGGGCGACTACTTGGCCGAGAAGATCAAGCGCGAGGTAACCGACCCGATCGACGTGGTGATGCCGATTCCGGATTCGTCGCGTCCGGCTGCCATGCAGGTGGCCAACCACCTGGGCGTGCCGTACCGCGAGGGCTTTTTCAAGAACCGCTACGTGGGCCGCACCTTCATCATGCCGGGCCAGGCGGTGCGCAAGAAGTCGGTGCGCCAGAAACTCAACGCCATGGCGATCGAGTTCAAGGGCAAGAACGTCCTGATCGTCGACGACTCCATCGTGCGCGGTACGACGTCGTCGGAAATCGTGCAGATGGCACGTGATGCGGGCGCGAAGAAGGTGATCTTCGCTTCGGCTGCGCCGCCGGTGAAGTTCCCGAACGTGTACGGTATCGACATGCCGACGCGCGGCGAATTGGTCGCCTACGGCCGCACGCATGAAGAGATCGCCAAGATCATCGGCGCCGATCAACTCGTGTACCAGGACGTGGAAGACATGAAGCGCGCCGTGCGCGACGTCAACCCGGCGCTCAAGGACTTCGACGCGTCGTGCTTTGACGGCAAGTACGTGACGGGCGACATCGACGAGGCGTATCTCGATCGTCTGGAGACCGCGCGCAACAACTCGGCCACCAATGCCGATCGCGACAACGCGCAGAACGATGATCCGCGTACGCAACTGCACCTGCAACGTTCCGCTGTGAACGAATAAGCGACCGCACCGCAGTCGCCGCAAGCAAAAAGCCCGTCTTACGAAGACGGGCTTTTTGTTGGGTGCTTGGTCTGCCGCATTACTTCAGCATGCGACGGCGCAGCAGCCACAGGCACAGCACGAGCGCGACAGCGGCGTAGAGCAGCAGCACACCCAGGTGCAGCAGAACGTTGTCCGGTGTGCGGCCCAGCATCAGCGGGCGGATCAGCTCCACCGCGTGCGGTAGCGGCAGCACGTTCGTGATCGCGCGCACGGGTGCCGGCAGTTGCGACAGCGGGAAGAACACGCCCGAGAGCAGCATCATCGGCGTGATCACCAGCGTCTGATAGAACATGAAGAAATCGTAGTTGGGCGCGAGCGCCGTCATGTTCATCGCCAGGCAGGCAAATGTGAAACCCGTGAGCACGATGACAGGCAAGGCGAGCAACGCCTGCGGCATCGATGCATAGCCGAGAACGCCCGCCACCAGCATGATCGCCAGACCCGAGAGCACGGACTTGCTGGCCGCCCAGATCAGCTCACCGAGCACCACGTCACCCAGGGTGAGCGGCGCATAGAGGATGGCTTCCCACGTGCGCTGCACGTGCATGCGCGAGAACGCCGAGTACATCGCTTCGAAGCTCGCTGACATCATCGTGCTGGAAGCCACGGTGCCGGCAGCCAGGAACGCGATGTACGACACACCGTCGATATGCCCGACCAGCAGGCCCAGGCCGAGCCCGAGACCAAACAGGTAGATCATCGGATCGGCCAGATTGCCGGCGAGCGACGGAATGGCAAGCTTGCGCCAGACCATGAAGTTGCGCAGCCAGATGGTCTGCCAGTTCCGAAAATTGAGCGGCCGCAGCGATTGCGGATAGGCCTGTTGCGGGGCTGCGGTAAGGGTGGCTTCGTTGGACATGGGGGGCTCGTTCAATCGCGCTGCATTAATCACGCCGCATTAGTCACGCCGCATCAATCCCGCATCTCGCGGCCCGTCAGACGCAGGAACACGTCTTCAAGATTGGCGGGGCGATGCAGGTAGCGCAGGCCGGGCATGGTGTGCGTTTCGGTCTGCGTGCGCAGGGCGGCCACCAGCGGCTGCGGATCGCGGGCGTAGCAGAAGAGGGTTTCGCCGCTGGTTTCTACGCGCTCGGCAAGGGGCTCGAGCAACGTGCGCAGGGCGGAGAGATCGTCGCCGTAGACTTCCACCACGTCGCAGCCGATCTCGCGTGCGATGAGTTCGTGCGGCTTGCCTTGCGCGATCTTGCGGCCGTTGTCGATCACGCAGAGTTCGTCGCACAGGCGCTCGGCCTCTTCCATGAAGTGCGTGGTCAGCAGGATGGTCTTGCCACCGGCCAGCAGTGAACGCAGGCGCTCCCAGATCAGGTGGCGGGCTTGTGGATCGAGCCCGGTAGTGGGCTCGTCCATCACGAGGATGTCCGGGTCGTTGATGAGTGCGCGCGCCACGGTCAACCGGCGCTTCATGCCACCGGAGAGCGCACGTACCGGCGCATCGGCTTTTTGTTCAAGCCGCGCGAATTCCAGCAGGGCAGGGATGCGCTCGCGGATGGCCGCGGAGGACAGGCCAAAGTAGCGGCCGAAGATGCGCAGGTTTTCCGAGACGGTGAAATCGGGGTCGAGGTTGTCGAACTGCGGCACCACGCCTACACGCATGCGTGCACGGTGCGCAAACTCGGGAACCGCCTCGCCGCACAGCTGCATCGCGCCCGCATCGGGCATCGTCATGCCAAGCAGCATGCGCAGCGTGGTGGTCTTGCCGGCGCCGTTGGGGCCCAGCAGGCCGAAGCACTGGCCGCGCCGTACGGAAAAACTCAGGTTGTCGACGACCATTTGATCGCCATAGCGCTTGCGCAAGCCTTCGACGCTCAGGATCGGTGTGCTACTCACGCCAAAGCCCTGTTGCTCGTATCGCACATCGCCTCCGTTGCAAAACGCTGATTATGCGCTTGCGTCGGCATGTGCGTATGCGGGGAATGTGCGATGGCGCGGACCGCGCTCAGATAGCAAAAAGGGCCAGACAACACTGTCTGGCCCCTGCCTTGCAGCGCATGAACGCTGCGGATGAGGCGGATTACTTGGTGGCGGCGTTACCGATCACGCCACCCAGTGCCGCGCCACCCAGCGTTGCGCCCGGGCCGCCCCAGATGGCTGCCCCGGCGACGCCACCTGCGGCCGCGCCCAACGCGGTGTTGCGCTGCTTGGGCGTCATGTCCGCGCATCCGCTGACGGATGCCAGCGCGGCCGCCAGTAACAAGGATACGAAGGCACGCATAGCACACTCCTTTTGTCGTTCGTATGCCCGTATTAAAGGCCGCGCAGGGTGCCATGTGCAGTGGCCGATGCCTGAAAACGGTGTCAGCCGATTCCCACACATGCAACGCGGATTCCGGCGCGGAAGTTCCGCCCTTTCTTGCGTGTTGCTAACGGTCCAGCGTTTTCTTCACCTCTTCACGAACATCGCCCATGGTGGCGCGAGCCTTGCCGATGTTCTTTTCGATGTTGCCCTTGAGCTGCGTTTTTTCATCGCCGGTCACCTTGCCGGCCACTTCCTTGATCTTGCCTTTCGCTTCTTGCAGACGGCCCTTCACTTGATCTTTATTCATGGTGTCGATCCCTCTGTTGGTCGGCCGGTGCAGGGGTCGTCCACCGGCATTGACGAGTGGCGCAATGCCACCGTTGCAGCTTACAGCGTGTGGTTTTCGTGCCCAGGCGACGTTGTCCGAAAGACCTGTAGGACAAACGGGGATGTCACAGAAATAGGCTTGACCGATGGCTACACTGAAACGCCCGGCCGTGTCGGCACGCGCCGGATCCATTCATCCACCATTCTCACGATCCCCAAGGGAGATAGCGACATGATGACTCTGGAGCAACTCGGCATCCTGCACCGATCGCAAATCGAGGCGTGGCTGGCCGTTACGGAAGAAGCTGTTGACGGCGTCAACCGCCTGATCGGGCTGAATCTCCAGGCACTCAAGGCCGGCTTTGGAGAGACGGAGCAGTGCCTGCACGAGGCGGCCGGCGCGCAGGATGCCGGGCAGTGGTTCGGCGCGCAGGCGCGGTTTCTGCAGCCTGCCGGCGAACGTGTCTCCGGCTATACGCGCAACTTCATCGAGATCGGTGTGCAGACGCAGAACGGCATCACGCGCGCGCTGCAACGTCATGGTGACGAAGTGCGTCGTCAATGGGGCTTCGTCGCAGAGAACCTGGCCGACGCTGCGCCGCCGGGCGCCGAGGTGGCCGTGAAGTTTCTCAAGGCAACGGTCGGGCTGGAGGTGGCCGCTGCTGAAGCCGCAGAGGCAGCCGTATCCGAAGCAAGTGGCGTAACCGACAAGAACGACACCGCACATTGAGTACGCCTCCACACGGGGGAGGTTCGTCGGCAGTGGGCCGACATGGATTTCGGCGCAGTCCTACAGGGCGTTGCGGGCAGGCTTCGATACGCGCGCCAGGCGCCGATTTCTACACTTCCTACATGTCCATCAACATGAAGGAGGTGATCGTGCCCTACCTGGTTGCATGGTTCCTGGGCCTTCCCGCGTTCGTGTTGCTGTTGATGTGGCTGTTCGTGCATTGATGCGCGCAGCCCGATCCCTCAACGCGAACCGGAGGAAGTATGACCTTCCGAGGCGATTGCAAGATCGAAGTCTCTGCCTATGAAATTTCCCCCAACGCCTGGCGCGCAGAAGTCAGCATCCTGCGCGTGAGCGACGGTGAAATCCTGTTGCCGCGTACCACTGTGCGCGAATCGATCAACACCTATTCGAATGCAGGCACCGCACTTGAAGTTGCGCGGGCCTATGCAGAAGCGATGATCACTGCGGGTCAGTTCGATTGCAGCCCGGCATGACAAGACGTGGTGGTGGTCTTGTGGCGTTACGTTCTGTTACTAAATCGTCAGCACCGTATCACCTGTGTCTAAGGCCCTGAATACAATACAGATACCGTAATCGGCGCTGGTGCAGTTCTGACCGGGTGCCCTTAAGCAGTAGGTGATGACAATGATTCGACGTAATGGGCTGTTGATTGCAGGTGCAGCCGCACTGGCCGTGCTGGCGGTGCCGCAGATGGCGTCGGCGCACGTAAGCGTCGGCATTGGGATTGGTGTGCCGGTTGCACCCGTGTATGTGGCGCCGGCTCCGGTCTATTATCCGCCCCCGCCGCCGGCGTACTACCCGCCCCCGCCGCCGGTCTACTATGGCGCACCGGCACCCGTGTACTACGGCCCGCCGCCTGTCGTAGTGGGCCCGGGCTGGTATCGCTGGGGTCCGCGCTATCGCTACTACGATGGCTATCACTGGCGTCGCTGGCGCTAAGTCGCACATCGCACACATAAGGCTCCTTCAGGAGCCTTTTTCTTTGCGAGTGCCAGCAAATTCGTGCACCGAAGTCGCCGCGGCGATCGGCAATCAGGACGCGATGGCATGGTGCACTGTCGCATCGCAACATCAGGCCCGGGCTATTCCCGGGCTTTTTCTTTGTGCATCTTCGGCGCGTGCACCGCGTGCCAAGGTCGGCAAGAAGAACTGGCGCGCGGCGCATGCGCGACGATACTGGAGACACGAGATGTATCGGCTCATTTGCATCAGGTAGACAGGATCGCGCTATAGCAGCGACGCAGGCAAATGGCATACTTTCGCCCTATGCGAGCCCACTGCCAGCAACCCGCAGCCTTCGCACACTTGCATCACCACAACCAAGGAGAACGCGTCATGAAAACCAAGCCCTGCCTGTGCCAGGACGATGTCACCAAGATCCTGGATGCCGCCGAGAAGGAAGCACGCGCGCACCAGTGGGCCGTGACAATTGCCGTGGTTGACGATGGCGGCCATCTGATGGGCCTGCGCCGCATGGACGGCTGCGCCACCATCTCGTCGTACATCGCACCGGAGAAGGCTCGTACGGCTGCGCTGGGCCGCCGTGAATCGAAGGTCTACGAAGATATCATCAACAATGGCCGCATCTCGTTCCTGTCGGCGCCGCATCTGCAAGGCATGCTCGAAGGCGGTGTGCCCGTGCTGGTGGAAGGCGTGTGCGCCGGTGCAGTCGGTGTGTCGGGTGTGAAGTCGGCGGAAGATGTGCAGATCGCCAAGGCGGGCATTGCCGCCGTGCACGTGATCTGCTGAGTTGCCGATCGCGAAGACGCGAATCGAAAGAGAAGGGCGCGGCGCAGGTCGCGCCCTTTTTCTTTGGGCGCTCGCCTGGATGGGAGCTGGCGGGAAAGAACGGCTTGGCTGGCAGTCGTCCGGCAGACGGGTCTGGTGTCTGCCAACGCGAAGTGACGATGGCTGGCTACTGCCGAATGTCTCCTGAGAGAGACGTCCCCACAAAAGTCAGTACGTGCCGCGTGTTACTTGGTCAGGATCAGCTTGCCGAAGCGCGTGACGCGCAGCGTGTAGATCGCACCGTTGTGGCGGATGGCGACAGCGCTCTGGCCGGCAAACAATTGTTCGGAAGTCATGACCCGCGTATCACCGATGGTTGCGGGGGTGGCCTCAACGGCTGGTGCTGCGGCAGGCGCGGTGGCCGGTGCGGCATTGAGGCCAGCCGGGCGCTGACGGGCCACGATGACGTGGCGACGGCGGGTCACGGTGCGTCCTGCATCTTGGTGTTCGGCAGCATTCATGGTGAAGGTCCTGGCTGGCGGAAAAGCGTTGACTGGCAAGGGATTCCAGCGAATGCCAAGCAGTCTAAATGAGAATCGTTATCATTACAAGCAGCATCTGACGATGTGCTGATGGCTGCCCGCCAGCCCTGAAAAAAGAAACCGGGCACGTGGCCCGGTTGCGTGTCAGGTATGACCCGGCGCTTCGCGCAGGAGGGTCGTACGCTCGTCTGTGCGTTGGGCGCGGTAGCGCTCGTAGTGGCGCAGGATGTCGGCGATGATCTCTTCGCCGCGCAGGTACTCGATGTCGTAGCCCTCGCGACCATCTTCGAAGAAGGTCACGGGCTCGTGGGTGAGCGCGTGGTCGGGGGCCGCTGCCTGGCTTGGTGTCGCGACGGGGAGTGCTTTGCTCGCGCTGCGCACGCCGTAGACGAAATCGCGGTCCGATGGATCGGGGATGACCAGGCGCACGCTGTCTTCGGCTTCGAGCACGTGCGCCTCGATACCGCGCCGGCTCAGTTCCGTCACCACGTCGTTCATGGCGGGCCGCACATGCGTGGCGAGAAAGGCGCGCACGTCGGCCTCGGTGGACGGGTTCACCATCTGCGCAAGACGCTGGCGCCAGCGCTGACCGCTCCAGAAGGATGTGGCGGGAGCCAGTTCGCGCGAGTAGTGCGCGCGGTCAGCCGACATGCCACGCCACAGGCCATAGCAGAGCAGCAGCATGATGATCGCGACCGGCAGGGCAGCAATCAGCGTCATCGCCTGCAAGGCCTTGAGGCCGCCGGCCAGCATCAGGATGGCGGCCGTTGCCCCGAGCACGACCGCCCAGAACAGCCGTTGCCACACCGGTGAATGCACGGCGCCACGCGAGGCGATCGTGTCGATCACGAACGCGCCGGAATCGGCCGAGGTCACAAAGAACACGGCGATCAGCACGATGGCCAGCCACGACAGTGCCGTAGTGCCGGGAAAGTAATCGAAGAAGTGGAAGAGCAGGGCATCGACATTGCCTGCGGTGCGGGCGAGATCGCCGGCTGCCTGATGGGTGTCGAGCCAGATCGCGCTGTTGCCGAAGGCGGTCATCCACAGCAGGTTGAACGCGGTCGGCACGATCAGCACGCCGATCACGAACTGCCGCAACGTGCGCCCGCGCGAGATGCGCGCAATGAACATGCCGACGAACGGCGACCACGATACCCACCATGCCCAATAGAGAATCGTCCAGCCACTGAACCAGCCGGACGCGTTGGGTGGCGTATAGGCAAAGGTGCGGAACGACAGGTTGACCAGGTTCGATAGGTAGTTGCCGACGTTCTCGCTGAAAGCTTGCAGCAGGAACACTGTCGGGCCGGCAATGATGACGAAGGCTAGCAGCAGGAAGGCCAGCGTCAGGTTCAGCTCCGAGAGCCGGCGCACGCCGTTGCCGAGCCCCGACGCGGCCGACGCGCCGGCCAGCAGCACCACCACGCAGATGAGGCCCACGCGGAAGGTGTCGGAATCGGTTTGCCACCCCGCCACCTGATGCAAGCCCGCACCGAGTTGCAGCACGCCGTAGCCGAGCGTGGTGGCAATGCCGGCGATCGTGCCGATCAGGGCGAAGGCATCCACCCCGTGGCCCAGCACGCCGTTGATGCGCTCACGCAGGATGGGATACAGGCCCGAGCGCATGGTGAGCGGCAGGTTGTAGCGGAACGCGAAGTACGCCAGCGCCAGGCCCATCACACCGTAGATGGCCCAGGCGTGCAGGCCCCAGTGGAAGAAGGTGGAGAGCATCGCTTCGCGCGCGGCGAGGGCGGTCTGCGGTGCGACGGTCGGCGGTTGCAGGTAGTGCTGCATCGGTTCGCCAACGCCGAAGTACATCAGCCCGATGCCCATGCCGGCTGCGAAGAGCATCGCCGTCCAGGAGACGAAACTGAACTCGGGTTCGGCCTCGTCGGGGCCCAGGCGGATGTCGCCGAACCGGCTGGCCGCCACGACGATCAAGAACACCAGGAAGCCCGTGACCGCCAGCATGTAGAACCAGTCGAAGTGCCCTGTGACCCAGCGTTGTGCGACGCCGAAGGCGCGGTCGGCCAGCTCGGGCTGTACGGTGCACAACACGAGCAGCAGGACCAGTACGACCAGCGATGGCACAACGACCTGTGGAACCAGGGTGGTGCGCGGCGGCGCGATGTCGGCAGGGGCGGGAGAGCTTGCCATGTAGGATCCTTCTGATTGCGGGGATGGCCGCAAAAGTACCGCCAGCGCCGCTCCTTTGCAAATGGGAGGAGCCAGAAATGACAAACCCCCGTGCAAAGACGGGGGTTCGAGCCGGTGTGGCGGGATGTTGCGTCAGCTGCCTTAGTTGCGCTCAGGCTCCGTCACGAAGCCGATGCGCGCCAGGCCGCCACGCTGGATGGCCGCCATGACCTGAGCGACACGCTCGTAGCGGACGTTGCGATCCGCACGCAGGTGCATCTCCGGTTGCGGCTGCTGTTGCGCGGCCTGTGCAATGTTGGCCTGCAGCGTGGCTTCATCCACCGGCTGGTTGTTCCAGAACGCCTGACCTTGCGCGTTGATCTCGACATTCACGCTTTGCGGCTTGGCGTCGTCGGGTTTGTTCGATGCGCGCGGCAGGTCGATCTTCACCGCGTGGTTGATCACAGGAATGGTGATGATGAAGATGATGAGCAGCACCAGCATGACGTCGACCAGCGGCGTCATATTGATCTCATTCATCACCTCGTCATCGTTGTCGAAGGTACCGAAGGCCATCTTGGCTCTCCTTACTGCTGCTTGACCGAGGCCAGACGGACGCTGGCATCGTCGCGCGAGGCACCCGGACGCAGGCGCGCGCCGGTCACGAAGTAGGCGTGCAGGTCATGCGCGAAGCGGTTGAGCTTGGCGATGATGGACTTGTTGCCACGCGTGAGCGCGTTGTAGCCCAGCACGGCCGGAATGGCCACGGCCAGACCGAAGGCCGTCATGATGAGCGATTCGCCAACGGGGCCCGCCACCTTGTCGATGGTCGGCACGCCCGATGCGCCGATACCCAGCAGGGCGTGATAGATGCCCCACACCGTACCGAACAGGCCCACGAACGGTGCCGTCGAACCCACCGAGGCCAGCACAGCCAGGCCCGATTGCATCTGGCCGACCGACTCATCAATGGCGCTCTTGAGCGAACGCGTCAGCCAGTCAGAGATGTCCATCACATCGTGCAGTTGCGGCTGGCTGGCGCGGTGGTGCTGCGCGGCTTCGCGGCCGGTTTGCGCGAGTGCGTAGAACGGGTTGTCCTTGGGACTGCCGAGCGTCTGCATGGCGTGGTCGAAGTCGTCGGAGTGCCAGAAGCGCTTTTCGGCGCCTTGCGCCATGCCTTTCAGGCGCACGATGTCCCACGCCTTGGTGAGGATGACGATCCACGAGGCGAGCGACATGATCAGCAGCAGAATGGCCGTGCCGCGCGCGACGATATCGCCTTGTGTCCAGAGATGGGAAAGACCGAGTTCCTGCATGATGAGTGTCCTGAATTGAGCGAGAGACGGATCGGATTAATTATCGAGCTTGAAGACATACGGCTTGCTTGCCACAACGGGCACGGCATGGCCGTTCTGCTTGTACGGGGTGCACTTGATGGAGCGGGCCGCTTCAGTGGCGGCACGGTCCAGACGCGGTGAACCGGAAGACGACGTGAGCGCCACGTTGGTGACCTCACCTGCAACACCGATGGAGAGTTTGACCATGGCGCGGCCTTCCTCGCCCATCTTTTGCGACATCGACGGATACACGGGCTGCGGATCGCTGCACTGGATATCGTTGATGCCCACGCTGATCGGGCCACTGGGCGCCGGGGCCGGTGCGGGTTCTGCGGGCGGCGCGGGTGGTGCAGGCGGCGTGGCCGGCGCCACGGGTGCGTTGTCCGACGGCGGCAGGTTGGGCGTCGGCATCGGTGTCGGCTTGGGTTGCGCCACCGGCTTGACGATGTTCACCTGCTTGGGCGCTTCCTGTTTGACCGGCTGCTGCTTGGGCGGCTCCGGCTGCTTGATGGGCTCTGGCGTGGCGGGGATGAGGTTGACCTGCAGCTCAGGCGGCTCCTCCTTGCTCAGTGGCGACTTGATCAGGCCAAGCTGAATCAGCATCAGCACGCCCGCGTGCAGCAACAGCACGACCACCAGAATCTTGAGAGTACGAGGGTGAATCATCAACGACCGGGAATCGAGAGCGGAAAAAATAGGGCGGAGTGCGGCAATGGGCCTTGGCAGAGCAACCGTTCAACAAGGCTCGGCTTCAGCGCTTGCCGAACACGATGAGCGAAACCCCGATGCTGATCAGCAGACTCAGGAGCAGTTCCATGGCGCCTAGTGTTGGTGTCGGCAGGGTCGCTGCCGACATGACAGGTATTTTAGGCCCGCAACATGCAACAGTGTTGCGAAAGTCGGGGTGCGACTTTGTTTCAGCCTATTGCAGCGATAGGAAAAAGTATAAACGATAATGATTCCTATTTGCGAAAAATCCCATGATCCTTTCGACGTCTTTCGTGGGGCGGGCTGCACATCCAGATGACGGATAGCGGAGAACTGGCTGCCCAGGCGCTTTGATCGTATGGGCTCAGCGGGCCCGCAATTTGCGGGCATGGGGGTCGACCCGGGTACGCTGCATGCGCAAACACGCTACGATGAAAAGCATTCAAACACGGTGACCGGCCGGCCAACCGTGAACGGGGAAGCGGTGAATAGGGGGCGACCATGGATGAAGACAACCTCAGCCTGGACGACGCCGACGATGGTACGTTCGTCCCCACGGGCGGCAGGCAGCCTCAATCGCTGTTGTCGTCACTGGACTCCATGTGCGCGCAATTTGCGTTGCGTACGGTTTGTGCGATGGGCCTGCGCTTCAATCTGCGCACCAACATCAACGACATTCTCACCGTCTGCGCGCCGGAGCTGATCTGGCCCGTGACGGTCATCCAGCGCTTGCAGCGCTTCCTGGCTGCGCGCTGCGCCGATATGCCGGGCTGGCGCGCCGTCGGCAAGCTGGATCTGCCCACCTTTATGGACCGCCACGGCCAGTGGAGCAGCGCCTTTGATGAAAGCTCGCTGTTCTACTACCTCGACGAGTACGTCAAGCATCACGCCAAGGACATGTTCACCGTGTTTGGCGCCTCGTGCGATGCACTGGGCGAGCGGCTATCCAGTGAGCGCGTGCTGCTGGTTGGCAATATCGACATGCTGGCGCACGTGCTGGGCCTGCCGCCGCATGAGCGCGCGCTGCTGCTGTTCGCGTCGCTGGTGAAGTACAAGCGCGACCTGCGTGCGGTGATGGTCGACTGCAAGGTCGCTCACAGCCAGGAGGCCTTCCAGTTGCTGGCGGGGCTGGCAGGCGCGAGCACTGCCGAGGTGGCAGCCTCCCTACGCCCTGGTTCGCGGCTGGAAACGCTTGGCCTGATCGAGCCGCCGTTGCCCGAGAACAGCGTCACGGACCTGGGCGACCTGATGCGTATCTCCGATCGTCTGCTGCACGTGCTGCTGGGCGATTACGCGTGTGAGGCGGAGATGATGGCCGTCTTCACACGCCCCGCGCCGCCGACCACGCTGGCGCAATCCGACTATCCGCATGTCGAGACGGACGCGCGCTATCTGACCGCCTTGCTGGAAAACGCGTCGCAGACGCGTGCCGTGGGCGTGAACATCCTGCTGTACGGCGCGCCCGGCACCGGCAAGACCGAACTGGCGCGTGTGCTGGCGCGCGATGCCGGTTGCGAGTTGTACGAGGTGGATTGCCTCGACAAGGACGGTAACAGCCTCTCCGGCAAAGACCGCTATCGCTCGCTGCAGGTCTCGCAAGCCTTCTTGCGTGGTCGGCCTGGCGCCGTATTGCTGTTTGATGAGGTGGAAGACGTATTCCCCGGCCCCACGCGCGAGTTGATGAGCCTGTTCGGGCATGAAGAGCCGCGCGGCTCCGTCAACGGCAAGGCGTGGGTCAACCAGACGCTGGAGCAAAACCCGGTGCCGGTGATCTGGGTGTCGAACTCGATCCGGCAGATCGATCCGGCGTACCTGCGGCGCTTCCAGTTCCATCTTGAGTTGAAGGTGCCGCCGCCGACCGTGCGTGAGAGCATCATCCGCAAGCATCTGGAAGGGCTGGAAGTGTCGGATGCCTTCATGGCCAAGCTGGCCGCGCGCAAGACACTCACGCCTGCGCAGATCGACTCCGCCGCACGCTTCGCACGCCTGACGCAGCCGGCGATGGAGGAGTCTGCAGAATCGTTGATCGTGCGCCAACTCGATCATGCGGATCAGGCCATGGGCTTGCGCCCGGAAGTGCCGGCGCACCGCGTCGTCACCGAATACAAGCTCGACTATTTGAACCTAGAGACGCGTTTTCCTGTGGAGCGGGTGATTGAAGCGCTGCGCGCACGCAAGCGCGGCACGCTGTGCTTCTTCGGGCCGCCGGGCACGGGCAAGACCGTGTTGGCCGAGCACATCGCCAGCCAGCTTGACGTGCCGCTGATGATCCGCCGCGCATCAGACCTGATGAGCAAGTACGTGGGCGAGACGGAGCAGCAGATTGCCGCCATGTTCTCGCGTGCTGAAGAAGAGCGCGCGCTCCTGCTGCTCGACGAAGCCGACAGCTTCATGCAGAGCCGCCAGGGCGCGGTGCGCAACTACGAGGTGTCGGAAGTCAACGAGATGCTGCAGGGCATGGAGCGCTTTGACGGCATCTTCATCTGCACAACCAACCTGTTCGATCGGCTAGATGAGGCGGCGCTGCGGCGCTTTGCATTCAAGATCCGCTTCAGGCCGCTGATGCGGGCCCAGCGCGAGCAGATGTTCATTGCCGAGGCGCTGGGTGGCAATGCGGATGCACTCAAGCCGGTGTGGCGCGAGATTCTGGCCTCGCTGGATATGCTCACGCCGGGTGACTTTGCGGTGGTCAAGCAGCAATCGCTACTGCTGGGCGAGGCGCTGGAGCCGGAGGCGTTTCTCGCGCAACTGCGGCAGGAGCATTCGGTCAAGCCGGAGTTGCGCGAGCACCGGTCGATTGGTTTTACACCGCGGTGATCAATCGACAATAAAGAGCTGGGCGCCCGTCTTTGTATAGGACTGATGCGCCTCGGCATCATCCCCCACCTGGTAGCTCATACCGGGCGTGAGCGTGAACTTGCGGCCGTCTTCCAGCGTGGTTTCCAGTTCGCCGTCCAGGCAGAACAGGATGTGACCTTTCTTGCACCAGTGGTCGGCCAGGTAGCCGGGGGTGTACTCGACCATGCGCACGCGGATGCGGTTGGGCTCGTCACCAAAGTAGCGCGTGCGCCAGAGGGCCATGCCGGTCTCACCGGTGTGCTCGGTGGGCTCGATGGCGGACCAGTCGGTCGTGCCGAAAGCGAAGGGGGCCATCTTCATCGTGGGGATCCTGTGGGTTTGCCGACCGATGATGGTAGCAGTGATGCAGACGCCGCATCACATGTGTGCTAAAGGGCGCTTGTTGGTATGCGCCGACGGCATTGCGCACCGATCAATAATCTCGCCGACGATGCGCGATGCCAATGCCGGTGCGGCATCGGCACGAGCCGTCAGCCAGCGTTGGGCAATCTATGCAAAATTTGCATGTTGCTATGCAACATCGACATAACGATCGCCATCTGCTTGTCTAATATCCTCGCTTTTTACAAAGCGTGACGAACTTGGGCCGCCCTTGGCCCACACAAGATCCGCTGGCCCGTGACCGCCCTCCGGCCCCGGGGAATTCCTGGAGAAAGTCTTGAACACCAAACGTCTGACCTCCCACATCGGCATTGCCATGGTGCTGGGCATTGCCGTCGGCTGGGGCTGCCACGAATACGCCAAGGACGCCGCTGCGGCCAAGGACATCGCTTCGTACTTCAGCATCATCACCGACATCTTCCTGCGCATGATCAAGATGATCATCGCGCCGCTGGTGTTCTCGACCCTGGTGACGGGGCTGGCGAGCATGAGCGGTGGCAGCGCGGTTGGTCGCGTGGGCCTGCGCGCGATGATCTGGTTTGTGTGTGCGTCGGCCACGTCGCTGGCGCTGGGCATGCTGCTGGTCAACTTCTTCCAGCCGGGCGTGCACATGAATCTGCCGCTGCCAGACATGGCGGCAACGTCGGGTTTGAAGACTGGTGACTTCACGCTCAAGGCCTTTATCACGCACGTCTTCCCGCGCAGCATCGTGGAGGCGATGGCCAACAACGAAATCCTGCAGATCCTGGTGTTCTCGCTGTTCTTCGGCGCCGCGCTGTCGACCATGAAGAACCCGATGGAGAGTGTGATCGGACGAGGCCTGGAAGAACTGACCAAGCTGATGTTCCGCATTACCGACTACGTGATGCGCTTCGCGCCGCTGGGCGTGTTTGCCGCCATGGCTGCCGCCATCACGGTGGAAGGCGTGGGCGTGCTGTGGACCTACGGCAAGCTGATCGGCGAGTTCTATCTGGGTCTTGCGCTGCTGTGGGCGATCCTGTTCTTCGTCGGCTATGTGCTGCTGGGCCGCTCGCTTGGCCGCTTGCTGGGGCTGATTCGCGAACCGACCATGCTGGCGTTTGCGACGGCCAGCAGTGAGTCGGCGTATCCGAAGACGATGGAAGCGCTGGAGAAGTTTGGCGTGCCCAAGCGCGTTGCCAGCTTCGTGCTGCCGCTGGGGTATTCGTTCAACCTCGATGGCTCGATGATGTATCAGGCGTTTGCGGTGATGTTCATCGCACAGGCCTACAACATCGAGATGAGCTTCACGCAGCAATTGACGCTGCTGCTGGTGCTGATGCTCACGAGCAAGGGCATGGCCGGTGTGGCGCGTGCCTCGCTGGTGGTGGTGGCGGCCACGCTGCCGATGTTCCACCTGCCGGAAGCCGGTCTGCTGCTCATCATCGGTATCGACCAGTTCTTCGACATGGGCCGCACGGCCACCAACGTGATCGGCAACAGCCTGGCCACTGCCGTGGTCGCTAAGTACGAGCCGGCGGATGAAGAGGTGAACGAAGGCGAGTCGGTGGGTTCTGCTGCACCGGCGCAGCCGTCGGTATAACGCAGCGCAATGCCGTCGCTTGACGGCGTGAGGTGCCAGGCCTTCGAACGGGCCTGGATGCAAAGGGCCCCGGCGTGATCGGGGCCTTTTGTTTTTTCAGCCCAGCCAATCAGACGTGCTGCTGCGTGGCACGCAGCTGGCGTGCCCCGTCCGCCCGGTGATAGACGAACCCGGCATCCGTCCCACCGCCCTGACGCACGGCGATCTGAATGTTGAGATGTGCCATGGCCTCGAGATAGCGTGCGTTGCTCAAGGGGCCCGTCACGACCGGGGCGAATCCAGCGCTTGCGGCAATGTCTGCGACGATCGTGTTGGCCTGTGCATCGTCACCGGCGATGAACGCCGTCACCGGCTGTCCGCTGCGATCAAGCCGGTCCGGCGTCATGATGTCGGCAAAGACCGTGTTGAACGCCTTGACGAGCCTGGAGGCGGGGAGCAGGTGGTGCAGCGTTTCGGCGGCGGAGGCGAACGCTCCCAGCGGCAACGGCGACCAGTCGTCCTGCAGCGCATTGGTCGCATCCACGACGATCTTGCCGCTCAGCCGTGACGCTAGCGGCGGCAGTGTGTCAGCACACGCCTGGTACAGGATGGCGATCACGACAGCATCGCCATGTGCCGCAGCCGCTTCCAGTGACGTCACGCGATAGTTGGCGCCGGGGCGTGCACGTGCGACATCGCGCAATCCCACCACCACGTCGTGACCGGCTGCCGCGAGTAGGCTGGCCAGGTTGCCGCCGAAATTTCCACCGCCAAGAAACGCAATCTTCATGGTTTGCACCCTAGGGTTGATTGGGAGTCTCCATCTTTCCGATAATGGTTTCTATCGTCAATTAGGTACCTAAAAGTAACCATGTCGAGAAAGATTCAGCTACCGCCGGATGCATTCCTGAAAGTGTGTCCGTCTCGTGGCGTGCTGGCGCGTGTCGGGCAGAAATGGACGGTGCTGACCATGGTGGCGCTGCAAGACGCGCCCATGCGTTTTGGCGATATCCGGCGGCGCCTGGAAGGGGTTTCGCAGAAAATGCTGACGCAGACGCTGCGCGCGATGGAGCGCGACGGCCTGATCGAGCGGCACGTCTACGATGAACGGCCTCTGCGAGTGGAATATGCGTTGAGCCCGCTTGCACGCACACTCTTGCCGCTGGTGATTGCCCTGAAAACCTGGGCGGAGGATTCGCTCAAGGTGATCGAAGCCAATAACCGTGCCTTCGATCGCAAGTTTCCTGCGTGAGGGTGTCGACTACGACGTTGCCAGGGCGGTGTCGCCAATCAAGACTTGGCTGGCCATCGGCGCTTCGCCCAGCAGCGCGGCCACCATGGCCTGCAGCGGAAGCACATCGCCAGTGGTCATGAAGCGTGGCGATGCGGCTGGTCCATCAGCTTGCAACTGCGCCGCGACCAACGTGCGGCCCAGGTGGCGTGCAACAGCGTGGCCGGTATCGATGAGCGTCAACCGATCGCCCGCAATCTCGCGGATGGCATCTTCCAGAAACGGGTAATGCGTGCAGCCGTGCACCAGGGTGTCGGCACCAGCATCCAGCATCGGCTGCAGATAGGCTTGCAGCAGTTCCAGCACGGCGGGGGAGTGCGTGTCGCCGCGTTCGATCAACGGGACGAGGCCATAGCCCGGCTGGCTCATCACTTTGCAATCGCCGGAGACCGCAGCCAACAGGCGCGCGAATTTCTCGCTGCGCAACGTGCTCTCCGTGGCGAGTACACCGATCACACGGCTCTTTGAGTGTGCGACCGCCGGCTTCAGGCCTGGCTCGACACCAATCACCGGCACCGCTAGCTTCTCGCGCAGTACATGCACGGCCTGCGCCGTGGCCGTATTGCACGCAATCACCAGCGCCTTGCAGCCTTGGTCGACCAGCCACTCACATGCGCGCAGCGTGCGATCCGCAATGTATTCGGGAGATTTTTCCCCGTACGGGGCATGGCGGGAATCCGCCAGGTAGAGCAGCGATTCGGCCGGTAGTTCGGCGCGAATCGCGCGCAGGACGGAGAGCCCTCCGAGGCCGGAGTCGAAGACCCCGACCGGTGCCTGCGCGCGTGTCGTCATATCAGACGTTGAGCAGATCAGGCTGCGGCGACCGGAATCTTGCCGATCTTCGCTTGCCATTCCGCCGGGCCGGTCTTGTGGACCGATGTGCCCGAGCTGTCCACGGCGACGGTGACAGGCATGTCCTTCACGTCGAATTCGTAGATGGCTTCCATGCCCAGGTCTTCGAACGCCAGCACCTTGGAACCACGGATGGCCTTCGACACCAGGTAAGCCGCACCGCCCACGGCCATCAGGTAGGCCGACTTGTGCTTCTGGATGGATTCGATGGCGACGGGGCCGCGCTCGGCCTTGCCCACCATGGCGATCAGGCCCGTTTGGGCGAGCATCGTCTCGGTGAACTTGTCCATGCGCGTAGCGGTGGTCGGGCCGGCCGGGCCGACGACTTCATCGCGCACCGGGTCGACCGGGCCGACGTAGTAGATCACGCGGTTGGTGAAATCGATCGGCAGCTTCTCGCCCTTGGCCAGCATGTCGGCGATGCGCTTGTGCGCAGCGTCGCGGCCGGTGAGCATCTTGCCGTTGAGCAGCAGGGTCTGGCCCGGCTTCCACGAGGCGACTTCTTCCGGCGTGAGCGCGTTCAGGTCCACGCGCTTCGACGTTTCGGTGTTCGGTGCCCATTCCACCTTCGGCCATTGCGACAGGTCCGGCGCTTCCAGCTTGGCAACGCCGCTGCCGTCCAGCGTGAAGTGTGCGTGGCGCGTGGCTGCGCAGTTCGGGATCATCGCGACCGGCAGGTTGGCGGCGTGCGTCGGGTAGTCCAGGATCTTGACGTCGAGCACGGTGGCCAGGCCGCCCAGGCCCTGCGCGCCAATGCCCAGCGCGTTGACCTTCTCGTACAGCTCGATGCGCAGCTCTTCCGCACGGTTGCTCGGGCCGCGGGCGATCAGGTCTTGAATGTCGATCGGCTCCATCAGGGCTTCCTTGGCCAGCAGCATGGCCTTTTCAGCCGTGCCGCCAATGCCGATGCCCAGCATGCCCGGCGGGCACCAGCCGGCGCCCATGGTCGGCACGGTCTTGAGCACCCAATCAACGATCGAGTCGGACGGATTCAGCATCACGAACTTCGACTTGGCTTCCGAGCCGCCGCCCTTGGCCGCGACGATCACGTCCACCGTGTCGCCCGGCACGATCGACATGTTGATCACGGCCGGGGTGTTGTCCTTCGTGTTGGTGCGCTTGCCAGCCGGGTCCGCCAGCACGCTCGCGCGCAGCTTGTTGTCGACGTCGTTGTACGCGCGGCGCACGCCTTCGTTGACCATGTCTTCCAGGCTCATCGTGGCGCCGTCCCAGCGCACGTTCATGCCCACCCTCAGGAACACGGTGACGATGCCGGTGTCCTGGCAGATCGGGCGCTTGCCTTCTGCGCACATGCGGCTGTTGGTCAGGATCTGCGCGATGGCGTCCTTGGCCGCCGGACTTTGTTCCTGCTCATAGGCGCGGCCCAGAGCAGTGATGTAGTCCATCGGGTGGTAGTAGCTGATGTACTGCAGCGCGTCGGCGACGCTCTGGATGAGGTCTTCTTGACGAATGACGGTCATGGTGGGGACCAACGTATAGGAATGAGAAACCGGGATGCGGTAGGGCAATGATCCGCGGCAGTGATGCGCCGCAGTGATTTGCACTACGCACCAGCGGCGGGCGCCGCTGGCTCAGAACAGCCGCAGATCATACACCCAATGTCGGGGCCGGATTGTCCGAGCGGATTCGTCGGAATCGATGCGCGGACAGGGCTGCCGCGCCAATGCGCTCCGGCAGCCTCACCCTGCGGGTGGGCGCGAGATGAGGCAGTCCGTCCCCTCTCGGCCCGCAGCGCTACTTGACCCGGCGCAGATGTTTCGGCCGTTTGGCCGCTGCATTCTGTTTGCGAAGTCCACTTGGCCAGCGGAGCAGGCGCCACGCGTGCTCGCCATCGAGCCCGGGGGCCGGAATCAGGTTGATGACTGCGACCAGCAGGCTGACGTAGCCGAGATACAGCACCACCTCGCCGATGATCGGCAAACGTGCAGCCGGTGTGACATTCGCCAGCAGGATCAATGGCAATGCCACCGCAAGCTGCGCCAGCGCACCGCCCCAGGCAATCACGTAGATATCGCGTTCATGTGCCGGGGTCTCGTGTACGCACATGCCGTGGAAGAGGCCAAGGTAGATTGCCTCGGTCCGGGCGCCGGCACGCCGCGCAAAGTAGGCGTGCCCGGTTTCGTGCAGCAGGATGATGCCGAAGTATGAGCAGAGCGCCGCCAGAGCCGTGAAGGGCGCCTTGATGGAATACGCCAGCAGGACAGCCGAGACTACAAGGACGGTCCAATGGACATAGACGGGCGCGCCAAAGACTCGCAGGCTACTCAGGCGGAAATAGCGGTTCATCGGGTGGTGGTCTATCGCGTGTTTGGAGATGGTGTTACTCGCGGTCCAGCGACGGATCAAGCGGGTCCAGCGGATCGGCCACCCGCCCGCGCCGCAAGGGTTGGCGAGGCCGCGCCGGCCAACTCGCCACCAGGATGCCCGCCACCACGCAGGCCAGCGCCACGGCATGTGGCCAGCCCGGTGTCTCACCCAGC
This sequence comes from Ralstonia sp. AU12-08, assembly GCF_000442475.1. Taxonomy (NCBI): domain Bacteria; kingdom Pseudomonadati; phylum Pseudomonadota; class Betaproteobacteria; order Burkholderiales; family Burkholderiaceae; genus Ralstonia; species Ralstonia sp. AU12-08. The sequence continues at coordinate 178,605 of NZ_ASZV01000022.1, read as the reverse complement.
GCGACGATGCCGTACGTGGCCGCAGCAATCGGCAGCACCGAGGTGAACACACCTGCCAAGTGCGCCGGCACGTGCCGAATGCCCTTCATCCACAGCCAGAAGGAGAAGATACTGGCCGACAGCGCGTACCAGACCACCAGGCCCCAGATGGAAGCCGGCACGTTCGATGCATCGAATGTCAGCAGCGGCACCAGGCCCAGCGGCAGCATCAGCAGGCCGCCGATCAGGTGCGTGTACGCGCAGATCTCGATGGCGGGCAACGTTTGCGTCAACCGCCGAGACAAAATCACGTAGATCGATTCGCAGATCACCGCGCCCATCACCAGCGCATTGCCCAGCAACGCTTGTGAGGCATCCGCAGGCGTCGCGCCGGAGGATTCGCCACCACGGTACGCGTTGAGAATGGCCACGCCTGCCACGGCCAGCACGACCGACACGAAGGTCCGCCCCGACGGCCGCTCGCGCAGTACCAGCCACGACAGCAGCGCCACCGTGGCCGGGATCGTGCTGGTGATGATGCCGGCAGCCAGCGCCGACGTGAGCTTCACACCGTTGAGCATCAGCAGCGTGAAACCGAAGGTGCCGAAGAACGCCTGCAGGAAGAGGTTGGTCCATTCCCCGCGCGTCACCCGCCGCATGCGCGACGGCTTGTACCACGGTGCCATGCACACGATGGCGATCAAAAAGCGCAGCAACGCAAACAGCATCACCGGCATGACGGCGACGATCGATTTGCCGAAACCGACGTTGCTGCCGACCAGTGCCATGGCAGCAATCAGGAAAAGGGCGTGGATGGGCACGATGACGAATTGGGTGGAGAGTGATGCGGGACGCGGCTTTCAAGCCGGCCATGTTGCATTGCGATGCGCGCCGCAGTGCTGAGTGACGCATTATAGTAATGCCCTTCGCGTCAAATTGCGGCGTCAGATACGTAAGGCTGGAGTCAGGTCAGCCGCTTAGATTCGCCGCAAAACGATTACAGACACCGCTATCAGGAGACAACATGGCTGGCATTGAATCTGTTCTGCAGGAACTGCGCGTCTTCGACCCGCCCGAGTCCTTCGTCAAACAGGCCAACATCGCCGGCATGGACGCCTACCGTGCCCTGTGCGCCGAGGCCGAGCACGACTACGAAGGCTTCTGGGCGCGCCTCGCACACGAGCACCTGCTGTGGCACAAGCCGTTCAGCAAGGTGCTGGATGAATCCAACGCGCCGTTCTACAAGTGGTTTGAAGACGGCGAGATCAACGCCTCGTACAACTGCCTCGAGCGCAACCTTGAGAACGGCAATGCCGACAAGGTCGCCATCATCTTCGAAACCGACGATGGCAAGGTCACCCGCGTTACCTACCGCGAACTGCACGCACGCGTCTGCCGCTTCGCCAACGGCCTGAAGGCACTGGGCATCAAGAAGGGCGATCGCGTCGTCATCTACATGCCGATGTCGGTGGAAGGTATCGTCGCCATGCAGGCCTGCGCACGTATCGGCGCGACGCACTCGGTGGTGTTTGGCGGGTTCTCGGCCAAATCGCTGCAGGAGCGCATCGTCGACGTGGGCGCGGTGGCGCTCATCACGGCGGATGAACAAATGCGCGGCGGCAAGGCGCTGCCGCTCAAGGCCATCGCCGATGAAGCGCTGGCCATGGAGGGCACCGACGCCGTCAAGCACGTGATCGTCTACCGCCGCACCAATGGTAAGGTGAACTGGGTCGAAGGCCGTGACCGTGCGATGGATGAAGTCGAAGCCGGCCAGCCGGACACCTGCGAAGTCACCCCGGTGGGTGCCGAGCATCCGCTGTTCATCCTCTACACCTCGGGTTCGACGGGCAAGCCGAAGGGCGTGCAGCACAGCACGGGCGGCTACCTGCTGTGGGCGCTGCTGACCATGCAGTGGACCTTCGACCTCAAGCCGGACGATGTCTTCTGGTGCACGGCCGACATCGGCTGGGTGACCGGCCACACGTATATCGCCTATGGGCCGCTGGCTGCCGGCGCCACGCAGGTCGTGTTCGAAGGCGTGCCGACCTACCCGAACGCTGGCCGCTTCTGGGACATGATCCAGCGTCACAAGGTCAATACCTTCTACACCGCGCCGACGGCTATCCGCTCGCTCATCAAGGCGGCTGAGGCGGACGAGAAAGTCCACCCGAAGCAATACGACCTGTCGAGCCTGCGCCTGCTGGGCACCGTGGGTGAGCCGATCAACCCGGAAGCTTGGATGTGGTACCACACGAACATTGGCGGTGGCCGTTGCCCGGTGGTCGATACCTTCTGGCAGACCGAAACCGGCGGTCACATGATGACCCCGCTGCCGGGCGCCACGCCGCTGGTGCCGGGTTCATGCACGCTGCCGCTGCCGGGCATCATGGCTGCCATCGTCGATGAAACCGGACAGGACCTGCCGAACGGGCAGGGCGGCATCCTGGTCGTCAAGCGCCCATGGCCGTCGATGATCCGCAACATCTGGGGTGATCCGGAGCGCTTCAAGAAGAGCTACTTCCCGGAAGAGCTGGGCGGCAAGCTGTACCTGGCGGGTGACGGTTCCATCCGCGACAAGGACACCGGCTACTTCACCATCATGGGCCGCATCGACGACGTGCTGAACGTGTCGGGCCACCGCATGGGCACGATGGAAATCGAGTCGGCGCTGGTGGCGAACCCGCTGGTGGCCGAGGCGGCCGTGGTGGGCCGTCCGGATGACATGACCGGCGAAGCCATCTGCGCATTCGTGGTGCTCAAGCGCTCGCGCCCCGATGGCGATGAGGCCAAGCAGATCGCTGCTGACCTGCGCAACTGGGTGGGCAAGGAGATTGGGCCGATCGCCAAGCCCAAGGACATCCGCTTTGGCGACAACCTACCCAAGACGCGCTCCGGCAAGATCATGCGCCGGCTGTTGCGCTCCCTGGCCAAGGGCGAGGACATCACGCAGGACACGTCCACGCTGGAGAACCCGGCAATCCTCGATCAGTTGAAGGAAACCCGCTAAGAGGCCGCTGAAAAATGATTCTGACGGCCCAACGCCGCCTTGCCGTACTCGATGTACTGTCTGCGGCGGCGTTGAACCGTCAGAAGCGCTGCGCTTCATTTTGCAGCAGCCTCTAACTCCAGAAACAGGTCGCCAATCTTGGCTACTGACCCTCAACAAGACAGCCGCTTTCGCAAGCGGCTGTTTCTGTATTACGGGCTCTACACCGTAGGGCTGCTGCTGTTCATCGTCATGATGGGCGCGATCGAGCACGTGCGCGGGCCGGGGGTGTGGCTCGGTTATGTGTTCCTGTTCGTCACCATCGCCATCTATGCGTGCATCGGGCTGATCTGCCGCACGGCGGATCTGACTGAGTACTACGTGGCCGGGCGCCGCGTGCCCGCGTTCTTCAACGGCATGGCCACCGCGGCTGACTGGATGAGCGCCGCCTCGTTCATCGGCCTGGCGGGCATCGTGTTCGCCTCCGGTTATGAAGGACTGGCCTATGTGATGGGCTGGACTGGCGGTTATTGCCTGGTCGCCTTTCTGTTGGCGCCGTACCTGCGCAAGTTTGGCGGCTACACCGTGCCGGACTTTCTTGCCACACGCTATGGCAATGGCGAGCGCGGCGGCAGCTCGGTGGTGCGTGGCATTGCCGTGCTGGGCGCGACGCTGTGTTCCTTCGTCTACCTTGTCGCGCAGATCCAGGGCGTGGGGCTGGTGGTGACGCGCTTCATCGGCGTGGAGTTTTCGGTGGGTGTGTTCTTCGGGCTGGCGGGCATTCTGGTGTGCTCGTTCCTGGGGGGCATGCGTGCCGTGACTTGGACGCAGGTGGCGCAGTACATCATCATGATCGTGTCGTTCCTGGGCGTGGTGGGGCTGATTGGCTGGCATCGGTATCACGATCCGGTGCCGCAGCTCTCGACCGGTCAGCTGCTGCAGCAGATCGAGAAGGAGGAACTGCGCATTGCCCATGACCCGGCCGAGCAGCGCGTGCGTGACCATTTCCTGGCCGAAGCGCAGGCGTTGCAGGAGCGCATTGCCCGGTTGCCGCAATCGTTCGAGGAGTCGCGCGAGGCGCTGAACACGCAGTTGAAGCTGGCGCGCGAGCGCAATGCGCCGCTGCGCGAGATCAAGACGCTGGAGCGTGCGCGCGAGGAGTTTCCTGCGGATGCGGCCAGCGCGTCGATTCTGTGGAACCTGGAGCGCGAAGCAGCCCTGGAGCGCAGTCGCGCCGCACCACCGTCCAGCGAGCCGTTTCCGTCCAAGTCTGAGGCCGAGCGCGGCACCGAGCGGCTGAACTTTGTGTTGCTGGTGTTCTGCCTGATGGTGGGAACGGCCAGCCTGCCGCACATCCTCACGCGCTTTCACACCACACCGTCGGTGCGCGAGACGCGCAACTCGGTGAGCTGGACGCTGTTCTTCGTGGCGCTGCTGTATGTCTCAGCGCCGGCGCTGGCGGCGCTCGTCAAGCTGGACCTGCTGCAGCATCTGGTGGGCACGCCGTTTGCCGATCTGCCGCAGTGGATCGTGCCGTGGCGCAAGGTCGACCCGGCTGTCCTGACGCTGCGCGATATCAATGGCGACGGCATCGTCCAGTGGGCAGAGGTGATGATCCAGCCGGACATGGTGGTGCTGGCGGCACCCGAGATCGCCGGGCTGCCGTATGTGCTGTCCGGGCTGATTGCCGCAGGTGCGCTGGCGGCTGCGCTGTCGACGGCTGACGGCCTGCTGCTGACGATTGCCAATGCGCTGTCGCACGACGTGTACTTCCACATGATCGACAACACGGCCAGCCATCAGCGGCGCGTGACCAGCGCCAAGGTGGTGTTGCTGGCGGTGGCCTTGCTGGCGGCGTATGTGACCTCACTCAAGCCCGGCAACATTCTCTTCCTGGTGGGGGCGGCATTTTCGCTGGCGGCTTCGTGCTTCTTCCCGGTGTTGGTGCTGGGGGTGTTCTGGAAGCGCACCAATCGCGCGGGTGCCATTGCCGGCATGCTCACCGGGCTGGCGGTCAGCGTCTATTACATCTTCGTCAACTACCCGTTCTTCACGCGCATGACGGGCATCCTGGGCCAGCCGTGGTTTGGTGTGGACCCGATTGCCTCGGGTGCGTTTGGTGTGCCGGCCGGGTTTGTGGCGGCCATTGTCGTCAGCCTGCTGACCAAGCCGAACCGGCCGGTGGTGGACAAGCTGGTTGGCTATCTGCGCGATCCGCTGTAGGCCGAAAAAAAGCCCGCGACCTCTCGGCAGCGGGCTCAATGACGGCTTGGAGAATACGGTGTGCGGCTCAGGCGTGCGCGGTATGCACAGCGTGCGGATCAATGCGGAAGAAGGCCACCGCCGCGTTGAGTTCCTGCCCCTGATCCTGCAGTGATTGCGAGGCGGCCGCGGCTTCTTCCACCAGCGCCGCATTGCGCTGCGTGACTTCGTCCATCTGCGAGATCGCCTGGTTGACCTGTTCAATGCCGCGTCGTTGTTCGGCCGATGCAGCGGCAATCTCTTCCATGATGTCCGTGACGCGGGCCACGGCCTGTGTGACTTCGCTCATGGTTTCACCCGCTTCGCTCGCCAGGGTCGAGCCATCGTGAATGCGCTCCACGGAAGATGCGATCAGCTCCTTGATCTCCTTGGCGGCGGTGGAAGAGCGTTGTGCCAGGCTGCGCACCTCGCTGGCCACCACGGCAAAGCCACGGCCTTGTTCCCCTGCACGCGCGGCTTCCACAGCGGCATTCAGCGCCAGGATGTTGGTCTGGAACGCGATGCCTTCGATGATGCCGGTGATGTCCGCAATCTTGCTCGAACGCTCGCTGATGTCCTGCATGGTCGACACCACTTGGTTGACCACCGTACTGCCTTTCTGCGCGACTGCCGATGCGTTGGCCGTCAGTGCCGTGGCCTGCTGGGCGTTGTCAGCGTTCTGCTTCACGGTGGAGGTCAGTTCTTCCATGCTGGCAGCCGTCTCCTGCAGCGACGATGCCTGTGCCTCCGTGCGTTGGCTCAGGTCGGCGTTGCCGGCGGCGATCTGCTTGGCAGCACCGGCTACGCTGCCGCTGCTGTCACGCACCTTGTCGACGATTTCCGTCAGGCGGCCGTTCATGTCGCGCAGGGCAGAGAGCAGGTGGCTGGTTTCATCCTTGCCGCGCACGTCGATGCGGCTGCTCAGGTCGCCGCGCGCCACGGTCTTGGCCACGTCCACGGCAACACGGATCGGCTGCGTGATCGAGCGCGTGATGATCATGCCCGCAATCACTGCCAGCAGTGCCGCGCCAATCGACAGCGCGATCAGCATGTTGCGTTGGTTGGCGTAGTTGGCGTCGTAGTCCTGCACAAGCTGCTCCTGGCGCTCGCGGGTATAGGCAGCGTAGGCTTCCGTGGCCGTGACCAGCGCGGCCAGCAGCGGGCGGCAGTTGTTGTCCATTTTCTGGATGGCTTCATCACGCTTGCCGGCCAGCGCCAGCGACACGATATCGGTCGCCACCGGGCCATAGCGCGATTCCACGCTGTCGATGTCGGCCACCAGCGCGCGGCCGCGATCGGTGGCGTCCTTGGCGTTGGCGATCATTTCCTTAAGCAGCTTGAGTTGCTTCTGCACGTCTTCGTGCGCGCGGAAAACCTCGGCCTTCTCGAGTTCCAGGTCTTGCTGCGTAACCACCAGCACCAGGTTGCGTGCGGCAATGGCGCGACGGTCCACCGCTGTGCGCACTTCCGTGGCAACTGCGGCACGGGCGTTGATGCCGTGCACGAAATTGGAAAAACCTTCGGTCGAATTGGACAGCGCGTGCAATGACATGCCTGATACCACGACGACAATGGCTGCCAGCACGCCAAAGCCTGCAGTGAGCTTGGCCTTGATGGTCATCTGAGAAAGATTCACAGCGTCCTCCAGTCTTACGGGATGGGTGCAATCGTGATTGGCCTGGCTGCCCGGTATGGCACGAGAGAAGCGGGCGAACCTGCCACCGTTTTATTGCCGTTTGCTGCGGACTTCGAAAACCTCACCGTTGGAGAGGTGAGACCGGTTATTCCGGTTTGATTCTGTTGATCTTCACGGGGTTATCGGCGGGGTCTGGAAATCCTGAACATCAATTTTGTGCAGGTTTCCACTTAGTTCTTTCTAAGGCTGTGGAGGCCTTGATCTATAAGGCTTAGCGCTTTTTCCGGTTGTGGCTGCCGCGCAATTTCGGATTGCGTGATGGGTTTTACGGATCACTCCCAAAGTGAAGGGATAAATACCTTATTTTGATTAATTTAAGTCAGGTATAAGCTCGGTTTGCGGTGTTGGTTCATATAGAAAACGTTTTCGAGTGATGTATTAATCCGCTTACACATCGCTACCGCTCTCTGTGTGTAAATAAAAAGCCCGCCAAAAAAAGCACGGGCCGATAATGCGAATGAACCTCGTTTACTGAAGAGCAGACGCTGGCACGACCGGCAGCACGACTTTGGACGGCTGCGTTGCATCGCTATAGAACGTCAGTACACCCTGTGGCAGGTTGCTCGCGCCCACGGCCACGCGCAGCTTGTGGCCCTTGCTGATCAGTGCGCTGGTCGTGAACACCCACAGCCGTGCGCCAACAGCTTGGACGCGGTCAATCAAGCTCCAAGCATGCCTATCGCTGTACGGTGCGCGGCGAGCTTGACGCCGTCATCCGCACGTGTTTTCGGTCAGAAACATCCGGCGCGTTACGTAACGCACCGCGTAACGAACGTGAGAGAAGCGTCCCCCACGTGCCGTTTTCGGATGAGAAATTTGCACCCCACCAAGGTGGGGATTCGGCCGACAAAGGCTTGCCCGTATTGCGTTTCAAACAGGCGCGTTCCGTGTTCGAGTCGGGCAAGACGGCAGCTATCGCCTTGTCGTCAAAACTGGCACAGACGTTGCGTAATCCGGTCAGACCCGCCCGGCACAGGGCGCCACGCAAAGACAGAAGGGGGCCATCATGAACCGCACCATTCAGGACGTCGAAATTGCCGCCGCCATCGATTCGGACCTGCTGCGCCGTCGCCAGCAGTTTGCTGGTCAGCCCGCCGCCTGGCAGGTGTGGTCCGAAGCCGCACACGTCGCTACCTTGAACGAGCGCGCACGCAGCGCCTTCATCGAGCGCGTGGCTGCCAGCCGCGGCGCGGACATCGCACTGCGCCTGCTGATGAAGGCCCAGTCGATCCGCGAACAGGTTACGCAGACGCTGTTGACCGAGGCGTCTGCAACGCTGCACTGAGGTTGCGCGAGGGGGATGCAGGCACGCACGACGTGTCGGCACGTGGGATGCAAAAGGCCTTGTCGGGAGACGGGGCCTTTTGTTTTTGTGAGTAGAGGCAGGGCAGAAAACAAAAACGCCCGCGTGGGCGGGCGTTTTCGTGAATTCTGGCGGGCCATCAGGGACAAATTTGGGCACAGGCGTGCCGGAACGTCCTTGTCGATTACGAAGCGATATGGCTTCGTCGCTGTAACAGGAGCCGCCTTGCCGGTTTCTGGATCGACGAACGGAATGCAACGAGTGGTCAGAGCCGCGACTACTGCTGCCTCATCCAGATCCTTGGTTCCAGACGACTTCACGATCCTAACGTCGCCGGCATACCCCTCTTCACTGATGTGCAAGCGGAGCACTACGTCGCCTTGCTTGCCCAAGTTAAGCGCGGACTTCGGCTACCAAGGAGCTGGGTCGGTGCATGTGACGTAGCCCCGTCACTAAGCTTCTGTTGGTGAGCAGCCATGGCCCGAATGAGCAGCACCCAGGCCATATTGGAGTCGGAGCGGCCTTCATCCCTCGCGCGAGCTTTCAAGTCAGCCAGCTCGTCTGGCGCGAGGCTCACCTGCAGGCGCTTGTCCGAACGAACCCCGTTCGGACACCGCTTTCGTAGGGCGGCGTCGGGATAGGTCATGGTGATAAGCTTTGTGAGTCAACTGGATTCACAAGCATTATCTGCACAAATGTGCGGGTTATAAATTAAAAGCTGCATGAAAGTGCATTACGGGAACCGCCTAGCGGAGGAGCGCGTTCGACTTGGTCTATCGCAGAGCGATATGGCCGAGAAGGGAGGTGTCTCCGCGCGGACCTACGCCTACTACGAATCTGGCGAGCGAGAGCCACCATTCAATGCGTCGCCTGTACGGCCGTATCGCAGCAGCTTGCGCGCATGCGGCGGACGCTCTCTATCGTCGGCGTGAGTGCGCTGGCCGCAGCCGGTATCGCTGGCTATTCGGCCTGGGCGCCGGCATCTGCCTCTGATGCAGTCGTGGCGACTGGCGGTGCCGGCGGCGTCTGCCATCACGACGGCAAAGCTTTTTCCCTCGGTGGTGTTACCCGTATGGGCGACAGCACCTTCTACAGATGCGTCGCTGTAGAAGGTACAGGCCGCCGCCGTCGGCGTGGTAGCCAGGCGTCAGCAGCTTGGCGACGCGCAGAGCGTTCAGGCGGTGTAACTGTCTGGAAGAGGCCATACCCACGATCCTACCCACAATTTAGGGTGAGATTGTCTGGGTGGCTCTGAGAGGAGGCAAGAGCGCCGTTACCCACGAAACCCGCAATCTAGCGCGGGTTGGGAGAGCGCCTGAGACTCAGCGAGAGTCGCTGAGAATGAATTCTGGCGGAGAGAAGGGGATTCGAACCCCTGATAGGCTATTAACCTATACACGCTTTCCAGGCGTGCGACTTCAACCACTCATCCATCTCTCCGGAAGCCCGCGATTGTAGCACACCGGGCAAGGACGCCAAGTCCTCAACACGGTTGCGGTCCAAGTTCGTGATGTGCGAGCACGAAATTGACGAGAAGCGGATCATCCGCCACCTCCCATCGCATAGCCAACAACCAGGGCGCAAATCACAGCGCCGAATCGGACCGGTCCTATACACCCACCAAGAGTGCATCGGTACATTCGACCCCGATGCCGAGTTCGGCGCAAATTCTTGTGCCGTAAGGCACGACCCGATTTTCTTGTTTCTCGATTCTCAAGCGAGTGATGACGTCATGCAGTTCGACCTGCTTTCCTGTCTCGCGCGCGAACAAGGTCGCTCTGCAAGCAACGTTGTCCCGACCCGTCGAGTCCGGCGGTCGCTGTGCGCGTGTCTTGCCTTGCTGTACGGATCCATGACGGCAGTGATCCCCGCACCCGCACTGGGTGTAACGCCGGCACCGGATGCGCCTGCAGTATCGAACGTGGCATTCATGCCGCCGGCGGGCAACCTTGTTGATGCGCGTTTCTCCAATGTGCCCCACGCGCCGTGGGGCGGCTCCTCGGTGCCGTCGCCGACTGCAGATCCGCAATCCGGCACGCGAGCGGGCGAGATCGCGAGCACGTTTCGCAAGGCACTCGCGCGAGCGGATCTACCGGGCGACCTGTTGCAGCAGATCACGCGCTTGCTTCGTGGAAAGGTCGACATGTCGGCCCGAGGCCAGGAAGGCGACTACTTTCGTGTTGCCTACGAACCCGTCGCCGATACTTGCTGCGAGCAGGCGATCCGCCTGACTGCGATTGAGGTGCAGTTCCGTGGTAAGCGTCATGCGGGTGTCTGGTTTGCAACGAACGCGCGTCCACAAGGCGACTACTACCGATTCGACGGCACGCTCTTGGCGGGGTTGCGCTTCACTTGGCCGGTTCAGGCAACCCGCATCAGCTCAGACTTCGGCGAGCGCACGCATCCTGTCACGGGTGTCCATCACGGGCATTCTGGCGTCGATCTTGCCGCGCCGACCGGCAGGGCCGTGCGTGCGTCCGAAGCGGGCGTGGTTGCGCATATCGGCAACGAGCGGCGCGGCTATGGCAAGTACGTGGTCATTCGGCACCCGGATGGGCTCACGTCTTACTACGCGCATCTCTCCAAGATCGACCCCAAGTTGCGTGTAGGCATGCACATTGAACGCGCGCAGCGCGTGGGTGCAGTTGGCCGTACCGGAACGGCGACTGGGCCGCACCTGCATTTCGAAGTCCGCCGTGACGATCGTCCTGTCGATCCGCTTGCCCTGATTCGCAAAGCAAGCGTGCAAGCATTGCAAGGCGATCAACTGGTTCGTTCGCTTTGGGTTACGACTTCGCCAACGGCTGGCGTGTCGAAGGTGAATACACGCTGCCGCGCAAGGATGCCTTCGTAAGCGGGTCGACGCGCTGGCCCAGCAACAACTACCACGATATTCACTCGCAACGTCTGATGGCCAACGTGTACCGCGACTTCGCGGTGGCCAAGAACGTGTCGGTGTACGCAATGGGTGGCCTGGGTCTGGCCATGCTGAAGTCGGAAGGCGCCCAGATCAACCCGGCCAATGGCTTCGGCGGTCCGTTCAACTCCGCAAGCCAAACCAACTTGGCGTGGTCGCTGGGTGCGGGCGTTTCGTATTCCCCGATCAAGAAGCTGACCCTGGACCTGGGCTATCGATACGTTGATATGGGCAAGACGGAAAGCGGTTGGAACGCATTCACCAATGCTGTCGGCATGCAAGACGAAATGCTGCGTGCCAAGCTGGTCTCGCATGAAATCTATCTGGGTGCGCGTTACAAGTTCTAAAAGCCGGTTTGCGATGCATTCCTAGCCACCACGCGGGGAGACTCGCCGTGTTGGTTTTACGCCCGAAGCGTTGACGCTCCGGGCGTTGTTGCATTTGGTGAGAAAAAAACGCTCGGATTTGATATCCGGGCGATTTTTTTTTTGCGAAATCACGCGTGGTTGCCGGCTTTGTAAAGGGCTTGGGGCCTGGCGGGAGCTGCTGGGATGGCCGGAGAAAGTAGGTCGATTTGGCTGGGGCAGCAACTCAAATTGATACGTGTCACCAGTTGTTGCGAGGCAGTCCGAGGCGATGTTATAAACACTAGCGCAACAATCCATAGCAATAGCCCCCGTCATATTGCGAGAAAAAAATGAATAAGAATGCGTGGAGTCTGGGTGTTGGAGGGATGGCGATTATCACTGGCACGATGCCGGTTGGTGCCTACGCCGCCTGTTCGTCAACGGCGCCGGCCAGCGGTACGACCGTCACCTGTTCGAATCCAGGTATTCCATCGGTGAATGCGGTTGCGGGCAGTACCAACGTCACCATCAATATCGATGCAACGGCCACCGGCAGCTATGCGTTGGCGACGACGCCGACGCCATTCTCGGTGGATACGCAAAGCGCGATCACCAATAACGGCAATCTCTCGTTGTCTGGTAACGGCACCGGCGTTGCAAACCGCGGTGCCATGCTGATCGGGGTGAATAACAACAACACGATCACCAATGGCGCGACCGGTGTGATCACGACCACCGGCACATACAACGATGGCATTGCCGCTAACGGCAATAACAATACGCTCGTCAACAACGGCTCCATTACAACCACCGGCAACAATTCGTATGGCATGACTGCCGCGTGGGGCCAAAGCAATCCGGGTGCCTCGGGCAATACGATTACCAACTCCGGTACGGTAACGACGTCTGGAAACAATGCTCGGGCGGTGTCGTTGCTCGGTGGCAACGGCACCGTCAACAACAGCGGTACGCTGACTTCCAACGGCAGGGATGCTCCGGCCGTCTACATGCAGGGCAATAACGACACCCTGAATAACAGCGGTACGATTCAGACGACGGGCACTGCGTCGAGCGGCGGCAGCGTAGATGCAGTGGTGTCGAACACGCTCGGCAGCTCGTTTACCGCAACCATCAATAACCAGGCCGGCGGGCAGATCATCAGCAACAACGGCATCGGCGTGCGCTCGACCAATGGCGCCACAACGATCACCAATACGGGGTTGATCCAGGGTGGCAGCGGCACCGCTATCCAGGGTGGCAATGGCAATGTGACGCTGATCCTGCAGACCGGTTCGCAGATCATCGGCGCGGCCAACGGCGGCGGCGGTACCAACACGGTGACGCTGCAAGGCACGGGTACGGCGTCCAACGCGTTCACCAATTTCCAGAGCCTGACCATGGCGGGCACCGCCTGGACCTGGGCCGGCACCGGTACGTTCTCAACCGCGGTGGTACAGAGCGGCACGCTCAACCTGACGGGCACGCTCGGCACGACCACGGGCTCGGTCGTTGCCACCGTCAGCAGTGGCGCGACGCTGCAGGCGAACGCGTCGAACTTGCCGCTGTCCGTAACCGACAACGGGCTGGTGCGTTTCCAGCAGGATAGCGCCGGCAACTACACGGGCACCATCAGCGGGTCTGGCGCGGTTGAGAAGACCGGCGCGGGTACCTTGACCGTGTCTGGCAGCAACACCCACTCCGGCGGTACCACGATCACGCAGGGCGCGCTGTCCGCAGCTGCAGATAGCGCTCTGGGGGCATCGTCGGGTGCGCTGACACTCAACGGCGGCACGCTGCAACTGGGCAGCACGTTCAATCTTGCGGCGAGCCGCGTGGTGTCGATCACGGCCAACAACGGCACGATCGATACGCAGGGCTTCAATTCCACGGTCGCGCAGAGCATGACCGGAACCGGTTCGTTGACCAAGCTCGGCAGCGGTGTCCTCACGCTGAACGGCACCAACAGCTATGCCGGCGGTACCAACGTCAACGCCGGCACCCTGGTTGTCGGCGATGGCACCAGTGCATCGGCGGCGCTCTCTGGCGGCGGCGCGGTGGCGGTGGCTGGCGGCGCCACGCTTGGCGGCTATGGCAGCGTGACCGGCAACGTGTCGAACAGCGGCACGATCGCAGTCGCAAACGCATTGGCCAGTCTGGCCAGCGGCGCAACCGGTAACTTCCAGATCAACGGCAACCTGACCAACGCGGGGCTCGTGCAACTCAGCGGCAGCGGGGTCGGCAACACGCTAACCGTGGCGGGCAACTACACCGGCCAGAATGCGACGATCGCGTTGAATACGGTACTGGCGGGCGACGGCTCCGCATCGGACAAACTCGTTGTGAGTGGTGGCTCTGCAAGCGGCTCAAGCGCACTCAAGGTGACGAACGTGGGTGGGGCAGGCGCGCAAACGATCGCCGACGGCATTCAGGTCGTGCAGGCAATTCACGGCGCAACAACCAGTGCAAACGCCTTTACGTTGTCGGGCGGCGTTGTCAGTGCTGGAGCCTATTCGTACTACCTTGTTAAGGGGGGCGCTGCGAGCGGCGCCGGCAACAACTGGTACTTGCGCAACACGATTCCGGCACAGCCGACACCGTCGACGCCGCCTTCGTCTGTGGCGGAGGGCACGCCGGAATCGATCATCGAGGCCGTGGCTGCGCCCGGCACGGATCCGATGCCCGTCTATCGCCCGGAAGTGCCGCTGTACTCGGAAGCGCCGGCCGTTGCTCGTCAACTCGGGCTGCTGCAGATCGATACCTTCCATGAGCGCCAGGGCGAGCAGGGCTTGCTGACCGAGAACGGCACCGTGCCGGCTTCATGGGCGCGTGTATGGGGTGGCAATACCAACATCAAGCAGAAGGGCGATGTGACCCCATCGTTTGACGGCACGGTGTGGGGCATGCAGATTGGTCAGGATCTGTATGCGGACACCCAACAGAGCGGCCATCGCAACCACTACGGTGTGCTGCTGGGCTTCTCGCGTGCAGTGGGTGACGTGAGTGGTTTCGCGTTGGCGCAGCAGGGGCTGGGCGTCGGCTCCTTGCAGGTCAACGGTTACAACCTCGGCGGTTACTGGACGCATGTCGCGCCGACGGGGTGGTACACGGATGCCGTCCTGATGGGCAGCGCGCTGACGGTGCGTACCAACTCCATGGATAACGTGCACGGTTCAACCAACGGCAACGCCATCACGGGCTCCGTCGAAGCCGGGCTGCCGATCCCGCTCAGCCAGGGGCTAACGCTGGAGCCTCAAGCACAACTGGTTTGGCAACGGTTGTCGCTCAAGGATTTCAACGATGGCATCTCGAACGTGTCGTGGAACAACGGCAACACGTTCCTGGGTCGCGTGGGTGCACGCTTGCAGTGGTCGTTTGATTCGAACGGGATCAACTGGAAACCGTATCTGCGCTTGAACGTGCTGCGTTCGTTCGGTTCGGATGACAAGACCACGTTTGGTGGAAGCACCACGATTGGCGCGCAGGTTGGCCAGACGGCCGGGCAGATCGGTGCAGGGCTGGTCGCGCAACTCAGCAAACGCAGCAGTGCGTATGCAACGCTCAGCTATCTCACGAATCTGGGTGGTGAGCACCAGCGCACGATTCTGGGCAACGTGGGGGTGCGTTGGGCGTGGTGAGGCGACTGGGGCGACCGGGGCGGCCTAGGCTGCAGCTTGCAGCAACATGGCTTCCATGTAGGCCATGACGTAGCGCTCGTCGTCCAGGACTTTGAGCGCGCGCCTGACGATGAATGGCGTCGGTCGGCTGCAGTCGATCGACGCAATCGCCTGTCTGTCAAACCAGGCGCAGCGCGCAATCTCCTGAGCGGGGCGGGCGATTGCACTGGCTTCGATGTCGGCGACAAACACGTGGTGCTGCTTGTTGCCACCAGCGAATTGGAACAAAGGGCGTACGGCACGGCAGACGATGCCCGTTTCCTCGGTCAACTCGCGGCGGGCGGCGTCGCTCAGTGTTTCACTGCTGCGCGGTTTTCCACCGGGCAGCACCCAGCGTGCACGAGGCCGGGCGACCAGAAGGATCCGGTCACCACGTTGGCAGAGGACGGTTGCACGTTCTTTCATGGCTGGGCTTGCACGGCGGTGCACATAAAAAAACCGCCGCTCGGAGGCGGCGTAATGGAAAGTGTCTGAAACAAGTTGCTGGACTGCGGGAGTGGGCCGCGGGTCCAACACAGTCATTTTCTCGAAGGGGCGCCGTATGCTGAATGAGATTTGTTCGATTTGGATACGTGATGCCGTAGGACAGGACCGAATGTGGTTTGCCGTCCGTCCGCTCAGATGCGCGCCGCACTGATCTCTTGGGTGCAAGAGATTCCGGCGTAACATCGCACTCCATACCGCGCCATTGAAGGCTCGTCACACCATGCCGAATGCCCAGTCATCCACCGTGCTCACGGCAATGCGCCGCTTCCGGCGTTCGGCGCTGTTTGGCGGTGGCATTGTCCTGACCGTGATGGCGCTGCTCACGTTCGGCATTGCCGTGGCGTCGATGGTCCATTCGCACAACGAGCGGCAACGTCGCGAACTCGCGATCGAAGGCCAGCGTATGGCGAGCGAGGTCACGAAGGCGGAGATCGTGCTTCGGAGCACGATCTACATGGCTGAGCTGGTATGGAACCAGCGTGCGGCGGAAGAGCCAAGCGATGCCGCCCGGTTCAAGGCGGACGGCGGCCGATTGGTGCGCCAGAACGACAGCGGACTGCACTCCGTCCTGTTTGCCAGTGCAGGGCCAGACACGCCTGCGCCAGAGTTGGCGCGCTTTACCGCGTTGACGGATCGAGTCTCACGCACGCTTGCCGCCACCGCGAGCATCCAGGGGTATCGGTTCACGACATACGTCTATACGCCGTCACGTGATTTTGTTGCGATGTCGCCGTTTCCCTGGCCCGATCAAGCAAAGCTCGATGCCGCGCTTGCGAACCGGCCGGCCTTCTTTGCTGCGCTCACACAGGATGCTGCGGGTGAGTCGGTCGCCCCAGCTTCCATCTATGACCCCCGCAATGGGTTGCACGCCGTGCGCTGGCTCGAGCCCTATCGCAATCCGCTGACGGGCGAGTCTGCGCTGCGGATGTCGATCTACGGGTTGGACGCCGCTGGCAAGCCGTTTGCCGTGTTCGTTGTTGAGATTCCGATTCAGGCTGTGCTGGCACCGCTGTCGACCGACCGGTTCGACGGAACATTCGTCGTCCTCGGCGCGGGCGGGGCGCCTATCGCCATTGATGCCGATGCAGACAAGCGCCCCGACGTGCTGGCCGCGTTGCGCGAGTTGTCTGGCGCTTCGACGGCCGTGTCCTTGCAGCGCGCGAGCAACGGCGTTTTCATGGTGAGTACCCCACCCGGGCTGATGGGCGGGCGCGTGGTCTACGCATTCACATGGCGCGACGTGCTGGCCGGTGTGTGGCCCGAGATTCGACTGACGACGCTGCTCACAGCCGGGCTGATCGCCGCGTTGTGGATCCTGCTGTGGTGGTTCAACCGGCGCGTGTTTGCGCCGACGCTGGAGCGGTCCGAGCGTTTTGTCGAGATCGAACGCCTGAACCGGATCCTGATCGAAACCGCGCCGATCGGGCTGGGCGTCATCGACGCGCGCACTGGCGAGCCCATGCTGAGCAGCCCGGTCATGAACGAGGTCGCTGGCCGTGCGGTTGTCCAGACACCGTCGCTGTCTGCGGAAATCGCGCAGCGCTATGCAACGCATGGCGGCGCGGGCATCGTGCGTGACGATCTCGCGCTTGACACGGTGGACGGTAACGCGATCGATCTGGCCGTCAATGTTGCACCTGCGCACTATCACAAGGCGAATGTGCTGGTGACAGCGTTTACGGACATCACCGACAAGAAGCGCACCGAGCAGGCGCTGCGCGAAGCCAAACAGGCAGCCGACGAGGCCAACCGGGCGAAATCGACATTCCTGTCGACGATGAGCCACGAAATCCGCACGCCGCTGAATGCAATTCTCGGCAACCTCGAACTGATTCAGCGGATGCCGCTTGAGCCGGCGGTGGGAGAGCGGCTGCAGTCCGTCACGTCGTCGTCCAACGCGCTGCTGGGCATCATCAACGACGTGCTCGATTTCTCCAAGATCGAGGCAGGTCAGGTGTCGATCGAGTCCATCCCGTTTGACGCTGCGGCTGTCGTGCGTGAGGTGGCGGCAATCTTCGAGCCGATTGCGCAGGAGAAGGGGCTGCAGTTCGATTGCATTGTCGACGACAGCGTTGCTCCCTGGTATGCGGGCGATCCGACCCGCCTGCGGCAGATCGCCTCGAACCTGCTCAGTAACGCGATCAAGTTTACGAACAAGGGCGACGTGCTGATCGAGATCTATGCGAAGCAAGACAGCGCAGGCCGGCAAGGGATCGTCATCGGCGTCAGCGATAGCGGGATCGGCATGAGCCCGGAGCAGCAAGCGCGCCTGTTCGAGCCTTTTGTGCAGGCTGATTCGACCATCTCGCGCCGGTTTGGCGGCAGCGGACTGGGGCTTGCGTTGTGTCGTCGGCTGGTCGACCTGATGGGCGGTACGATCAGCCTGCGCAGCGCCCCCGGAGATGGCAGCCAGTTCACGGTCACGCTGCCGTTTGCGCCCACCGAGTCGCCTGCCGACATCAAGGACGATGCCCAGCCCGCCACGAGTGCGCGGAGCGTCCAACCGGGCAGCGTGAGTGTGCTGGCCGTCGACGATCAGGCGTCGAACCGGGAGCTGATCCGGATGCAGCTGGAGTCGCTGGGCTACCAGGTCACCCTGGCCGACAGCGGTGGCGAAGCGTTACGCCGCTTCAACGAACGGCACTACGACATCCTGCTGACGGATCTCAGCATGCCGGGCATGGACGGCTATGCGCTTGCTCGATGTTTGCGTGCGCAAGGCGCGAAGCAGCCGATCATTGCGCTGACTGCGCATGGGGCCATCGAAGAGCATCAGCGTTGTGTGCAGGAGGGGATCGACGCCGTGCTGGTGAAACCGATCCTGCTCAAGGCGCTCGATACGACGCTGCGTCGCACGGTGCGTAGCGATGCGCAGACGGCACCAACAGCTGTGAGCCGCGAGAACATTGGTGAGGGGCGCCTGCCGGAGCGGGTACTTGCCGCGCTCCAGGGCTCAACGCATGAGCTGCTGGAATCCCTGCACGTTGCGCTGTCGGCTGGCGATCGAGAGGCCGCGTTGCGCCAGCTGCACGCCATGCGAGGCACGTTTGCGATGGTGCACGAGCAAGCCGTTGCAGACGCTTGTGCAGAGATGGAACTGCGGGCCAAGCGAGGCGATGATCTGCAAGCGTTGCAGCCTGGGCTCGATCGGCTGGTACAGCTGACACAGGAAACCCTGGCGCGACGGGCTGCCTGAGCGGGTGTTGTGCGATGCCCTTATGCGGGCTGTTGAGCGGCCTTCATCGTAAAATTGTATTGTCTGTTGAGGCCTGACGGACCCGCAGTCGGCAAAAGGAGGGAAGGAATGAGCAGCTTCAGCATTGGCGTGGTGTTGGCGGACGACCATCCGGGGATGATTGCCGGGGTATCGCATGAGCTGTCGTCGGTGGACACCATCGTGTTGAAAGGGCATGCCACCAACTCGACCGACCTCGTCAAGCTGCTCGAATCGACGCCGTGCGATGTGCTGGTGTCTGACTACGCCATGCCGACAGGCGACTATGGCGATGGCATTGCACTGTTCGGCTTCATCGGCCGGCGCTTTCCTCAAGTGAAGCTTGTTGTGCTGACGATGCTCGACAGTCCGGCCATCCTCGGTTCGCTCGATGACATTGGGGTCCGTGCGATTGTCAGCAAGTCCGACGCGGTGTCGCACCTGGTTCCTGCCATTCATGCTGCGCACACGGGGGGCAAGTACCACTCCCCAACGGTTGCCGCTGTGCTGGAGGCACGTGAGGCGCAGCGGGCCGGCGCACCGGCATCGACTGAACTGAGCCCGCGCGAGGCGGAGGTGGTGCGGCTGTATGTGTCCGGCCTGCGGGTGGACGAGATAGCTGAACGGCTCAATCGCAGCAAGAAAACCATCAGCACCCAGAAGAACCGGGCCATGGAAAAGCTCGGCATCTTGCGCGATGCGGATCTCTTCAAGTACGCCGCGGAGCATGGTTGGCTGACTTCGTCGCAAACGCCGCCGCGTGACGCTGGCTGAGCGTTGAGCGCAGCGGTGTCAGGCCGGTTGCTCAGCAGGCGGTACGCTATGCGGTTGCGGCTTGTCCAGCGTGGGTGAGTCTGGCTGCTTCCAGGTTTCGACGATCTGCCGCCTACGCTGTGGTGACGAGAACAGGTATTCATTCATGGCGCCCAGAAACTCGTGGCGCGCTGGCGCCGTCAGCTCGGCAAAGCCGAGCAGAATGTGCCGTAGTTTGTCTCGTTCAGTCTGCTTCATGATTTGGCCTCCTATGGCAACCCTGGGTGCGTTGCGCATGTCGCACCAATGTCATGGCGCGACACTATCTACGTTATGAGTTGAGAAGAAGCGCGTCCATCAGACCGGTCTGGTAGTCGAACCAGACCCGGGCGCGCGACGGAAAGCCCGCCCGCTACCGCATCGGGCGCATGACGGAGGGGATCAGGCCTGTTTCGACGCCATAGTGGAAGAGGTCCACCTCGCGGTTGATGTTGAGCTTGCGCATGGCGCTGCTCTTCTGCGTGCTGACGGTTTTTTTGCTGCGGTTCAGGCGCTCGGCGATCTCGTTGATGGTCATGCCCGATACGTACAGGCGAATGACTTCGAGTTCGCGGCCAGTCAATTGCGCATTGCCGGGTGCGTCCCTGTGGCTCGGTTCCAGCGTACGCAGAATCCTCTCGATCGTCGGCGATACGTAGCGGCCGTTCGCAAACGCGGCGTGTACGGCAAGCGACAGATGGTTCGTCAGATCGGATTTGCTGACGATGCATTGAATGCCCGTCATGAGCACCGACAGGATCGCCGCGTTCTCCATCATTGTCAGAACCACGATGCGTACATGCGGGTAGCGCTGCTGCACCAACGACAGCAATGCCATGCCGTCGCCGTAGTTGCCGCCAGGCATGGCGTAATCGCACACAAGCACGTCGACGCGTGTGCGGTCGAGCAACTCGATCAGTTCGGTCGAGTTACGTACGAGGCCATCGATCGAGATCGATTGGCGGCTGGCCAGTTCATGTTTGACGCCAAACAGGATGGCGGGGTGGTCGTCTGCGATGGCGACGCGGATCTGGACGGGGTTCATGGTGATGGCGCGTGTTGCAGGGCGGCTGCGGCTTCTTTGTGGCGATCTCGCCACGGAAATGCCGGCGTTGTGCATGACCTCTGACACGAGCATGCGCGAAGGACGATGCGCAGACTGTATTCAGTCCGGGGAAGTGCGAAAAGCGGATCAGTCCTAAAGCAGCGAGCCGTGGTGTAGGACTGGGCTTATTCGGGGCGTTGTGCTGAAGTCCGCAGGCGCATGACACCCGAAGGAGCACAACGGCTGCTCACGTATTACTTGTGGTGCGTGTGCTGAAGGCCTGCGCGCTCTTGTGTGTTGCTAGACCTTTGATTCTTTTGCGGAGTTCTCCGGAATCGAGGGCGCCCACTATTGCGGTGCGGAGGCGTTTGAACGTACGCTTTCGCCACAAAAAAGAACACAAAAACAAGGAGACCACCCTCATGGATCTGGACGTCAATCACCGGCCGGTCAGCGTCGACTGCGACCCGGCTACGCCGCTGCTGTGGGTCCTGCGCGACCACCTGAACATGACCGGTACCAAGTTCGGTTGTGGTGTCGCAGCGTGTGGCGCGTGCACTGTGCACCTGGATGGGGCAGCTGTGCGGTCGTGTGTGTTGCCGGTGGCTGCGGTGGCGGGCAAGCGCATCACCACCATCGAGGGGTTGGCCGGAGGCGAAGGCAAGCGCCACGCGCTGCAGCAGGCCTGGGTGGACGAGCAGGTGCCGCAGTGCGGCTATTGCCAGTCCGGCATGCTGATGGCCGCAGCAGATTTGCTGGCGCGGCAACCCGACCCGAGCGACGCCGACATCGATACGGCCATGACCAACATTTGCCGCTGCGGCACGTATCCACGTGTGCGTGCAGCTATCAAGCGCGCGGCGAAGGCGCTGCGGGAGGGCCAGGCATGAACGCCAAGGCAACCAAGCCCCCGAAAGTACGTAAGGGCCGCCGCCGTTTCCTGCTGGGGGCGTTCGCTGTGGGTGGCGCGCTGGTGGTGGGCTGGGGCGTGATGCCGCCGCGCAGCCGCGTGGGGGATCCGGCGCTGTTTCCCGAACACGGGGGCGAGGTCGCCCTGAATGGGTGGATCAAGATCACCCCGGAGGGCAACGTCATCCTGGCCATGCCGCGCGTGGAGATGGGGCAGGGTATCCACACGGCACTGTCGATGCTGGCGGCGGAGGAGTTGGATATTCCGCTGGCGCGCGTGAGTATCGAGACCTCGCCGGTGGAGCGCATCTACGGCAACGTGGTCGCCATGGGCGACAGTTCGCTCCCACTGCATCCGGACAGCGCTGACAAGACCTGGGCTCGCGCGCTGCACTGGGTCATGGCCAAGAGCGCGCGTGAGATCGGGCTCATCATCACCGGTGGCAGCAGCAGTGTGGCGGATGGCTGGCAGCCGGTGCGCGAAGCCGCCGCTACGGCCCGTGGCGCGCTGGTGCAAGCGGCTGCACGTACGTGGAGTGTGCCGGTAGAACAGGTGAGCGTGCGTGAGGGGCAATTGACCGGCCCGGGCGGCAAACAGGCGACCTTCGGCGGCATGGCTAAGGCGGCGCGCGAGATTGCGCCACCGTCCAACGTGGTGCTCAAGCCGGCTTCGCAATACCAGTTGATCGGCAAGCCTGCGCCGCGCAATGATCTGGCCGCCAAGACGGATGGCAGCGCGCGCTTCTCCATCGATGCGCGTCCGGCAGGGATGTTGTACGCCGCCGTGGTGATGTGCCCTGTCTTTGGCGGCAAGCTCAAGACGTTCCAATCGAAGGCGACGCTTGGCATGCCGGGCGTGCGCTATGTGGTGCCGTTTGAAGGTGCAGCAGGCGGTGCGCCCGGCGTGGCCGTTGTGGCGGATCACTATTGGCAGGCGCGCCAGGCGCTGGCGACCGTCGAACCTGTATGGGACAACGGGCCGCACGCCTCGCTCGATTCGGCGGGCATTCGCCAGCAGCTTGTCAGCGCGCTGGATAGCGACAAGGGTGGGTTCACCTACCGCTCGCTCGGCGATGGCCTGAAGGCTTTCGACAAGGCCGACGGCGCCACGCTTGTAGAAGCCGAATACACGGCACCGTATCTCGCGCACACGGCCATGGAGCCGATCAACTGCACGGCACAGGTGACAGCGGACGGGGTGCACTTGTGGGCGCCCACGCAAGCCGCCACGCTGGCGCAACTGGTGGCAGCGCGTGCGGCTGGGGTGAGCGGCGACAAGGTCCGCATCGACATTCCGCTGATCGGCGGTGGCTTTGGGCGGCGGCTGGAGTCCGATTTCATCAGCCAGGCCGTCACCATTGCTACCAAAACTGAAGGCAAGCCGGTCCAGGTCATCTGGTCGCGCGAGGAAGATGTCCGGCATGACTTCTATCGCCCGCATGCCATTGCACGACTCAAAGCGCGTGTGGAGAACGGCAAGATCACGGCGATTGCCTCGCGCAGCGCCGGTCAGTCGATCCTGGCGGGGGAACTGGACCGCCTGTTCGGTGCGCCCTCCGCTGGCATCGACCGCTACACCGCCGAGGGGCTGTTCGATCTGCCGTACGAGATCGAGCACGAGCACATTGCGCATCTGGCGGTGGATCTGCCGATCCCGGTCGGGTTCTGGCGCAGCGTGGGGCACTCGTACAACGGGTTCTTCATGGAGGGCTTCCTCAACGACGTGGCGGCGGCGGCCAAGCTGGATCCGCTGGCGATGCGGCGTGATTTGCTGAAGGCGCATCCGCGCGAACTGAAGGTGCTCGACACGGCAGCGCAGGCAGCAGGCTGGGGGCAGCCATTGCCGCCCGCAGCCGATGGCGCTCCGCGTGCACGTGGCATTGCGTTGCACCCCAGCTTCGGTTCGGTGGTGGCGCAGGTGGTGGAGGTGTCGATGAAAGACGGCAAGCCGCGCGTGCACCGTGTGGTGTGCGCGGTCGACTGCGGCACCGTCATCAACCCGGGTATCGTCGCGCAGCAGATGGAAAGCGCGGTGATCTTTGGCCTGACGGCGGCGCTGTACGGGCGGATCGACATCAAGGACGGGCAGGTCGTGCAGTCGAACTTCCCTGACTACCCGGCGCTCAAGATGGCCGAGGTGCCCATCATTGAAACCCACATCGTGCCGAGCACAGCGGAGCCCACCGGTGTGGGCGAGATTGGCGTGCCACCGATTGCGCCCGCGGTGGCGCATGCC
The DNA here is from genome assembly GCF_000442475.1 of Ralstonia sp. AU12-08. NCBI lineage: Bacteria > Pseudomonadati > Pseudomonadota > Betaproteobacteria > Burkholderiales > Burkholderiaceae > Ralstonia > Ralstonia sp. AU12-08. Next base: position 154,780 of record NZ_ASZV01000022.1, on the reverse strand, counting down.
GTGGCGCAGTTGACGGGTAAGCCCGTGCGGCAACTGCCGATGGTCTGATGCTGGTTGCGGGGGATTGGCGCGATTGGCATATCCCCCGTTTCGTCCCCTGCCGGGGCCGACTCACTTTCTTTGTCTTGCCAAAGAAAGTAAGCAAAGAAAGGCGCGCCCGATGTGGCGAAAGCCTCCTTGAATTTCCGTAACCGGGCGGAGACGGGGAAAACTCGCTTCGCTCAGACAGTTCCCCGTCTTTTTTCCGCCCGCTTACATCAATTCAAGGCGCCGCATAGGGCAGGGTACGGCCAAACCATCAGAGTGCGTGGGTTGGCGCTGTATGTGATCGTGCACGGCGTTCAGGCCGCTTCCGGAAACACCGGTTCCCCCAGGTTCAGCATCAGCCGATTCGCCCACGCGAAGATCGCCACAGCGTGAATCAGGTCGAGAATCTCCGCATCCGTCAGACCAGCGGCCTTGAGCGGTTGCAGGTCTTCGGCACGTACGTCACCGGGGCGCAGCGTCAGGTCGATGGAGAACAACGCGATGGCACGCTCACGCGTGTTCGTGCCGGCGGTGTGCGGGTCTTCGAAGACTTGCTTGATCACGTCGTTGCGCTTGGCAAGCTGCTCGAAGCGCTGCGCGTGCACCGATGCGCAGTACACGCAGCCGTTCACGCGCGATACCACGGCGCTGGCGAGTTCGCGCTCTGCGCGCGACAGGCCGCCCGGCGCATACATGATCGCGTTGAAGGCCGCCGAGCGCTGGCGCAGGATCTCGGGCTGATGGACGAGGAAGCGGTAGTAGTCCGACGTCTTCGCCTTCGGGTGGCTCTCTTCCAGCACGGCGATCTGTTCGGGCGTGGCGCGGTCGAGGTCGACCACATCGAGCCATGCCTGCCACTCCAGCGATTCGTTGGTGAAGCCGTGGGCGCGGATGATCTCGGTCATGCTGCGGTCTCCGTGGAGGTTGCGGATGCGTTGGTGCCGGCCGCCGCGTTGAGCGCACGCAGACCAGCCACCAACCGTGTTTGGTATGACAGGAACGCGATGAGTTGTGCGAGCGTGACAACATCCGCCGTGGCCAGCCCGGCGGCAGGCAGCTTCTGCAATGCTGCGCGATCGCCTTCGATGGGGCGCTCGATGAGCGTGCGCGTGAAGGTAAGGATGGCGTGCAAACGCGGGTCAGTCAGTGCTTCCAGTTCACCCTGGTCGACCGCTTGCAATGCCGTGGCGTCGACCGGCGTTTCCGCCAGCCACGCGCGGTAGTGCTCGGCCAGTTCAGGGGCCGGCGTCAAACGGCAGGCATAGAGCGCCACCAGCAGGCGCTCGCCAGGTGTGAGGCCGGGCAGGGCTGTGTCGAACAGGGCATCGTAGCTGCCTTGGGTGGCGGTCGCCACCTTCTCGCGGGCGTGACGCAGCGCGTGCGTGGCGCTGCCGTCGTCCAGGCCAGCAACTTGATCGACAACATCTTGAGCGGGCGTGAAATCCATCGTTGAAAGGCTCCGAGAATCGGGTACGGAGGCGCCGCGCGCAGCCACCGCGCTGGCGAGAAAGCGACGTACAGCGACCCACGACTGCGCGTCGGCACGAGCGTTGGCACGCGGTTCGCCGCCGCCGGTGCTGATGCGGCCCGACACTGGGTGCGCATACACGAGCTGTGTGGTCGGCACGTAGGGGAAGACGATGGCGTGGCCGGCGCCTTCGTAGTCGAAGTGCTGCACGGGGTAGGGGTGGCGCACCTCAGCCAGCTTGGCGGTGACCATGCGGGAGTAATCGCCCGAGGGCCACGAGCCGTCGTCAGTGGCGGAGAGCAGCAGCACCGGCCCGCGCGCGCGTTCGATGCGGATGCGTGCACGGGCGACGGCATCGGCATCCTGCAGTGCGGTGCGGATGGCGCGTTCGTGCCGGTGCGGTGCCGGACCTTCGTCGAACGGTGCCCACGTGGCGGTGCGGTTGCCCTCCCACAGGTGCGGCAGCGGCTGGCCGCGATACAGCCACGTCGGGCCTTCACGGCCGATGGCGGGGTCGGCGGCATTCTGCGCGCTGTGCACGACTGCGCCAGGCACATAGCCGATCACGGCGGACACGGCTTCTGGAAACGTCGCACCCAACAGCAATGCCAGCTCGCCACCGCGCGACTGGCCGCTCACCGCCACGAAATCATGCAGTGGTTCAACACGCTTGCGCAGCCACGCAAGTGCGCGCTCGAAATACTCCAGCGGCGTGTTGGAGATGTAGTCCGACAGCCCAGGCGCCTTGAAGTAGGCCAGCGCAAACGCCGCATAGCCGTGTGAGGCGTACAGCGCCGCGCGCGGCTCATTGATGCCACCGCCCGAGCCATTGAGGATCAGCACTGCCGGGCGCGGGCCGGGGTGGGCATATGCATCGGGCAAGTACAGCGTGCCGACCAGACCCTCGTCGCGTACTTCATGGCGCGTGACGCCGGGTGCAGCCAACCGCTGCACGAAGCTCGCATGGATCGACTCGCCGTTTGCGGTGGCTGTGAGCGTGGTCGTCAGCGGCTCGGTCACCGGCTGCGGGAACACCTCGCGTGCCTTGTCGTCTTCCGGGCGCTGGCTCCAGATCAGGCCCATGGCGCTGATGCCGGTGTAGTCCCCCGAGACGGGCGCATCGCGCGTCAGGTCAACGGTGCCTTGCGCATCCGCAACGAAGGCGGCGCGGCTGTGCCACAACACACCATTGCCGCGGCGCGTTTGTGCGACGATGCCGACCTGCGCGCCGGGCGGCAGCCCTGTCACGACAATGCGGCGTTGCACGTCGATCAGGTCATCCGCTGGCGTGGCGTTGAGCTCGAACGTAGCCATGGCGCGCTTACTTGCCGTCCTTGGTGACCATCTGTGCGGCCGTGCGGTCGCTGGTCATCGGGGCCACCTTGAGGCCCTTCTTGGCGGCCCACACGTTCTGGTAGTGGAACAGTGGCAGCACGCCCACGTCATCCGACACCAGCTTGACCGAGTGACGCAGGATGGCCGCGCGCTTCTCGACGTTGAACTCCTCGGTGGAGGCGTTCAGCGCGTTGTCCACGGCCGGGTTGCTGTAATGGCCCCAGTTCGATGCACCCAGGCCCTTCTTGGTATCCACCGTGGCCAGCACGTTGACCAGCGCGTAGCTCGCCTCACCCGTGCCGTTGCCCCACGCCAGCATGCTCATCGCGTAGTCGTTCTTGTTGGCGCGGCCTGAGTAGACCGACCAGGGCACCACCTCCACCTTGGTCTTCACGCCGATGCGCGACCAGAACTGCGCCACCGCCTGCGCCGTTTCCGGGCCTTGCGGGTAGCGATCGTTCGGCACGTGCATCACCAGGTTGAAGCCCTGCGGAAAGCCTGCATCGGCCAGCAGCTTCTTGGCCTGTGCCGGGTCGTAGGCAATGTTCTTCACATCGGGGTTGTAGCCGTACGTGTCGGCAGGCATCCACTGGTTGGCGACGGTGGCAGCGCCTTACAGGATGCGATCGACGATGGCCTTGCGGTCAACCGCCAGCGACAGCGCCTGGCGCACACGCACATCCAGCAGCGGATTGTTGGCGAGCGGCTTGCCGTCGTTGCCGGTGATGTATTCGTTCGGTCCCTTGCGGAAGCTCGGCTGCAGCAGCATCACGCGCAGGCCGGGGTAGGCAAACACGTGCACGTTGGGCGATTGGCGTAGGCGCGCGAGGTCAGCCACCGACACCTTGTCGATCACATCCACCTCGCCCGAGAGCAAGTTGGCCGTGCGCGCGGCGGCGTTGTTGATGTAGCGGTAGTTGACCTTCTCCCAGAGTTGCTTGCCGCCCCAGTAGTTGTCGTTACGCGCCATGACCACGCGGTCGCCCGGCACGTACGAAACGAATTTGTAGGGGCCGGTGCCCACCACGGCGCGGCCGGCGTTGTAGTCCTCGGTGGCGGACTTTTCCCCCACGTGCTTGCTGACGATGTGCACGGATGCCAGGTTCAGCGGCAGGTCTGGGTTGGGGATGTTCGTTTTGATGATGAGCGTGAGCGGGTCCTTGGCCGTGACGGATTCCACCGTGCGCAGATAACCCGCGAAGGTCGCCACGCTGCCCGGCACGCTGCGCGCGCGCTGGTACGAGAAGATGACGTCATCCGCTGTAAAGGGTTGGCCGTCGTGCCACTTCACGCCGGGGCGCAGCTTGAACTCCCACGTCTTCGGGTCCAGCGTCTTCCATGACAGCGCCAGGCCGGGCTGCAGCTTGTTCCACTTGTTCTCGACCAGCAGATCCCAGAAGTGCACGTCGACGGAGCGGTCGCCGGCATGATTGTTCAGTTGCGGGTCGAGCGACGACAGCGGATCGGCAAAGCCGATGTTCAGCGTCTGCGCACCTGCAGAGGTGGTGGCAACTGCGGCAGCAGCAAACAGGGCAACGGCAATCGACGAAGCGAGGAGGCGTTTCACGTAGGTTCCCTTTTCCTTTTTTTGGAATCGTTGGCTTATTGGATGTCGTTCAAATGACAGGCGCTGACATGGTTGACCGCAATGCCGCGCAGCGTCGGCGTTTCGGTTTTGCAGCGGGGCATGGCGTGCGGGCAGCGCGGGTGGAAATGGCAGCCCGTGGGTGGGTTCAGCGGGCTGGGCATTTCGCCCTGGATGGCCGTGAACGTCTTGTGCCGGGCCGATAGGCGTGGAATCTCCGCCAGCAGCGTCTGCGTGTACGGATGGTTCGGACGGCGGAACACTTCCTCCGCTGGCGCCGATTCCACCACGCGGCCCAGATACATGATGACCACGCGATCCGACAGGTGCTCCACCACACCCAGGTCGTGGCTGATGAACAGGTACGTCAGGTTGAGCTGCTCGCGCAGGTCCATGAACAGGTTCAGGATCTGCGCCTGGATGGACACGTCCAGCGCTGCCACCGCCTCGTCGCAGACGAGCATCGACGGCTGCACCGCCAGCGCGCGTGCAATGCCGATGCGCTGACGCTGCCCCCCGCTGAACTGATGCGGATAGCGGTCACGCAGGGCAGGGTCGAGGCCCGCGCGCTGCATCTGCGCGGCTACGTAGTCGGCAAAATTGGCGCGGTCGGTCAGGCCGTGCACACGCGCCGCCTCGCCGATGATTTCTTCCACACGCAGGCGCGGGTTGAGGCTGGCGTATGGGTCTTGGAAGATCATCTGGATCTTCAGGCGGGCATCGCGTGCCTCCTCAGCAGAGAGCGTGTTGACGGCTTTGCCGTCCACGCGCACCTCGCCGTCAGACGGCGGCATCAACCCTGCGGCGATGCGGCCGAGCGTGGACTTGCCGCAGCCTGATTCACCGACCAGACCGACGACTTCACCGGGCTGGATCGCCAGGTCGATGCCATCAACGGCGCGCACCACGGCGGGCGGCTTCGCGAGCCCCAGACGCTGCAGCATGCCGTCAACTGGGCCAATCTTGCGATCACCGAAGCGCTTGCCGACTTGCTTGAGTTCTACCAGCGGCGTGCTCATGCGACCTCCCGCGTGGCTGCCGGCAGCGTGCCAGGGTGGAAGCAACGCACCAGGCGGCCAGGGTTCGGTTGGGTGATCTCCGGGCGTACGCCGCAGGCATCGGATGCGCGCGGGCAACGCGCAGCAAACGCGCAGCCAGCCGGCAGCGACAACAGGTTCGGCGTCATGCCCGGAATCTGGCGCAGGCGCTGGCCGCGGCGGTTTTCGCTGGGCAGGCTGTCGATCAGGCCCATGGTGTACGGGTGCAGCGGGGCATCGAGCACGGCGTCCACCGGGCCATGCTCGACGATGCGGCCGGCATACATCACGGCCACTTCATCGGCCAGGCCGGCAACGACGGACAAGTCATGCGTGATCCAGATCAGCGCGGTGCCGTGCTGGCGTGCGAGCTTCTGCACTTCCGACAGAATTTGCGCCTGGATGGTCACGTCCAGCGCCGTGGTCGGCTCGTCCGCAATGATCAGGTCGGGCCGATGCAGCATCGCAATGGCAATCGCCACGCGCTGTCGCATGCCGCCAGAGAGCTGGTGCGGATACGCGTGTAGCCGCTCTTCCGGGCTGGGAATGCCCATCAGGCCCAGCGTGTCGCGCGCGTGCTCACGGGCCTGCGTGTGGCTTATGCTGCTGTGCGCGCGCACGGCCTCGATCATCTGGGCGTCGATGCGCAGCACCGGGTTGAGCGTCATCATCGGGTCTTGAAAGACCATGGCGATGCGGTTGCCCTGCAGCTTGCGCAGTTCACGCGCGGGCAGCTTGGTCAGATCGCGGCCCTGGTAGAGGATCTCGCCGCCGACCACGCGGCCGGGCGGGTCCACCAGACCCATGATCGAGAAACCGGTGACCGACTTGCCCGAGCCCGATTCCCCGACCAGCCCCAGGATGCGCCCGCGCTCCAGCGAGAACGACACGTCGTCCACCGCCGGCAGTACGCCGTCGCGTGTGAAGAAATGCGTGCGCAGGTTGCGGACTTCCAGCGTCAACGGATTGGAACTTGCGGACGCGCTCATCGTTGCGTCCTCGGGTTCAGCACTTCGCGCAGGCGGTCGCCCACCAGGTTGATGGCGACCAGCGCCAGCAGCAGCGCAATGCCCGGATAGAAACTGATCCAGTACTGACCAGACAACATGTATTGGTATCCGTTGGCAATCAGCAAGCCCAACGACGGCTCGGTAATCGGTACGCCCAAGCCCAGGAAGGAGAGGGTGGCTTCCAGCGTGATCGCACGCGCCACCTGCAGCGTGCCCACCACGATCAGCGGCGGCAGGCAGTTCGGCAGGATGTGCTTCAGCGCAATGCGCCAGCCGGGCAGGGCGAGCGAGCGAGCGGCTTCCACGTATTCGCGGCGGCGCTCAACCAGCGCTTGCCCGCGCACCGTGCGTGCGTAGTACGCCCACTCCAGCAGTACCAGCGTCAGCACCACGTTGGTGATGCTTTTGCCGAGGTAGGCCAGGATCATCATCGCGACCAGTACAGACGGAAACGACAGCAGCAGATCGACCGTGCGCATGATGAAGTTGTCGACCTTGCCACCCGCGTAGGCGGCAATCAGCCCGAGCAACGTGCCAATCACGGCGGCAACGGCGGCCGAGCCAATCCCCACACCCAGGCTGATGCGCAGGCCGTAGAGGATGCCGGAGTAGAGATCGCGCCCCTGGCCATCCGTGCCAAGCCAGTACGTAAAGGTGCCCAGCCCATTGGGCGAGCCCGGCGGCAGGCGCGAGTCCAGCACGTCGAGCTGCATCAGGTCGTACGGGTTCTGCGGTGTGATCCAGGGCGCAGCCAGCGCGGCAGCCATCAGCAGCACAACAACGGCCAGCCCGAAGATGGCGGATTTGGAGGCGAGGAAATCTGCTGCCACGCGCCGCCAAGGCGATTGCTTTCTTGGTGCGGGAGCCGTTGGCGTGGCGGTTGCCACCGTGGTTTGCGAAGACGTGTTCATGCGGCCTCTGCGTTATCTGCTGCGCGCACACGCGGGTCCAGCATGCGATACAGGATGTCGACGATCAGGTTGAGCGACACGAACAGGCACACCACAACGATGAGGTAGGAAACGATGACAGGGCGGTCCAGCGAGTTGATGCTGTCCAGGATCAGCTTGCCCGCGCCGGGCCACGCAAAGATGCTCTCCGTCACCACGGCAAACGCGATGGTCGAACCCAGCTCCAGGCCGAGCACCGTCACCAGCGGGATCAACGTGTTGCGCAGCACGTGCGCCAACACCACGCGCAGCGGCGACAGCCCCTTGGCACGTGCGAACTTCACGAAGTCCATCGGCAGCACCTCGCGCACGCCGGCTGAAGTCAGTCGCAGCACCAGCGAGAGCTTGAACAGCGACAGGTTGATCGCAGGCAGTAGCAGGTGGCGCAGGCCGTCAGCCGTCAGCCACGACCACTCGACGCCGAACAGGCGAGCCGTCTCACCGCGCCCGCTGGCGGGCAGCCAACCGAGGCTCACGCTGAACGCCATGATCAGCATCAGCCCCACCCAGAACGTCGGCAGTGAGAAACCCACCACGCTGCCCGTCATCAGCAGACGCGACACCGGATGGTTCGGATACAGCCCCGCGAACAACCCCAGCGGCACACCGATCACCACCGCGATGATGAGTGCCGCAAAGGCCAGTTCCAACGTGGCCGGCAGGCGCTGCAGGATCAGTTGGATGGCGGGTTCGTTGTAGACAAAGCTTTTGCCGAGGTTGCCGTGCACCGCACCGTTCAGAAAACTCAGGTACTGCTGCCACAGCGGCTTGTCCAGGCCAAGTTCGGCAATGATGCGCGCGCGGTCGATTTGGTCCACGTCCTGACCGATCAGGATGTCGACCGGGTTGCCAATGGCGTGCAGCCCAACAAAAACAATCACCGTCATTACCAGCACGACCAGCAGCGCCTGGCCGATGCGGCCTACTAGCCAACCGAGCCAACCCGTCATCGTGCCGCCTCCTGGCTTGAGGTGGCCTCTGCATTAACGTCGATGCCGGGAGGCGGTGCGGGTGTCCATTCGTCACCGAAAATTTCCGGCTCCGCATACGCCTCGATGGCGGCGTAGTGCGCTTCGATGTCTTCTTGGTACAGCAGGCCTGCAATGCCTTGGGCCAGTCGCTTCGCACCCTCACTGATGGCGGGGATGTCGCCCGACACGCTGCCGTGCGTGAGGGATGCGGGGTAGCAGAAGCAATGCACGCGCGACAGACCGGGCAGCGAGCCGGGCACTTTCTCGCGGAATTCAAATGCGGGGCCGAGATCGGGGGAGTCGCTCAGCTCGGTGTCTTCCTCGCCGGGGCGCGGGGTGTAGCGGTCGCGCCATAGGCGGATGTGTGGTGCCAGCAGTCTGAACTCGGGGCGCGAGGCCCAGTCGGTGCGAAAGCCCGTCGAGAAGATCAGGAAGTCCAGATGGAACACGCCCTTGGGTGTGGCCACGTGCAGCACGCCGTCGTGCTCGTCCACGCCCAGAATGGCGCAGCCGAAGTTGAAGCGCGCATTGGCATGACGCGACACGCGCAGCGTGCTGCCACGCGGCGGGGGTACCTGTTCAACGTTGATGTAATGGCGGATGCGCCATTTCCACGCGTCAGGCAGATGCAGGTGGCCGTGCACGAGCCCGGGGCTGCCGGCGCCCTTGCCCTTGTTCACGCGGGGCAGGTCGGCGCGGCGGATCAGCAGGTCGACGCTGGCTGCGCCGGCTTCCAGCGCCGTTGCCGCCGAGTCCATCGCCGATGCGCCCGCGCCGATCACGCCAACACGCTTGCCGGCCAGGGTGCCGTAGTCCATCTCATCGGACGAATGCGCCCACCACCGGCGTGGCAGGCGACTTGCAAAGTCCGGCACGGTCGGGCCACCCAGGCCGTCACGTCCGGTGGCCAGCACCACGCGGCGCGCATACACGCGTTGCGTCGGCTGACCCGGCACATCGATCACGAGTTCGACAGCGCCATCCTTGCGCGGGTGAATCGCTTTCACGTGGTGCTCGTTGCGTACGTCAATCTGCAGCACGTGGCGGTACCAGCGCAGGTAGTCCATCCATTGCAGGCGCGGGATCTTGTCGAGCACTTCCCACGCTTCGGTACCAAACTGCGCCTCGAACCACGCGCGGAAGGTCAACGCGGGCAAGCCCAGCGCAGGGCCCGTCAACTGCTTGGGAGAGCGCAGGGTCTCCATGCGCGCGGTGGTTGCCCACGGGCCTTCGAAGCCAATGGGCGAGCGGTCGAACACCACCGCGCCAATGCCCAGATGCTTGAGCGACGTTGCCGCCGCCAGGCCAGCCATGCCGCCGCCAATGACGGCCACATCCAGCACGGGCTGGCCGTTCAGTTCATGCGGTAGTGTCCACGCCTTGGCGGGCAATTCCAGCCACGCCAGGTCCTGGCGCAAACGGGCTTCCAGTGCCTTCAGTCCGGTGGGCCCGGTGGCGCCGGGCGCGTGCGGCGCGTTGTCGTGTTGTGCTGCGGTCATGCGGACGCGTCTTCTGTTGCGTTAGTGGGTTCGCCGTACAGCACCTGCAGCACGCTGGCGTGGCGTGACGGGTTGTGCAGCTTGCAGTCGGGCAGCAGGCGTTGCGCGGCGCGGGAGAGCGCGTTGATCAGCGCGGTCACGGCCGCCGATGGCCGCTTGGCCTCTGGGGTGATCACGCCAAAGAAGAAGGGGATGTCGGCGTCGATTGGGCGTACCGTCACGCCGTCAATCGGCACGCCGTAAGCGGTGATCGGCTCCAGCAACGCCACGCCCAGGCCGGCACGCACGGCGGTCAGCGCGTTGAACGAGGCGTTGGTTTCAATCAGTTCGGCTGGGGTGACGCCGGCTTGCGCGAGCGCCTGATCCAGGCGGCGGCGCAGGCGATACGGGTTGTGCATCGTCACGATGCGGCGGCCGGCGCAATCCGCCAGCGCCACACGATCACCGGCGGCCAGTGGGTCGCTGTGCTGCACTGCAGCCACGCATGCCGATTCGCCAATCCAATGCACCGTCACACCGCGATGCTCCAACGGCAGGCTGCTCATGCCCAGGTCTGCCGCGCCTGTGAGTACTGCATGCACAACCTGCTCGGGCGAGGCGCTACGAATTTGAACGTGCTGGGTCAACTCGGGGTGATCGGCCAGCGCCGCGGGCAGCAGCCCGGCCGCCAGCGCAGAGGTGGCAGCCAGCCGCAGCGGGCGCGCTTCTCCACGCGCGATTTCTTCTGCGCGCGTGCGGATCTGCCGCAAACTGATCAGCGTGTGTTCGACGTCTTCATACAGCAGGAAACCCTGCTCGGTGGGCGAGACGCGCGGCCCTGCACGCGTGAACAGGGCATAGCCGATTTCGGCTTCGAGGTCTTGAATGAGGCGGCTGATGGCGGGCTGCGAACGGCCCAGCAGTTTGCCTGCCGCGGTGACGCTGCCGGTCGACATGACGGCAGCAAACGCTTCGAGTTGTCGGAGTTCCATCAGCCTGATTGATCCCAGTCATGCATGTGGTTCATGCATTCTGGTAGAGGCAGTATGCGAATTCCAAATAGTATTTTCTTATGTACTCATGCGTTTTACGCAGGCAACCGCTATGCCTTGCGGTAGAGCGGCTGCTGCGGCAGCGTGCATCGGAGTATGCACCTCTTTGACGAACGTACCGATCGAGCCGATCACCGTGAGTTTGGCGTAGTCCGATTCCTTGCGGGTAATTGGGGCCGTAGCGGACGTCCAGCCCGCCCAGATCGATCGTGCCGGCGGATTTCAACCCGGAGACAAAGCTGGCGCGCATGGGCGACCTGCCTGCGCGCTTTTCTGTGTGGTTGCTTTGTTGTCTTGCACCGGGATGCTGCAACGCGCGCTGCAACATCGGTGCAACGCTGTATGCCCGACCGGCAAAAAAAAACCGCCGTACGAGACGGCGGTTCTTGCAACAGGCAGCGTGTGCGGATCAGTTGGTCTGCTTGGTGATCTTCGTGCCTTCGACCGATGCGCCAGCCATCAGGCCCGCATTGGTCAGGTTGAAGCCGATGATCGGCTGTTGCGCGGTGTTGGTGTCGATCGCGCCATTGGCGCCGATCTTGGCCAACGCCACCGTGGCGTCCACACCAGCCGTCCAGCCCTGGCTGGCTTGGAATTTCTGCAGCGCCTCGTCCGTCATGAACAGGATGATGAGTGCGCGCGACTGGGCGCCGGCCTGGAAGCCCACCGAAGCGGAGGCGATGTTGTAGTAGCCCAGCGGACGGCCGCCGCCGGTACGCAGCACGCCTTCACCGTATTGCCCGCCGACCACAAAGCCGGCATTGAGCACCGACGGGAACACCAGTACACCCTTGGCGCGCCCAACAAGCTCGCGTGAGCCATCGGCCGTGGTGTACAGGCGCGAGAGCACGGAATCGGCTTGCGAGTTGGTAGTGGCGTGCTTGTTGGTCGACGTCATCACGTCGGAGCCCGCGGCATTCGGGCTGGTGGTGGTACAGGCTGCGATCTGGGTGCCAAGCAGCGCGATGGCAGCAAGCGTGGCGGCAGTACGGCGGCTAATGAGGTTCTTATTCATGGCGATCGGTCTCAGTGTTGTGGAAGGGGGCCAGACGGTGCAAACGCGCCCTGTGTAATGAGCTGACGTGGGCCCCGAACTTGTCGGCCAAGGGTGTCAATCTCCTGGCAGCAAGCGGCGTGCCCGCCATATCAGATGAGCGCCTGAGCGCTCAGTTCCTGACATTAGGCGAGATTTGTGGCTGACGTAGCGCTTTTTCACACCGACTTGTGTAAAAGCGTAAGGAAGTCGTATTGCTTGCATCTTTTGCAAACGCAACAAAAAACCGGCGCGAAGCCGGTTTCTTGTGCGATGCCATGCGTGTCGATCAGATCCAGATGATGAGCGCTGCCACGCCGATGATCAGGCCGAACTTCACCACGTAGTAAGCCTTGCGGTTCCACGCCTTGAAGCGGCGGCGATACTGGCCCATCAGCCAAACGTAGCGGAACAGCTTGTTGATGCCGCCGGTCTGGTCGCCCTCATCGTTGGGAGAGCTGGCGGCGGTCATGACCTTGCGGCCGAGCCACTTGTTGATGCGCTGCGCCCAGCCGAATTTCATCGGGCGCTCGATATCGCAGAAGAGGATCAGGCGGTCCTTGTCGGAGCCGTTCTGCGCCCAGTGCAGGTAGGTCTCGTCAAAGACCACGCCTTCGCCGTCACGCCAGCTGTGGCGCTCGCCGTCGACTTCGATAAAGCAGCGGTCATCGTTCGGCGTGGCCAGGCCCAGGTGGTAGCGCAGCGAACCGGCAAACGGGTCACGGTGTGGGTTGAGCTTGCCGCCGGGTGGCAGTTCGGCGAACATCGCGGCCTTCACACTGGGCAACTCACGCAGCAACGCCACGGTTTTCGGGCAGAACTGCTCGGCCGACGGGTGGCTCGCTTCATACCACTTCAGGTAGAAACGCTTCCAGCCATTCTTGAAGAAGGAGTTGAAGCCAGCATCGTCGTTCTTCTCGGCCGCCTTGATCTTGCTCAGGTTGACCAGTGCCAGGCCTTCATCGCGAATTTGCGGCCAGGCGGCCTGTAGCTTTTCCAGGTCAGGAAAGCGCTCGACCGGCACATAGGCCGTCTGCGGCACGCCTGAGAAGGCGTACATGAAGCAGTTGACCGGCGCGACCACGGCGGAGTGGTCGAACATCTGGCGCCAGAACTTCAGGCGCACCTTGCCGCGAAAGTGCACGTACAGGATGGAGCCCAGGTAGAGGGCAACGAGAATCCACTTGATCAAGGCGACTTCCTTGCCGCGCAAAGGCGGTCAGCAAATGACAGGGCGCAGGGCAGGGGGGGGGCACGTTGCGCACAATCTTCTATTTTAACCGTGACGCGGTCATGCGGCGTTGATCCAAGCCAACAGCAGTCGCTTGGTTGATTGCGCGTTGTCACAGCCGGCGCCATTTTTTCCGCACAAATGTGATCTTTTGTCGCGCTGTGCGCTATGCGCCTTACAATCCGTTTTTCGCCTCGGTGCGTTTTGGGCAACGGGCGGCAACCGGAGGGGACCATGGACGCGAAAAAAATAGCCGAACCGCCCAATGAATCGCCGACCATTGGTTTGCTGCAGGCCAGCACCGAATCGTTGGATGCCTCCATCCGTCGCGCACAGGAAGCCTTGAGCGGTGTATCCGCCCGGCTTGCACGCCAGGGCGTGGCCGTCAGCCAGCCCGCGGACCGTTTCGTTCAAGCCGATGTCATGTCACCAACGGAAGCGCGCGCTTTGGCTGAGCGTTGCATTGCGGGCGTAGCGTCCGATGCCAACAGCATGGCGCGGGCCTTTTCGGCGTTGCTGACGCAGGTGGATTCGCTTGAGACTGAGCACGCAGGCCGTCGCCGCGTGCTGCGGCAGTGGATGGTGAGCCAGCTCACCTACAAGATGCTGTATCTGCACCACACCGGTCAGGATCCGACGGTGCCGCCGCGCGCATTGCGGGCGCAGAAGGAGCGGGTGAAGGCGCAGGTCTCAGCCCTGCTCGATGCAGGGCGCTCCTACGCCGATGTTCGCTTGACTGACCTGCGCTTCGACGGTGAAAACGCAGGCCGGGCAAGCTAGGCGGATTACTCCTCGTCGTCTTCCTCGGAATCGAGGAAGTCGCGGCGGGTCAGCCAGTCGGCGATGGCTTCGTCGCAGGCGTTCTTCAGCTTGGCCTTGTTGTCCACCTTGTCGAACAGCGTGAAGTTCATCAGCGCCAGGCCCAAGTCGGTGATGTAGAACATCCGCTTGGGGTTTTCGAAGTGGACGATGCGGCCATCGATATCGCCATCGTCTTCCGGCTCGGCGGGCATGTCTTCGAGTTCCACCACGCGGCACGTGAAGCGCGGCGAACGCGTGTGCGTGAGGTATTCGAATTCATCGTGCGACACTTCGCCGGACGGTGTGACGTCAATGGCGAAGCCCCAGATAAAGCGCGGGGTCGGCAGATCCGACAGCTCGTCGATTTCATCCATCCTTGTTTCTCCAATCTGATGATGGCGTCTACTAACAGCACATTATCGCGCATGAACAGCACATTCGGGCGCGGCGCGGAAAGCACAATGCCATGCTGCTGTGCGCGGTGATCGCATGACTGACTCACGTATTCATCGGGTTGTTGACGGTTTGGCGGCCCGCAACGCCTTTGACGCCGCAGCTTTGGTGCCCTGGATCGTTGGGGGGCAGCGCGTTGGCTGGCTGGATGCCGGGCGCGCCACGCTGCTTGGCCGCTGGCCGCAGTGGTTCGAGGTATCGGCAGGTCGGGTCGATTTGCGCAGCACCCTTACCACCGAGGGCGATCGCACGGCCGCCTTGGCCGAGGTGATTGCGCGCCTGGCCGAGGAGGGGCACGTACGTGGTTGGCGCGACGAGCAATTCGCCGTCAATACCGGCTGGGGCACGCTTGCACTGGCGCTGATCGAGCGGGCGGCGGCACGCTTTTTCGGTATCCGGACGTACGCCGCCCACATGAACGGCTTGATCGACGGCCCAGAGCCGATGCTCTGGCTGGCCCGCCGTGCCAACACCAAGCCGATCGACCCCGGCATGTGGGACAACCTCGTCGCCGGCGGTATCAGCCACGGGTTCGATGCGCGCCGCGCACTGGAAAAAGAATGCTGGGAAGAGGCGGGCATCGGTGCCGATCTGGCGGCCCGGCTGGTGCCGTGCGGCACGATCGACGTCCTGCGCACCGTGCCCGAAGGCATCCAGAACGAGACCCTGTTTGCCTTTGACCTGACGCTGCCCGCCAGCTTCACCCCAGCCAATCAGGACGGCGAGGTGGCTGGCCACCTGCGTGCCAGCCCCGACGCCGCGCTTGATATCATGGCGGATTGTGCGATGACGGTGGACGCCACGCTCGTCACCCTCGGTGCCCTGGCGCGCCTGATTCCGTCCCTTGTGCCGCAACGGTTCGCGCCTGACAACAATACGTAAAACGCTTCATGAGTCACTCCGGTTTCATCCTCACCCTGTCCTGTCCGGACCAGCCCGGCATCGTTCATGCCGTGTCCGGTCTGTTGTTCGAGCAAGGCTGCAACATTCTCGATTCCGACCAGTACGGCGACGAGTTCACCAACCGCTTCTTCATGCGCGTGCATTTCGTGCCGCAGGGCCAGCCGCTGGAGCTGCAGACGCTGCGCGACCGCTTTGCACCCATCGGTGATCGTTTCTCGATGCAGTGGGGCATGTTCGACGCCGCGATCAAGCCGCGCGTGATGATCCTGGTCTCGAAGATCGGCCATTGCCTGAACGACCTGCTGTTCCGCGCCCGCGCAGGCCAACTGCCGATCGAGATCGCCGCGATTGTTTCGAACCATCGCGATTTCTACCAACTGGCCGCGTCGTACGACGTGCCATTCATGCACTTGCCGCTGCTGCAGGCGACTGATGCACAGAAAGCGCAGCAAGAAGCCCGCATCTGGGAAATTGCCCAGGAGCAGCAGATCGACCTGGTGGTGCTCGCGCGCTACATGCAGATCCTCTCGAACGACCTGTGCCGCAAGCTGGAAGGCCGCGCCATCAACATCCACCATTCGTTCCTGCCGAGCTTCAAGGGTGCCAAGCCGTACTACCAGGCACACGAGCGTGGCGTGAAGCTGATTGGCGCGACGGCCCACTATGTGACGGCCGACCTGGACGAAGGCCCGATCATCGAGCAGGAGATCGAGCGCGTGGACCACAGCATGGACCCGGAGCAGCTCACCGCCGTCGGCCGTGACGTGGAATGCGTGGCGCTGGCCCGCGCAGTGAAGTGGCATGCCGAACACCGCATCCTGCTCAATGGCCACAAGACAGTCGTCTTCAAGTAACGGGTAGGTGGGCGTATGACACGACAGATCATCCTCGATACCGAAACCACGGGCCTGAACGCCGCCACCGGCGACCGCGTGATCGAAATCGGCTGTGTGGAGATGGTCAACCGCCGGCTGACCGGCCGCAATCTGCACTTCTACATCAACCCTGAGCGCGAGATCGACGCAGGCGCAATGGCGGTGCACGGCATCACCAACGAGTTCGTGGCCGACAAGCCCAAGTTTGCGGAAATCGTCAACGAAATCCGCGACTACGTGCAGGGCGCCGAGGCGATCATCCACAACGCCGCGTTCGACTTGGGCTTCCTGGACATGGAATTCCAGCGCCTGGGGCTGCCGCCCTTCCGCGAACATCTGTCGGGGCATATCGATACGTTGCGCGAGGCGCGCCAGATGTTCCCGGGCAAGCGAAACTCGCTGGATGCGCTGTGTGACCGGCTGGGCGTGAGCAACGCGCACCGTACGCTGCACGGCGCCTTGCTGGATGCGGAACTGCTGGCCGAGGTCTACCTGGCCATGACACGCGGCCAGAACACGCTGGTAATCGACATGCTGGAAGGCGGCGAGAGCGCTTCGGCAGTGGCCGCCACCGTTGACTTGAGCGCGCTTGAATTGCCGGTGCTACTGGCCACCGAGGCGGAAGCCCAAGCCCATGCTGGCGTGCTCAAGGAGATCGACAAGGCCAGCGGCGGCAAGACTGTCTGGACCCGGGAAGAGTCGGAAGCCACGCCTCCGGCGGCTTGATGCGAGATCGAAGCAAAAAAGTGCAGCCGGGGGCTTTACACGGGCGAAGCTTTTCGCCATAATCTCGTTTTCGCCGCATCCCGGCAGCAGTTTTCGGGTGGTTAGCTCAGCGGTAGAGCACTGCCTTCACACGGCAGGGGTCACAGGTTCAATCCCTGTACCACCCACCAAATTCACTTCCGGCGAGTTCCGCCGAAGTCCAAAAACCCGCGATAGCTCAACGCTTCGCGGGTTTTTTCTTTCCGTCGAAGTTCGGTGGAGTCCATTGGCAGCCGGGGGTATATGGGGGTATTTTTGGGGGTACATCAGATACCCCCAGCTGGAGATACCCCCAGATGGCACTCACCGACACCGCTATCCGCAACGCCAAGCCCGCCGACAAGCCGATCAAGCTGTTCGACGGCGGCGGCTTGTTTCTCCACATCACGCCCGCCGGGCAACGCTACTGGCGACTGAAGTATCGGTTCGCAGGCAAAGAGAAGCTTTTGGCCCTTGGCGTCTACCCGGAGGTCAGCCTTAAGGAGGCGAGGGACCGGCGCGAGGAGGCCAAGCGGCTTCTGGGCGAGGGCGTTGACCCGTCATTCGAGCGCAAGGCACAGAAGGTGGCGACGGTCGAGCGAACGGCAAACAGTTTCGAGGCCGTCGCTCGTGAGTGGCACGCCAAGTACGCGCCAAGCTGGTCCAAGAGCAACGCCTACAAGGTGATTGCTCGCCTGCAGAACGATGTATTTCCCTGGCTGGGCGGCCGGCCGATCGCTGAAATCAAGGCGCCAGAGCTGCTTGGTGTGGCTCGCCGCGTCGAGTCTCGCGGCGCCCTCGACACGGCGCACCGTGTGCTGCAAACCTGCGGCCAGATCTTCCGCTACGCCGTTGCCACCGGGCGGGCAGAGCGCGACCCGTCAGGCGACCTGCGGGGAGCGTTGCCGCCAGTGAAGGGGAAGCACTTTGCGGCGCCGACCGATCCCAAGGAGGTGGCAGGGCTGCTGCGCGTGTTCGACGCCTTCACGGGCACGTTTGTCGTGAAGTGCGCGCTGCTGTTGGCCCCGATGCTCTTCGTTCGACCTGGTGAGTTGCGGGCAGCGGAATGGGCGGACATCGATCTCGATGCAGGCGAATGGCGTTTCGTGTCATCCAAGCGGGATGTGCCCCACATCGTGCCGCTATCCACCCAGGCCGTCGCCATCCTGCGGGACCTGCACGCGTTGACCGGTCACGGGCACTACGTCTTCCCCGGTGCTAGGGACAAGAAAAAACCCATGTCGGAAGCTGCCGTCAACGCTGCGCTCAAGCGCATGGGCATCGACACGCAAAAGGAGTTCACAGGCCACGGTGTGCGACCTATTGCCCGGACGATCCTGCGCGAGGTGCTGGGCTTCGAGGCCGAGGTGATCGAGTTGCAGCTCGCGCACCGGAAGAAGGACCCGAACGGAGCGGCGTATGACCGTGTGGCCTTTCTGGCTGAGCGCAGGCGCATGATGCAGACATGGGCCGACTACTTAGACGAACTGAAGGCCGGCGCGAAGGTTCTGGCGATCGCCGGGGCCACTACCCGAGATTAAAGTAAAACTTTCCTTTTTCCATTCGCGCCAGGTCAATAAACTGGACGCACTTCCCTGAACCGCTGCGCATCAGCGAGACCTCCGCAGAGTGATGTGGGTTTGCGCTGCTGAGGAGTACGGGAAGAGGAGGATGGGCGGCGGCCTAGGAAACTACCGCCCATCCGATTTTGACACTCGGTCAGTCCCGCGAGAGGACAGGCTCGCTTACGCGCCAACGTAGGCTAGCCTGAGCGAATGATATACAACCGCGAGTGGAAGCAGCGCATCCAGCGAAAAATCGCAATCTTGAAGTGAGGATTTTCGCTTGCGCGCAATCTCTGCTCTCTGCGGGCTGACTGTTCTTCCAAGGAAGAAGGATGGCAGCCAAACTGCTGCGCCTAGCGGGCGTCATGGACGCCGTGGGCCTCAAAAAAACCGCAATCTATGCGCTTATCCGCACGGGTGATTTTCCCGCGCCGGTCGCGCTTACGTCTCGGTCTGTTGCTTGGCGATCTGACGACGTTGACCGTTGGATTGAATCTCGCGCCAAGGTAGCCGATACCTCCCCACATGGAAGACGCGAAAGCTGCGCCTCTGATGCTGCAGGGGTTTGAGCATGAGCGCCCCAACTTTGAATGCCCGCGCTGGAGGTGAATCTGTTGCGGGACGTATCGCGGCAAGCCTTGACGCTCGTCCGCGCGTGCCCTACAGTGCAGCCGTCGTCTACACAGAGGCGACCGGGCGTGAGAACCCGAGCAACGTAGGCGGACAGCCGCCGAGAGCGGCATTTTTTATGTCCGTCACGCCTTCGCACGCCTTCGATCACGGCGGGCCGGGCGGGGCAGCCTTCGGGCTGGCCGGTGCCTACGTTCCGGTTTCTCACCCCCGCTGTCAGGCCCGCCACCCCTCACGTGAGAATGAGCGGCGGGCCTCCACCAGCAACGTAGGAGGCCGCACCATGCGCCATGCCCCCGCTCGCCCTGAGCAAAAGCAATTTCCCCTCTCAATCGCCGCAGGCCGAGCCGCCGCCGTGCTCTGGCTGGAAAACCCTGTGATGTCCGCCGCCACGTGGCGCGACAACCGCTTTGTCGCGCATGCGTGCGGCATGGGCTTCACCGAGTCGGCAGAGCGTCGCCGCGCGTTCAACGAAGCCTTCGAGCAAGGCATTGCTGACGCCATCGTTGGTGTGGTGTTCGTCGCTGTGGAGGTGAGCCATGTCTAAGGTCATTGCGCTCACCGAGCAAACCAACAAGAACGATGGCGCCAGCGTGGGTTTGCTATCGGTGCATAACACGCCGGTCATCACCGACGGCATGGCTGCCATCTCAATGATGATTGCGGACGCGGTATCGCAAGACGATTGCGACCGCGAAACCATTGCTGATGCGGCTTTGTTGCTGGCCGAACTCGCGCAGTTGGTGCAGAGGGTTATCCACGCGGAGGTGTGCCATGCCTAAGCTCACCTCCAATACTGCGGCTTCCTCCACGTCTCGCTACAACATTGCGGCCTGTGTTGAGGGCGATGACACCTTCGTCGCGGATCGCCTCCCGGGGTGTCCACCGAGGGTGATGGCTTCGACCAAGATCGATCAGTTACACGCATTGCTGCGCTTACTCCGCTCCAACGATGGAGGTCCTTTGGAAAGCCTTGAAACCGACGAATTGGATTCCGTCATGGGGCTCGCTGAAGACTTGGCGCTTGAAACCAAGCTGCTGCTCGATCTAGCCACCGAGGTGGAGCAATGACCCTACCGAGCGGGTTTGTCCCGCATCACCACGCTCTGATCTCGCAGCGCCGCCTCTGCGCGACTGCCTGGTACCTGCTGGGAGCCTAGTACCTATGAATCTGAGACTCAACCGACTGCACGGGCAGCCGGGCGGGGGCGCTCACGCCTCGCGCTGCCCTATCTGGCTACTGCCACTTCATCGCGCACGCGCTTCGGGGCTGACACTGCGTCATGGCTGGATCGTTATCCAGGCCGGCGGCCGCATCGCGAAATGGGTGCCGGCAGTTTCCGTCACGCCTGGATACAAACCGAGCCCGAACGACGATCTGTCGGCGTTCCAAGGCCTCGATTGCGAGCTGTTGATCGACGACGACACGAGTTGCGGCCTAGTACGGGGTTTGATCGCCGGCATCTTGCAGGCGAATCCACGGCGCTTGTGGTTGCTGACAGGCGAGCGGCATCCCGCCATCGTCATTCTCAAGAAGGGGGCTATGCATGGGGCTCATTGAGAACTTGGTCCCGGCGACGGCTGAGGCGCAAGCCACCTTCGAGGCAGTCCAGGCAAAGCGGGAGCAACCGGCCAGCCTTCGCCTATTGCTGACGTGCGCCGCGGAAGTTGTGCCGGAAGCCATCACTTGGCTGTGGCCAGACTGGTTGCCCGCTGGGAAGATCTCGCTCTTGGCCGGCTCGCCTGGCACCGGAAAAACCACGCTGGCGCTCGCAATGGCGGCCATTGTCACCAAAGGGGGCACATGGCCGGATGGCTCCCGGATGAAGAAACCAGGGGGAGTGTTGATCTGGTCAAGCGAGGATGACCCGGCCGACACGCTGGTCCCGCGCCTGATGGCCGCTGGTGCCGATCTGCGGCGCATCCACTTTGCACAAGCTGTGGCAAACGAGAACGGCGAGCTGCAGCCGTTCGACCCGGCCAGAGACATGCACCTGCTGTCTGAGCGCTTGGCGGAAATGCAGGATGCCAATCTACTGATTGTCGACCCCATTGTCAGCGCCGTGTCTGGCGATGCCCACCGGGTGAATGACGTGCGTCGCAACCTGCAGGATCTGGTGAACGTGGCTGCGGCACATCGTTGCGCTGTGCTGGGGATCTCGCACTTTGCCAAGGGAACACGGGGAGCGAGCCCGGCCGAGCGCGTGATCGGCTCTCAGGCGTTCGTTGCGCTTGCACGCATGGTGCTGGTGGCCGGCAAGGATGAAGCAGCAGAGCGCCGCATCCTCGCCCGAGCCAAGTCCAACATATCCCCTGATGACGGCGGCGTTAGTTACTCGATCGAGCTGGTGGAGGCCGGTGTCGGCATCACGGCCAGCCGGATTGTGTGGGGTGAACTGATACAGGGCACCGCACGCGAGATCCTGGGGGATGTCGAGCACGAAGAAGACCAGGAAGAACGGACAGAGCGCGATGAGGCTGCCGACTTCCTGCGCTCGATGCTGGAGGATGGCCCAGCGTCGGTGAAGGTCATTAAGTCTGACGCGGCTGGAGCTGGGTACTCCTGGCGCACCATCGAACGCGCAAAGCGTGAACTGGGGGTCGAGGCTCGCAAAGCCGGTATGAAAGAAGGCTGGGTGTGGGTGCTTCCCGCCGAAGTCCGCCACGAAGATGACGAACCCCGCCACTCCCTAAACGGTGGCGGTCTTCGGGAACCGTGGCGGTCTTCCAGAAAAGCAAGGGTTTGCGGGCAGGCGAAGACCGCCGTTTCTAAAGAGGAACGCGAAGACCGCCACAGCGGAGGGAGTGGCGTTGTTCGTCTGAAATCTGCCGACGATGACGCGGAGGACGAGGTATGAGCGTTGCACAGATCCTGAGCAAGGCGAAGGCCATGGGCGTCCGCCTGTCTTTGAATGGCGATGGGGTGAAGTTGCGCGGTCCTGCCGATTCAATTGCCGCGCTCAAGCCCGAACTCGCCGCCCACAAGACAGAAATCGTGGCCTATCTGCGACGGGCCGCGAATGACGCCGCCGATTCGTCGGACTACCCGGTGGCGGATGGGCCATTTATGCCGTGGTGCCTCCCGATGTCGCCGGAGCGCGTAGCGGGTTTGCTTGCTGACCTCCGGGCCACTATCTGCAAGGTGGCTGACATAGAGGGTTGGCCAGGTGACCACCGGGCGCATTTGCTGGGTTTGGTTGCTCGTCAGCCTGTTTCCAGCCTGGCCGACGAGCTGGCGCACTTCCGTGAGCGTCTGGGCGCTATCGAGGCTGTGGCGCGTGTCGCTGACATCGCACGACAGGCAATGGCCGAGCATGACGCTATTCGCAAGTGCTGCACCTGTGAACACAGGACGCTCCATGACAGCGGCGTGCCGGTGCGATGTCAGATGGGAACAGCGCTGGGCTGGCGGCATCACGAGTGGTTGGATGCACCGGACACGTTGAATACGTGTCGACTTCACCGCCCCAGGTGGCGAGCCCGAGAAAAGATGCCGAAATCCCGGCTGAATTGACGGGGTTGGCGTGGCAGCCGACCGCGCACGGGTCCTTCCGCGGTTCGGGTCCCGCGGGTACCGGCGACCCCGATCACCGACTAGGTGTGCGAATTCGTGCGTCTTCGCAGGGTTCGCACTTCGCAGGGTTTGCAGCAGGAAAGCAGAAGGGGCAGAGGAGTGAACAACCGAGACATCGAGATCGAGGGGGAGCGCGAAGCCCTCATTCAACTAGTAGCGTGGATCGCAGGCATCCCTATTGATGTGTTGCGCCCACTCGCGTTCTCCCATTGGGGAGCCGACGGGCACCGCTATGTGGGCATGCGGCTGCGCGCCCACGGACAGTCCACGATGTATGCGGCCCGAGAGGCTATCCGGCGCAAACCGAAGGTTGGTGACGCCGTCCGCGCGGAGGTTGATGCACTACGCGCTGCGGGCTGGAAAATCGATGCCGCGTGCGCCGAGGTCGCACGTCTGCGCCATCGGGAGCCGACGACCATTCGGGCGCAGTACTACAGGCGATCTGGCGGGTAGTGCAAAAGAGAGGCCAAATTGCACTATTGCACTTTCAGAGATGCGGCTGCCCGCCCATCATTGGCATCACGATATACGCGAGATGAATCCGATGGATGAACTCAGAAAGCTGATGCCGGCCGCCGAGGTACCACAAGCTGATGCGGTCGATCTCATGCGGGTTGCTATGTTGCTTGCGGACTATGACCATGCACGCGCCGGAACGGTGGTGGCTGCGCTGAAAAGCGCCCTCGTGGCCGGCGATCTATGCAGTATCGACGACATCCACTTCATTACCCTCACTATCGATGGCGCGCAATGGCGGAAGCCGCGCGAAGTCATGGAGGGCGTCCGCATCGATCGCACCGAACTGGCCCGATGGCTCGCAACGCGCGATGTCAATCTTCCCGAAACTTCACCAGCCCTGCGCTGGATCAATCGGAGCTGATCCATGGCAATTCGTGATTTTCTGGTGGCGCTGACTGGTGCGCGAAACTCGATCGGCACCCTTGATAGGGAAATTGCCGACCTTGAAGGGGAACGTGCGCGTGTGGCGAAGCTTCCCCCAGATACAGCGTCTTTTATCGCTTGGCTGAAAAAGGGCCTTGAAAATCATGAGAGGGCTTTTATCGAGAGCCTGAGTTGGCATTGGACACCAGACACCCTTTCTAAGCTCGACGGAGAGTGGATTGACAACGATGCTGAGGGCGGCCATTTGCTTGGCACGAAGCGCCACCGTGCCGGTAATGGTGAGTACGTCGGGCAGTATCGAGGCTTGGATATATCGCAGCCGCCCGCGGACCCGGCGGCACTGGTTTTTTTCATGCGCCCGCTGATTGAAGACCGCTTGCCAGAGCTTGTTGGTCGGGTTTGGGGAAGCGAGCTTAGGAACGGTATCAGCGCGGCTGATCGAGCTAAACGCTTGTCGAGGATCGATACAGATTTGATCAAGCTACGCAAGCAGCGAGAAGAGATTTTGGCCGAGCTGGAGGCTGCCAGAGCGGCGGCGACCTGATTTTCCTTGGTGCCGAAACGCGTGTGCAGGCACCGCTGCAGATGCGATGGCCGCTGACCTGGTGCCACCCGTTCTGTATGGGTTTGCGAGGGTGACGCGGCCACTTCTCATTCATGATGACATCCTATGCCTACCAAGCCTACCCGTGAACATCGTCGCCTGGCTGAAGCCGTCGCGAAGGACTTCGCCAACCAGCAAGCCCAAGCGAATGAGCCAACGAACATGGTGCTTGCATTTCTTTCCGCCGCACGCGGAGACGTGGCCAAAGCTCTGGCGCTTGCAGAGCAATCGGCGAAGATCGAGAAGCAACTCAAGCGCGGCAGTCATGTGAAGCACTGATCGGTATCGAAGCGCAGGGAGTGATGAGCCTCTTCCTAGCATCAGTTTCTTGGATGGTCAGCTTTACATGCTGACCCGAATCGACGGGCGTCTGTGTGGTCCGTCTCATGTATTGAGGAGATTCCAATGAACGGATGGATTCAACTTGCCATCATGGTCGTGACGTACATCCTGAGCGTTGCGATGAGGCCAAGACCGAGTGATCCGCCTGCCTCTACGTTGCAAGATGTCAACGTGCCAACCGTCGACCAGGGCACGCCTGTTCCTGTCGTCTTTGGTGACGTATGGATCGAAAACTGGATGGTGCTCTGGTATGGAGATCTGCGGGTCGCGCCAATCAAGTCAGGGGGTAAGAAGTGAGCTACGTTACTGCTCTCGCCACACCACGAGTGGGCGGGAGTGCGGAACTGCTCTACACCCACGGCAATTCCATCGCGTTGTTGAGCTTGCTCCAGACGCTATAGGACGCGCTAGGAGCGTCGCACGTGCTGCTCCCATGTCGGGGGCGGCGCGCCCGAGAAAGCACAATCCCGGGCGAATTGACGGGGTTGGTCAGCCGCCCGGCCGCGCCCGGGTCCTTCGGCGCTTCGGGCACCGCGGGTACCGGCGACCGCGCGACCGCGTTAGCGGGGCACCATCCGAACAAGTTACCAACTGGGGTTACCGCTGAGACGCGATCAGATTCCGCGTATGGGGATGTAGGCTCGGACAAACAGCCGGAACTGCGAGAGAGGGATCGGCAGCCGACTTTCGTTGCGAGTGGTAACCAGTGTGAGGCGGTTACCACGTGGGGGCATGAAGTCGTCTGGTATAGCCGTGATGCCATCGAACAGTGACGGTTGGATTTTCACTGTCCACTCGGCATGTTCGATTCTTCTGCGCAAGGTGCCGGCGCCAATCGCCAGGTGATCGGCGACGGCGCATCGATCGTTTTTCATCGCTGCGAAGATGCGAAGGTATGCAACAGCCTCAGCGAAATACCCGAGGATCTGCCGTTCTTGTCTGCGCTCGTCTTCTCGATTTTCGATAGCCCGAGATGGGTCGTACTCTGGCGGAGCTGCTAAGGCTGCCGCGATAGCATTCTCGCGCACCCCTCCGTCATCGCCTTCTCTCTGCTCGTCGATACGCGCAGCGAACCGCAGGTGCTGGTCTGCGAATTTGACAAAGCGGTTGTAGAGGCGGCCGAGTATTTGCTGCTGGAAGCCCCTGTCGCTCGCATCTGGCGGAGGGTCGCGGTCTCGGCTTAACTCCTCCGCTACGAGCCACGCCTCGGTTTGGAGATCTTCGACCGTGGTTTCGCCGCGTGAGCGGCTCGCAATGCGACGAAGGTCAGAAATAATGGATGGGATCAGCCTGGCGAAGAATGTGCCGGCGGAACGTGGTGACATGGCATGACGCGGATGGATGGCGCAGCCTTGGACTCTACGTCATTGTGCATTAGGTGTGCCTAATACGTAGCCGATGCACTGGGTTCCCCTTCATCACCGACGCTCTGATACCAGCGCCGTTCGCTGATCGTGCGCTGGCGCTGATACTTGCGCGGGTTGCCACACATCCAACAACTGCAAGGAGCAGGGGTCCGCACCCATCGCCCTATATCTCGTCGATCACGTGCGCCGCCATGGTATTTGCGCCGCTTCGCTTTGAGCCGTTCAATCTGAGCACGGCGATTTGCGATTCCCTCTGCCATCTTGCTCCCCATTTCGTAAGTCGGAGGTGCAAAAGCCCGCTCGCGGCGGGCTGGCTCGGGAAACATGGTGACACCCGACAGATGGTACAGGTTTCAGAGCGATAGAGGGCGTACGCCGGCACAGATCTCGGGCGTAGAATCACCTAGCAGAGGGAGAGCGCAGCTATGCCATTCCGATTTCAACGCCGCGTCAAAATTGCCCCGGGCTTGCATCTGAACGTCAGCAAGTCAGGCATATCACTTTCCATCGGCGGGAAGGGGGCGACGCTGAATGTTGGCAGCCGACGTGGCCCTCGTGCCACTGCAGGCATCCCCGGCACCGGTCTGTCGTACTCTCGCAGCGCGGCTAACCCGCGCGACGAGGCAGAACCAGGGCGCTCAGGCTGGCCATGGGTGCTGACGTTGATTGTGCTGGCACTTGCGGCGAGCTGGTTCTACTTCGGGTAAGCGCCGTATGGCAGAGGGGTTGGTGTGGGGGTATTTTTGGGGGTATTTTTCGGATTTTGAAAAATCGGATGGCTTGGCGGCTGGGTTTGCCGTATCTGTTCGGTAGTTGTACCACCACCAAATTCGCGAGCAATCGCAAAAGAAAGGCCCTCTGGCAATCGCCGAGGGCCTTTTTTCTTTGCCGTCTTTCGTTATTTGTTCCCGCGCACGCTTCGGCATCTCCTCGCTGGCGTAAAAAAAGACAATCAACCCGCTTGCTTCGTGCGCGTGGCGCTTGCACCGAATCGAGGCCACTCGCCCCGTTATGTGCAATTGACCGTTGCGCAACGGAAGGAAAGTTGCCGGCACAACGGGGCGGCCGCCCGGGTCGCTACGCATGCAACACCACAACAAGCACTGAACGCGAACGGGGCCGGGATAACCCCTGCTTCTGTTGGGGCGGTTGGTGGGAACTCATACAGATCGGTTACGTACAAACATGCGAGCGCACACGTGGAACTGGGTACGCTTTCTGCTCCACCTCGCGTGGGCGCGTCAACGGTGCGAGTGGTGACAACAGATTGCTGTGCATGAATATGCTGATGCGATTGCGAGCCGTTGCGATTTGGCACTGCATCACGTCGAGCGCTAATGCGATCACGATTGGTTGTGCACCGCTTGGCAGGCTCAAGCGTTCTTGTGCTCATCCGTGATTGGTCTACAGTGGAATAAGTACCGCATTCAACGCACGCAAGAACTAGCCTCGTTCCAGCATAACCATGCTGGTGGTGAGGAAGAAATCTACGGGGGAGATATGGATATTTTCCGCCACTACGCTACGCGTTTCGAAGCTCGCAAAGAGGACGAGTACAGCATCCAGGAGTACCTGGATATCTGCAAGAAGGACTCCACCGCTTATGCGACCGCAGCCGAGCGCATGCTTGCTGCAATCGGCCAGCCCGAACTTGTGGATACCCACCACGATCCTCGGCTGTCGCGGTTGTTCTTCAACAAGGTCATCCGCATTTACCCGGCCTTCCGGGAGTTCTACGGCATGGAGGACACGATCGAGCAGATCGTCTCGTTCTTCAAGCATGCCGCGCAGGGTCTTGAAGAACGCAAGCAGATTCTCTATCTGCTCGGGCCTCCGGGGGGCGGCAAGTCTTCTCTGGCTGAAAAGCTGAAAGCGCTGATGGAGCAGATTCCCATCTACGCGCTCAAGGGCTCGCCCATTCACGAGTCCCCGCTCGGGCTGTTCTCGCCCGAGGAAGACGGCAAGATTCTGGAGGAAGACTACGGCATTCCACGGCGCTATCTGAACTCGATTGCCTCACCGTGGGCGGTCAAGCGGTTGCATGAGTTCAACGGCGACATCACGCGCTTCCGTGTGGTGCGGCTGCATCCGTCGGTGCTCTCGCAGATTGCGATCTCCAAGACCGAGCCCGGCGATGAGAACAATCAGGACATCTCGTCACTGGTCGGCAAGGTCGATATCCGCAAGCTGGAGGACTATCCGCAGGACGATCCGGATGCGTACTCGTACTCCGGCGGGCTGTGCCTGGCCAACCGTGGATTGCTTGAGTTCGTGGAGATGTTCAAGGCGCCTATCAAGGTGCTGCACCCGTTGCTGACGGCCACGCAGGAGGGCAACTACAAGGGCACCGAGGGTTTTGGTGCAATCCCGTTTGATGGCGTGATTCTGGCGCACTCGAACGAGGCGGAGTGGCAGAGCTTCAAGTCCGATCGCAACAACGAGGCCTTCCTCGACCGCATCTACATCGTCAAGGTGCCGTACTGCCTGCGTGTGTCAGACGAGGTGAAGATCTACGACAAGCTGCTGCGCAACAGCTCGCTGTCGAACTCGCCGTGCGCGCCGAACACGCTGAAGATGATGGCGCAGTTTGCGGTGCTCACGCGCATCAAGGAACCGGAGAACTCCAACATCTTCTCCAAGATGCGCGTCTACGACGGCGAGAGCCTCAAGGACGTCGACCCGAAGGCCAAGTCGTATCAGGAGTACCGCGACTTTGCCGGTATTGATGAGGGCATGACCGGGCTGTCGACGCGCTTTGCCTTCAAGGTGCTGTCCAAGGTCTTCAATTTTGATGGGGCGGAGGTGGCGGCCAACCCGGTGCATCTGCTGTACGTGCTCGAGCAGCAGATCGAGCGTGAACAGTTTGCGCCGGAGACCGAATCCAAGCTGATGTCCTACATCAAGGAGTACCTCGCTGCGCCTTATGTGGAGTTCATCGGCAAGGAGATCCAGACCGCTTATCTGGAGTCGTATTCGGAGTACGGGCAGAACATCTTCGATCGTTATGTGGTGTTTGCCGACCTGTGGATCCAGGATCAGGAGTACCGCGATCCGAACACCGGCGAGATTCTCGATCGCAGTGCCTTGAACGACGAGCTGGAGAAGGTGGAGAAACCGGCGGGCATTTCCAACCCGAAGGACTTCCGCAACGAGATCGTCAACTTCGTGCTGCGCGCGCGGGCCAAGAATGGGGGCAAGAACCCGCTCTGGACCAGCTACGAGAAGCTGCGCGCGGTGATCGAAAAGCGGATGTTCTCGACCACGGAAGATCTGCTGCCGGTGATCTCGTTTAACGCCAAGTCGTCGCACGACGATCGGGCCAAGCACGAGAACTTCGTCAACCGCATGGTGGAGAAGGGCTATACGGAGAAGCAGGTGCGCCTGCTGGTGGAGTGGTATCTGCGCGTACGGAAGTCGTCTTAAGGAGAGGCGCGAAGCAGATAACTTCCAACCGAGGGCAGCCACATGGGCACGATCATCGATCGGCGAGAGAACGGCGGCGGCAAGAGTACCGTCAACAAGCAGCGCTTCATCAAGCGCTACAAGGACCAGATTCGTCGCGCGGTGGCCAAGGCGGTGTCCGGCCGGAAGATCATGGACATCGAACAGAGCGGGCAGGTGTCCATTCCGGTCAAGGACATCTCCGAGCCCATGTTCCACCACGGCTCGGGCGGGCGCCGGGAAGGCGTCCACCCCGGCAACAGGCAGTTTGTCCGGGGCGACAGCTTTGACCGTCAGCAGCAGGGCAGCGGCGGTGCGGGCTCTCAGGCCAGCGATTCAGGCGAGGGCGAGGACGACTTTGTCTTCACGCTCTCGCGCGAGGATTTCCTCAACTTCTTCTTCGAGGACATGGCACTGCCCGACATGGCCAAGCGTCACTTGGCCAAGATCGCGGAAGTGCGCAAGGTGCGCGCCGGCTACTCGCTGGACGGCACGCCTTCGAACCTGTCTATCTTGCGCACGATGCGCAGCTCCCTCGGTCGCCGCATTGCGCTATCCAGCCCGTATCAGCGGCGCCTGCATGAACTGGAGACTGAGTACAACGAGGTGCTCCAGAACGACGGGCCGTACTGTGCGCGCGCGTTGGAGTTGACGAAAGAGATGCGGCACCTGCGCTCGTGCCTGGACCGTGTGCCTTTTATCGAGAAGCTCGACCTGCGCTACAACAATCGCGTGCAACGCAAGCGCCCTCAGGCGCAGGCAGTGATGTTCTGCGTGATGGATGTGTCGGGCTCGATGGATGAACAGCGCAAGGATCTTGCCAAGCGCTTCTTCATGCTGCTGTACCTGTTCCTGAAGCGAAACTACGAGCGCATCGACGTCGTCTTCATCCGGCACCACACCGTAGCCAAGGAGGTGAGTGAGGAGGATTTCTTCCACTCACGGGAATCTGGCGGCACGGTGGTATCGAGCGCGCTCAAGCTCGTCACGGAAGTGATCCATGACCGCTACCCACCGAGCCAGTGGAACATCTACTGTGCCCAGGCATCGGACGGTGATAACTGGGCAGGGGATTCAGAGCTTTGCGCCCAGCTGCTGCGCGAATCGATCCTGCCGGTGACGCAGTATTTCGCCTACATCGAGGTGGTCTCGACGGAGCCACAGAACCTGTGGGAGGAGTATCTTACGGTGCAGGCTGCATACGAGAACTTCGCGATGCAGCGCATCCTCAAGGCTGACGAAATCTATCCGGTATTGCACGATTTGTTCCAGAAGCGCACCACCTGAACGGCAGTGCCCGTGGCGCTGCTTCGGAGAGCACGCGCCAGCGTGTGACGGAGTCAACGGGGAACGAGCATGGCCTATCTTTCGACTGGCTCGGAATGGACCTTCGATCTGATCAAGCTCTATGACCAGAACATCGCCCGCATTGCCGGCGATTTTGGCCTAGACACGTATCCGAATCAGATCGAGATCATCACCGCAGAGCAGATGCTGGATGCCTATGCGTCATCCGGCCTGCCTCTGGGCTACAACCACTGGTCGTATGGCAAGCACTTTCTGGCTTCCGAGCGCGGCTACCAGCGTGGCCAGATGGGGCTGGCGTACGAGATCGTCATCAACTCCAACCCCTGCATCGCCTACCTGATGGAGGAGAACACGATGCCCATGCAGGCGCTGACGATCGCGCACGCCTGCTACGGCCACAACTCCTTCTTCAAGGGCAACTACCTGTTCCGCACCTGGACCAACGCCGACGCCATCGTCGACTACCTGCTGTTCGCCAAGAGCTATGTGGCCGAATGCGAACGCCGTTATGGCGAGCAAGAAGTGGAGTTGCTGCTCGATTCCTGCCACGCGCTGCAGAACTACGGTGTGGACCGTTATCGCCGGCCCAAGAAGCTGTCGATTACCGAAGAGCAGGCACGCCAGGACGAACGCGAAAAATACCTGGAGGCGCAGGTCAATGACTTGTGGCGCACACTGCCCAAGCACCGCGCGCATGCGCTGGCCACCGCAGACGATGCGCCAGAGCCGGAACCGAAGTTTCCGCCGGAGCCGGAGGAAAACCTTCTCTACTTCATCGAGAAGAACGCGCCCAAGTTGCAGCCCTGGCAGCGAGAGATCGTGCGCATCGTGCGCAAGATTGCGCAGTACTTCTATCCGCAGCGGCAGACCAAGGTCATGAACGAAGGCTGGGCTACGTTCTGGCACTACACCATCCTGCACAAGCTGTACGACGAAAAGCTCGTCAACGATGCCTTCATGCTGGAGTTGCTGCAGGCGCACACCAATGTGATTTACCAGCCGCCGTACAACAGCCCGTACTACAGCGGTTTCAACCCGTACACGCTGGGCTTCCTGATCTTTCAGGACATCCGCCGCATTTGCGAAGCACCCACCGATGAGGATTTCCGCTGGGCGCCCGAGATTGCGGGCAGTGACTGGCAGGAGACGCTCGACTTTGCCATGCGCAACTTCAAGGACGAGAGCTTCTTGCTGCAGTTCCTGTCGCCGCGGGTGATTCGCGAGTTGAAGTTGTTCTCGGTACTGGATGATGACCGCGAGCCCAAGCTGCGCGTGACTGCCATCCACGACGACGAGGGTTATCGCATGATCCGCCAGTTGCTGGCCAGCCAGTACGACTTGTCGAACATCGAGCCGAACATCCAGGTCACCAATGTGGACGTGGGCGGTGATCGTTCGTTGACCATGCGGCATCAGCAGAACAACCGTCGCCCCCTGGGCAGCAACTACGAAGAGATGGTCCGCCACGTCACCCGACTCTGGGGCTTCACCTGTCGGCTGGAAGTGGTCTACGAAGACGGTCGGCGCGAGATGAAGTACGAGTGCAAGCCTGACTAGCGCGTCAACCGTCGGTGAGTTGCTGTGCTCACACCGCCGGGGCGGCGGGCTCAGCGTTCTTTGCGCTCGCCTTTTTCTTGTCCGAAGGCTGAAGCGTTTGCGGCATGCCCGGCAGTTCTGCGGTCCCCAGTGCGCCGAACAGTGCGCGGACGGGCGCGATCATCGGTTCATCTCCCCAATGTGTTGCCAGCGTGCGCCAGGCTTCCGCTGATGTGGTGGCCTGTTGCAGCAGGGCGTTCTGCTGCTCGCTCGCCATGCTCAGGAAGGTTTGGAAGAGGCGACTGCTTTGCTCGATACGGGTTTGCAGCAGGGCGGCCGGCAGCGAGGCCAGGTCTTCCCAGTTGGCGGCCTCGGAAACCGAGGCGCAGGCTTGCAGTGCACGCCGCTCTGCATCTTCCACGCCCTTGAGCGTGATTTTGAGCGCGCGTTCTTGCGTTTCCTCCAGAGTGGTCAGGGTGTGCAGGGCGGTTTGTAGCTGAGTGCGAAAGACTTCGAGAGAGAGATCGATCGGTGCTTGCACGGCGTGCCTCCAAAAATGGGTGGGTGGCGAGGCCCTGCCGATGTTGTCCGCTGTCCCGGATGGCGCCCCTTTCTCCCCCGGTCCCCCAAGGCTATTCGCTGTTCTGGTGCGGGCGAACGTGCCTGGCAAGTGACGCAACCGGGGTGACGTCACCTTCTGAGATGTCGAGCTACATGCCAAAGCGGAAGTGTCCGCTGCGCAGCACGATGTCGTGTGAATCAGTCAATTTGAATAGTGAGCGGGCCATGTCTTCGATGGTCCCGCGATGGGTTTCCATTGCCTGCAGCAGATCCTCTTGCCGCCAGGAACGGGCGCCGAAATGCTCTTCCAGTGCCTCCGCCGTCACCGCATAGCAGGCGTAGGTGCCGTCAACGCTGGCGGTGCAGGTGAGGGTGAGATCTGCCGCGCAGTAGCGGGGTGTGCCCGCGGGGAATTCAATCGATTTCATGGCCGGCCTCCATGAAAAAACGGCGATGCACCGTGCGCCGCCTTTGCTCCAGTGTATGGCGCGAGTCGATGAATGCAATGTCATTACGAAGGCGTTTGGACCTGCGTCAAACCTGGGTTTCTTCTGCTGCACGCGTTGCACTGCTGGTGACAGCGCGCCCATCTGCGAGCTTGCAAGTAAGAAGCGTCAGGCGCCGGTCTGGATTGCCTTGCGCGCCAGTTCCACGCCCTTGTTGGCGAGCGCATCGGCGCGTTCGTTGCCCGGGTGGCCAGCATGGCCCTTGACCCAGTGCCAGCTCACCTCGTGTGTGACGACGAGTTCATCGAGGATGCGCCACAGGTCATCGTTCTTCACGGGCTTCTTGTCGGCCGTTTTCCAGCCGCGTGCCTTCCAGCCGGCCAGCCATTCGCTGATGCCTTTCTGCACGTACTGCGAATCGGTGTAGACCTTGACCCGGCACGGCCGCTTGAGCGCGCGAAACGCTTCGATGACGGCCATCAGCTCCATGCGATTGTTGGTGGTGACGGCCTCGCCGCCAAAGAGCTCTTTTTCGTGGCCGCCCGAGACGAGCACGGTGCCCCAGCCGCCAAGGCCGGGGTTGCCCTTGCATGCGCCATCGGAATAGACGGTGACTTCCTGCATGAATAAAGCGAAAGCGATCAGTGAGTGGTGGGAGGGGCGCTGGTGAGCGTGCGTTATGCGCCTGATTTGCCGTCGCACGCGGCGGCCGGCGGTGCTTTGGTCGAGTGCGAACCCGATGGCGTGGCGACTGGCGTGCCGGCCGGCACCAGCGCGGGCGACTTGCGGGTCTTCCACGCGGGGCCAACCATACGCATGCTGCGCACGCGCTTGACGGCCTGCAGCATGTAGACCGCCCCGAAGATTGGCCACCAGCGATCACCAGCCTTCTCCATGAAGGCCGTACGCTGCAGCCACTTCTCGGTGCGGTTGGGCGGCCGGTAGCAGCCGAAACGGCCGCGCACGATATCAAATCCGAGCAGCTTGAGCCAGTCCTTCAGGCGGGTGAACGCAATCATCTGGCTCTGCGCGGGCAGGAACGATTCCGTACCCAGGCGCCGCATGCCCTGGCGCATGCCCCACAGGCTCAGCGGGTTGAATCCGGTGATGATCAATCGCCCCTCAGGCATCAGCACGCGCGCCACTTCGCGCAGTACCTCATGCGGGTCGTCGGTGAACTCCAGCACGTGGGGCAGGGCTACGAGGTCGATACTCTGCGAGGCGAACGGCAGCTCGTCGTAACGGCAGATCACACGGGGCTTGGCCTGGCGTTGCGGGGCACTGGCATCGCTCTCTGCGTCGGCTGAGGCGTCTCCGGGCTCGGCCGGGTCGCCGTCCATCGGGTTGAGCGTTTCAATGGGGGCGGTTGGGTCGATGTCGTCGATCACGCGCGCAATCAGCGGGATGCGGTTCTCGCGCAGCGCGCCAAAGCCCGGGTGGCCGAGTTGCAGCGCATGAAAGCCGAACATGTCGGCGACGGTGCGATCGAATTGCGCCTGCTCCCAGCGCAGGACGTATTGCCCAGGCGGTGAAGCCAGCCAGTGGTGCCAATCTATAATGCGGCGATCGTTAGAGGAGTCAGGCATGGTCCAGGGTGGTGTGCCGTCGGAAGTAGCACTTGAGGTAGAGGCGATCGCTGCGTTTGCCGATAATTATATTTGGGCACTTCACGATGGCCGCGTGGCTGCTGTTGTGGACCCAGGCGACGCGCAACCCGTGCTGCGCTTCCTCCAGGAGCGCGGGTTGGCGCTCGGTGCCATTGTAATCACACATCATCACGGCGATCACGTCGGCGGGGTACGGGAACTGGTCGCGGCGTATCCGGAGAATCCCGAAGGGGTACCGTTGCCGGTGATCGGTCCGGCAGGCGAATCCATCCCGTGCCGCACCCAAGCCGTACGCGAAGGCGACATCGTTGCACTTGCCCAACCGGCTGCCACGTTCCGCGTGATTGATGTGCCGGGGCACACCAGTGGCCACGTCGCCTACGTCGGTCATCTGCAGGGCGACAAGACGCCCGCCAGCCTGTTTTGCGGCGATACGCTATTCGCGACGGGTTGCGGCCGTCTCTTTGAAGGCACGCCTGCGCAAATGCGCGCGTCGCTGGCCAAGCTGGCCGCGCTGGCGCCAGACACCCTTGTTTACTGCGCGCATGAATACACCGCATCGAATGTGCGCTTTGCGCGCGCTGTCGAGCCGGGCAACGCCAGCTTGGCCGCCTGGGAGGACAAGGTTGCGGCGTTGCGGGCCGAGGGCCGCTCGACCGTGCCCACCACGGTTGGCCATGAGCGCGCGACCAACCCGTTCATGCGGTCAGATGCGCCCGAAGTGACGCAAGCGGTGGCGCGTCACGCCGCGATCGGCACAAAAGATCCGGTGGCCGTATTCGCCGCTTTGCGCGAGTGGAAGAACGGTTTCCGTTGAGAATACACGCCGCGCGGGGGATCACCGCCTGCGCGACGGGTGTTTGCCGAGGCAGATGTCGGGTCTACGCGGGTTGACGTGGCGGGATGCGTTTCTTACTATCTGGGGCAATTTTTAGGTCCAACCCCTCAGAACTTGATGCGATCCGTGCGACTTCTTGCGGCATCTGTGCTCAGTCTGCTTCTCGCGGCCTGTGCTACGGCTCCCGCTCCGAATGCCGACACTGCCAGCACAAGCGCCTCTGCCTCCGCTTCCGGCAAAAATGCGCCGGTCGTCAATGTTGATCAGCAGCCCGTGGCCTCCCTGAAAGGGCCGGCCAAGGATCTCTGGGCGCGCATTCGCCAAGGCTTCTCCATGCCCGATCTGCAAAACTCGGCCGTGGATGACCGTGCCGATTGGTATGCGCAGCGTCCGGAAGCGTTCCAGCGCATGGTCGAGCGCTCGAACCGCTACCTGTATCACATCGTCGAAGAACTGGAGCGGCGCAACATGCCCACCGAATTGGCCTTGCTGCCGTTCGTGGAAAGTGCGTTCAACCCGCAGGCAGTGTCGAGTGCCAAGGCAGCCGGGATGTGGCAGTTCATCCCCAGTACCGGCCGAACCTACAACCTCAAGCAGAACGTCTTCCAGGACGAGCGCCGCGACGTGCTCGCCTCGACAGACGCCGCGCTGGACTACCTCTCCAAGCTGCACGATCAGTTTGGCGACTGGCAGTTGGCGCTGGCCGCCTATAACTGGGGCGAGGGCTCGGTCGCCCGGGCGATTGCGCGCAACCAGGCGGCGGGCCTGTCGACGGACTACGTCAACCTGAACATGCCGGCCGAGACGCGCATGTACGTGCCCAAGCTCCAGGCGGTGAAGAACATCATCGCCAACCCCGAGCGCTACAGCGTCAGGTTGCCGGACATCCCGAACCACCCGTATTTCGTCACCGTCACGACCTCACGTGACATTGATGTCGTGCTGGCGGCGCGGCTGGCCAATCTGCCGATGGATGAGTTCAAGGCGCTCAACCCGTCGTTCAACCGGCCGGTGATCCTGGGGGCCTCGAATCCGCAAATTCTGCTGCCGTACGACAACGCGGAAACGTTTCAGTACAACCTGAATACGTATCGCGGCGGCCTGTCGAGCTGGACGGCGGTGACGGTGGGCAACCGCGAGCGCGTGGAGGCCCTGGCGGCGCGGTTGAAGGTCGATCCCGATACCATTCGCGAGATCAACCGCATTCCCAAAGGCATGCGCCTGAAAGCGGGTTCCACGGTGGTCGTGCCGCGCGCGGACGGCGCCAAGGACGATGCGCCGGATATCAGCCCTGAACTGGCCGAAAACGCCACCATGGCTGTCGAACCCGACATGCCTGACCTGAGAAAGGTGGTGGTGCGCGCAGGCAAGCGCGATACGGTTGCCGGCCTGTCGCGGCGTTATGGCGTGTCGGTGGCGCAGATCCGTGCGTGGAACCAGTTGCCGGGCGATGCGATCCCGCGGGGCCACAACGTGGTGCTGATGTTGCCGCAGGCGCGGGGCGGTGGTCGTGTGCGTGCGGTGCGCGTATCGGCAACGTCGGCGGCGGCGTCGACCGGGCGGGTCCCGACAGCCAAGGTGGCCGGCAAGCCGGTCGTCAAGGCCAGGCCGGTGGCCAGCACATCGGCCAAGCGCAAGAAGCGCTGAAGCTGGCAAACTAAAGCGGCGTCCTGCGGGGCGCCGTTTTCTTTTTGGACTGCGGTAAGACCTGCGTAAGTTGGCGGTCGCACAGTAGCCGCATCGAGCACATCGAACATTGAGCCGGCGCGCCACGCAGTGGGTCGGCCAGGAGACAACGTCATGCCCATGTCCGCCGCATACCGCGCGCTGTACCAGCGTTCCGTCGACGACCCTTCCGGCTTCTGGCACGAGCAAGCCCAGCGCATCGACTGGCAGACGCCATACGCCGCCGTGCTCGACGATTTACGCTTGCCGTTTGCGCGCTGGTTTGTCGGCGGGCGCACCAATCTGTGCCACAACGCGGTGGATCGTCATCTCGCCACGCGTGGCGAGCAGGCGGCGCTGGTGTATGTGTCCACTGAGACCGGCATCGAGACGACGTACACGTATCGCCAGCTGCACCGCGAGGTCAACCGCATGGCGGCCAGCCTGCAGGCGCTGGGCGTCAAGCGCGGCGATCGGGTGTTGATCTACCTGCCGATGATTCCTGAGGCCGCGTTTGCGATGCTGGCCTGCGCGCGCATTGGGGCGATCCACTCGGTGGTGTTCGGCGGCTTCGCATCCAACAGCCTGGCTACGCGCATTGACGATGCCACGCCGCGCGTTATCGTCAGCGCGGACGCGGGCTCGCGCGCGGGCAAGGTGGTCGAGTACAAACCGCTGCTCGACGCCGCCATCGACCTGGCAGTGCATAAGCCCGAGCGCGTGCTGCTCGTCAATCGCAACTTGGCGCCAATGCGGCACAACGCGCGCGATGTCGACTACGCCGCGCTTGGCAGCGAGCATGCGAATGCCGATGTGCCGTGCGAGTGGATGGAGTCGAGCGAGCCGTCGTACATCCTCTACACCTCGGGTACGACCGGCAAGCCCAAGGGCGTTCAGCGCGACACGGGTGGTTATGCGGTGGCATTGGCTGCGTCGATACCGCTGATCTTCGGCGCACAGGCCGGCGACACGATGTTCACTGCGTCGGACGTCGGCTGGGTGGTGGGCCACAGCTACATCGTCTATGCGCCGCTACTCGCTGGCCTGACGACAGTGATGTACGAGGGCACGCCCATCCGCCCCGACGGCGCCGTCTGGTGGCGCATTGTCGAGCAGCACCGGGTCAACGTGATGTTCACAGCGCCGACGGCGATCCGGGTGCTCAAAAAGCAGGATCCGGCGTTGCTGCACCGACATGACCTGTCCAGCCTGCGCCGCCTGTTCCTGGCGGGCGAACCGTTGGACGAGCCCACCGCAAGCTGGATCGGCGAAGCATTGCAAAAGCCCATCGTCGACAACTACTGGCAGACCGAAACCGGCTGGCCGATGCTGGCCATTCCACAGGGCGTGGAGCCGTCAACGCAAAAGCTGGGTTCGCCCGGTTTCCCGGTCTATGGCTACAAGCTCGACATTCTCGACGAGGTGACCGGCCAGCCCTGCGCACCGGGCGAGAAGGGGCTGCTGGCCGTGACGGCACCGCTGCCGCCGGGCTGCATGAGCACCGTCTGGCGGGATGACGCGCGTTTCCTCAAGACATACTGGTCGGCGTTTCCTGGTGGCCAGATCTATTCCAGCTTCGACTGGGGTGTGCGGGACGCTGAGGGTTACATCACCATCCTCGGGCGCACCGATGACGTGATCAACGTGGCGGGCCATCGCCTGGGCACGCGCGAGATCGAAGAGAGCCTGTCGTCCCATCCCGCGATCGCGGAGGTGGCCGTGGTGGGGGTGGCGGACCAGTTGAAGGGGCAGGTGGCGATGGGCTTTGCCATCGTGCGCGACGCGTCACGCGTTGCCGAGTCGGCCGATCGCCTTGCGCTGGAAGGAGAGCTCATGCGCACCGTGGAGGCGCAGTTGGGTGCGGTGGCGCGGCCGTCACGCGTGTTTTTCGTCAACGCACTGCCCAAAACACGCTCGGGCAAACTGCTGCGCCGGGCGATGCAGGCGGTGGCCGAAGGGCGCGATCCGGGCGACCTGACCACGATTGAGGACCCGACTGCGCTGGCGCAAGTGCAGGCCGCTATGCAAGGGTAGCGGCGCACAGAAAAGTGACGCTCGCGCCCGCTTGGGTGCGGGGTGTCGGGCGCACCGGGACGTCACAATTGGCGGGCTACCCGGCGTTAAGTCCTTCCTTTCATTGAGTTTTTTGTGGTGCGCGGGTATACTTGTCAGGTTTGAGTTCAGAAACCCATCACCCTAGCGCCAACCGCTTCCTACCTCCCGCCTACTGCCCCGTCTGCCTCGTTTCCTGGTGAGTTCCGCCCCGGTTTCGACGCGCAAACGGCCCGGATTCCGCGCAGCCGGAATTCCGCTTCGGCGCCAAGGCGATCAGGTCGGCACAGGGTGAATCCAGCAGGAGCTACCCGTGTTGCCGTCTTTCCCGCCCGCCATTCTCGCGCTTGCAGACGGCACGGTCTTTCGTGGCTATTCCATCGGTGCGGCCGGTCATACGATCGGCGAAGTGGTGTTCAACACCGCCATCACCGGCTATCAGGAAATCCTTACCGATCCGAGCTACTCGCGCCAGATCGTCACGCTCACGTACCCGCACATCGGTAACGTCGGCGTGAACCGTGAGGATGTCGAAGCCACGAAAGTCCATGCCGCCGGTCTCATCATCAAGGATCTGCCGATCCTCGCGTCGAACTTCCGCAAGGAACACTCGCTCTCGCATTACCTGAAGGGCGAGAAGGTTGTCGCCATTGCCGGTATCGACACCCGCAAGCTGACCCGCATCCTGCGTGAAAAGGGTGCCCAGAACGGCTGCATCCTGGCCGGCGAAGACAACGTCCAGAAGGCCATCGACCTGGCACGTTCGTTCCCGGGCCTGTCGGGCATGGATCTGGCGAAGGTGGTGTCCGTCACCGAGCCGTACGAGTGGACCCAGACCGAATGGGAGCTGGGCCGAGGCTACGGCAAGCAGGACGCCCCGAAGTACCACGTGGTTGCGTATGACTTCGGCGTCAAGTTCAACATCCTGCGCATGCTGGCCGAGCGCGGCTGCCGCGTGACAGTGGTGCCGGCCCAGACCAGCGCTGCCGACGTACTGGCGCACAAC
This sequence comes from Ralstonia sp. AU12-08, assembly GCF_000442475.1. NCBI lineage: Bacteria > Pseudomonadati > Pseudomonadota > Betaproteobacteria > Burkholderiales > Burkholderiaceae > Ralstonia > Ralstonia sp. AU12-08. The sequence continues at coordinate 114,382 of NZ_ASZV01000022.1, read as the reverse complement.
CCGGACGGCGTGTTCCTCTCCAACGGCCCTGGCGATCCGGAACCGTGCGATTACGCCATCGCCGCTGCCAAGGAATTCCTCGACCGCCGCCTCCCGACATTCGGCATCTGCCTGGGTCACCAGATCATGGGCCTGGCCGTCGGCGCCAAGACGCTCAAGATGAAGACCGGCCACCACGGTGCGAACCACCCGGTCAAGGATCTGCAGGACGGCCGCGTGCTCATCACCTCGCAGAACCACGGCTTTGCGGTGGACCCGGACTCGCTGCCGGCCAATGCACGCGTGACGCACGTCTCGCTGTTCGACGGCACGCTGCAGGGCTTCGAGCTTACGGACCGCCCGGCATTCTGCTTCCAGGGTCACCCGGAAGCCTCGCCTGGCCCGCACGACATCGCGTATCTGTTCGACCGCTTCACGGCGGCGATGGACGCGGCGAAGCAATAACGCAAACGAGACAGCATCGCCATGAACGCCTTCATGCTCGCCCACTTCGGCGTCACCGAGTTCTGGACTTTCCTGCTCGGCACGATCTTTATCGTGCTGCTGCCGGGTCCGAACTCGATGTACGTGCTGTCGGTGGCGGCCCGTCGCGGTGTGCGCGCGGGCTACCAGGGCGCATGCGGCGTGTTTCTGGGCGATGCCATCCTGATGGTGCTGTCGGCGGCGGGCGTGGCTTCGCTGCTGAAGGCGAGTCCGGCGCTGTTCTACGTCGTGAAGTACATCGGCGCGGCGTACCTGGCGTGGATCGGCTTGCAGATGTTGCGCGGTGCATTGAACAACTGGCGTGCACGCAAGGCAGGCGAGTCGGCTGAGCAGAGCGCGGCACCGGCTGACGAAGCGAATCCCTTCAAGAAGGCGCTGATCATCAGCCTGCTGAACCCGAAGGCGATCCTGTTCTTCATCTCGTTCTTCATCCAGTTCGTCGATCCGCACTACGCATTGCCGGTGGTGTCGTTCGTCGTGCTGGGGCTGGTCTGCCAAGTCTGCAGCTTCCTGTACCTGACCACCATCATCTTCGTGGGCGCGCGGCTGGCCGCGGCGTTCCGCGCGCGACGACGCCTGTCTGCCGGTATGAGCAGCGGTGTCGGCGCCATGTTTATCGGCTTTTCCGCCAAGCTGGCGACGGCCACACTGAATTAATCGAATCGAGCGGGTTATGCCAAAACGTACAGACATTAAAACCATCCTGATCATCGGCGCGGGTCCGATCATCATCGGCCAGGCGTGCGAGTTCGATTACTCCGGCGCGCAGGCTTGCAAGGCGCTGCGTGAAGAAGGCTTCAAGGTGGTCCTGGTCAACAGCAACCCGGCCACGATCATGACCGACCCCAGCACGGCCGATGTGACCTACATCGAGCCGATCACCTGGGAAGTGGTCGAGCGCATCATTGCCAAGGAGCGCCCGGACGCGATCCTGCCGACCATGGGTGGCCAGACCGCGCTGAACTGCGCGCTCGACCTGCACCGCCACGGCGTGCTGGCCAAGTACAACGTCGAGCTGATCGGCGCATCGCCCGAAGCCATCGACAAGGCCGAAGACCGCCAGAAGTTCAAGGACGCGATGACCAAGATCGGCCTGGGTTCGGCCAAGTCGGGCATCGCGCATTCGATGGACGAAGCCGTGGCCGTACAGTCGCAGATAGCCAAGGAAACCGGCACGAGCGGCTACCCGATCGTGATCCGTCCGTCGTTCACGCTGGGCGGCACGGGCGGCGGCATCGCTTACAACCGCGAAGAATTTGAAGAGATCTGCAAGCGCGGTCTCGACCTCTCGCCGACCAACGAGTTGCTGATCGAAGAGTCGCTGCTCGGCTGGAAGGAATACGAGATGGAAGTCGTGCGCGACAAGGCGGACAACTGCATCATCGTCTGCTCGATCGAAAACCTGGACCCGATGGGCATCCACACCGGTGACTCCATCACCGTAGCCCCGGCACAGACGCTGACTGACAAGGAATACCAGATCCTGCGCAACGCCTCGCTGGCCGTGCTGCGCGAGATCGGCGTCGACACGGGCGGTTCGAACGTGCAGTTCTCGATCAATCCGCAAGATGGCCGGATGATTGTGATCGAGATGAACCCGCGTGTGTCGCGTTCGTCGGCGCTGGCCTCGAAGGCGACGGGCTTCCCGATCGCCAAGGTCGCGGCCAAGCTGGCCGTGGGCTACACGCTGGACGAGTTGAAGAACGAGATCACCGGTGGCGCAACCCCGGCGTCGTTCGAGCCGTCGATCGACTACGTGGTCACCAAGGTGCCGCGTTTCGCATTCGAAAAATTCCCGCAGGCCGACAGCCACCTGACCACGCAGATGAAGTCGGTGGGCGAGGTGATGGCTATGGGCCGCACCTTCCAGGAATCGTTCCAGAAGGCACTGCGCGGCCTGGAAGTCGGCGTGGATGGCCTGGACGAAAAGTCCACCGACCGCGACGAGATCATCGAAGAAATCGGCGAAGCTGGCCCGGACCGCATCTGGTATCTGGGCGACGCATTCCGCCTGGGCTTGTCGATCGACGAGGTGTACGCCGAGACCGCTGTGGACCCGTGGTTCCTTGCGCAGATCGAAGACATCGTCAAGACCGAAGCGTTGGTGAAGGCGCGCACGCTGGATAGCCTGTCGGCTGCCGAGCTGCGCCTGCTCAAGCAGAAGGGCTTCTCCGACCGCCGCCTTGCCAAGCTGATGAAGACGACGGCCCAGGCTGTGCGCGAAAAGCGTATCGCTGAGAAGGTCCGCCCGGTCTACAAGCGCGTCGACACCTGTGCCGCCGAGTTTGCGACCAATACCGCGTACCTGTATTCGACGTACGAAGCCGAGCACGGCGAGTGCGAAGCCCAGCCGACCAGCAACAAGAAGATCATGGTGCTGGGCGGTGGCCCGAACCGGATCGGCCAGGGCATCGAGTTCGACTACTGCTGCGTGCACGCCGCGCTGGCACTGCGCGAAGACGGGTACGAGACCATCATGGTCAACTGCAACCCGGAAACCGTTTCGACGGACTACGACACCTCCGACCGCCTGTACTTCGAGCCGGTGACCCTGGAAGACGTGCTCGAAATCGTCGACAAGGAAAAGCCGGTTGGCGTGATCGTGCAATACGGCGGCCAAACGCCGCTGAAGCTCGCGCTGGATCTGGAAGCCAATGGCGTGCCCATCATCGGCACGTCGCCGGACATGATTGATGCGGCTGAAGATCGTGAGCGCTTCCAGAAGCTGCTGCACGAGCTGGGCCTGCGTCAGCCGCCCAACCGCACCGCGCGCGCCGAAGACGAAGCCCTCAAGCTGGCCGAAGAAATCGGCTACCCGCTGGTGGTGCGCCCGTCGTACGTGCTGGGTGGCCGCGCGATGGAAATCGTGCACGAGCCGCGCGACCTCGAGCGCTACATGCGTGAAGCCGTGAAGGTGTCGAACGACAGCCCCGTGCTGCTCGACCGCTTCCTGAACGACGCCATCGAATGCGACGTGGATTGCCTCTCCGATGGCAAGCGCGTGTTCATCGGCGGCGTGATGGAGCACATCGAGCAGGCCGGCGTGCACTCGGGCGATTCGGCGTGCTCGCTGCCGCCGTACTCGCTGTCGCAAGCCACCGTCGATGAACTCAAGCGTCAGACCGCCGCGATGGCCAAGGCCCTGAACGTGGTCGGCCTGATGAACGTGCAGTTCGCCATCCAGCAACGCGATGGCCAAGACATCGTCTACGTGCTGGAAGTGAACCCGCGTGCGTCGCGTACGGTGCCGTACGTGTCGAAGGCGACCAGCGTCTCGCTGGCGAAGGTGGCGGCGCGTTGCATGGCGGGCCAGTCGCTGGATTCGCAAGGCATCGAGAAAGAAGTCGTGCCGGCGTACTACAGCGTCAAGGAAGCCGTGTTCCCGTTCAACAAGTTCCCGGGCGTTGACCCGGTGCTTGGACCGGAAATGCGCTCCACTGGCGAAGTCATGGGCGTCGGCAAGACCTTCGGCGAGGCGCTCTTCAAGAGCCAGCTCGCCGCCGGTTCGCGCCTGCCCGAGAAGGGTACCGTGCTGATGACGGTCAAGGACAGCGATAAGCCAGCTGCGGTGGAAGTGGCCCGCGCGCTGCATACGCTGGGCTACCCGATCGTCGCGACGCGTGGCACGGCCTCGGCCATCGAAGCCGCCGGCATTCCGGTCCGCGTGATCAACAAGGTGAAGGAAGGCCGTCCGCACATCGTCGACATGATCAAGAACAGCGAGATCGCACTCGTGTTCACGACCGTCGACGAGACGCGTACCGCGATTGCTGACTCGCGCTCGATCCGCCAAGCGGCGTTGGCCCAGCGTGTGACGTACTACACGACCATCGCCGGCGCCCGCGCCGCGGTGGAAGGCCTGAAGCACATGCAACATCTGGATGTGTATGACCTCCAAGGTCTGCACGCCACCCTGTAAGGCTTGGTAGGACCCAGAGTTTGGCCCCGCGGCGCGGCATAGCGTCGCGGTCAAGGCTCTCTGGGGCAGCAGTTGCCGCCTCCGGGCGGTTCGCCTACACTACAGTGTCCGTGTCAAAACAACGACAGCCGCCGTCAGGCGGGTGTGCGCTACGCGCCCTCCCGCTTCGCAGCGGCTGATTTTTTTGTGATTCCGAATTACCCACTATGAGCACCATTCCCATTACCAAGCGCGGTGCCGAGATGCTCAAGGAAGAGCTGCAGCGCTTGAAGACCAAGGAGCGTCCGGCCGTCGTCACCGCTATCGCCGAGGCACGTGCCCAGGGCGATCTGTCCGAAAACGCCGACTACGATGCCGCCAAAGAGCGCCAGGGCTTCATCGAAGGCCGCATCCAGGAAATCGAAGGCAAACTGTCGGCAGCGAATATCATCGATCCGTCCGAGCTCGACGCCGAGGGGCGTGTGGTTTTCGGCGCCACCATCGACCTGGAAGACCTGGATTCAGGCAAGCCCGTCACATACCAGATCGTTGGCGATGACGAAGCTGATCTGGAAACCGGCAAGATTTCGATCAGCTCGCCGATCGCCCGTGCGCTGATCGGCAAGTTTGAAGGCGACGTCGCCACCGTGGTCGCCCCGGGCGGCGAGCGCGAGTACGAAGTCCTAGCCGTCAAGTACCTCTAATCACCACCAGCCGGAACGATCCCACATGCCCCAGCGCTTCTTTCAGTTGCTTGCAACGGTATGGTGCGGATCGCTCTGGACCATCGGCTACATCGTCGCCCCGACGCTGTTTGCCATGCTGGAAGACCGCCAGTTGGCCGGCTCGATCGCCGGCCGGCTGTTTCACGCCGAGGCGTGGATTGGCCTGGGCGTAGGCTGTTTGCTGCTGCTTGCCGCCACAGCGCTGGTGCGGCGCGGGCAGGCGGGATACAAGTCGCTGCGATGGCTGGTGCTGGGGATGCTGGTATGCGTGCTGGTCGGCTACTTTGGGCTGCAACCGTTCATGGCTTCACTGCGTGAGCAGGCGGCGGCCCAGGGTCTGGCCGTCGGTGACTCGGCTTACCGGGCCCAGTTCGGCATGCTGCACGGTGTGTCGAGCGTGTTTTACCTGGTGCAAAGTCTGTTTGGCCTTGCGTTGATCTGGAAAACCGCTGGTATTCAGCAGCCCTCCTGAGGCCGAAGAAAAGACCGGCTGAAAAGCCGGTCGTTTTCTGTGCGGGCAAGCGTCAGATCAGGACAGTGCCTTCTTCTTTTGGCTGGTTTGGCGCGGTTTGGCACGTTTCACGTTGCCGCCGGCCGTGACGCGCTCGTTGCCGAGCACGCTTAGGCGAACCGGCTTCGGGCGGCGCGTGGCGTTCGGATTCGCCTTACGCACTGTAACGGAGCGCGGGCCGGCGCCGACGGTGGTCTTGCGCGGCGGGCGGATGTCCTGCGGCTGGTTTTCCTTCAGGTAGGCCGGACCTTCGCGCCAGATCACCAGCAGTTTGCCGATGTGCTGCACGGGCGCAGCCTGCAGGCGGGCGCAGATGGTGTCATAGAGCTCGATGCGGGCTTCGCGGTCGTCGCCGAACACCCGAATTTTGATCAGCCCGTGGGCCGCCAGCGAGCGGTCGATTTCGGCCAGAACGGCTTTGGTCAGGCCCTCCGCACCGATGATGACGACCGGGTTCAACGCGTGCGCTTCCGAGCGCAGTTCCGATCGTTGGGCAGGGGTGAGGATGAGGGCGGGCATAAATGAGGGCGAGATCGCGCAAAAGGACAAACGGCGCGTATTATCCGCCAAAATCAGTCCAAGCCGCCATGTTTAGGCAGTTTGGCAACCAATTCGATGGCAAAGAACAAGTTCAACCAGTCGTGGCTGCACGACCATATCAACGATCCGTACGTGAAGCTGGCCCAGCGCGAGGGCTATCGCGCGCGCGCCGCCTACAAACTCAAGGAGATCGATGAGCAGGACAAGCTGATCAAGCCGGGCCAGGTCATTGTCGATCTGGGCGCCGCGCCGGGCAGTTGGAGCCAGTACGTGCGCAACAAGCTGGCCGCCTCGCCGCGCGCCAAGGACGGGCGTATCGACGGCGCCATTGTCGCCATCGACATCCTGCCGATGGAAGCTATAGCGGATGTCGAGTTCATCCAGGGCGACTTTCGCGAGGACGAGGTCTTCCAGCAACTGGAAGAAATCGTGCTGGAAGCCACGGGCGGAGGCAAAGTAGACCTTGTTTTGTCCGATATGGCCCCCAACCTCTCGGGTGTGGCGTCGGCAGACGCCGCGCGCATGGAGCACATCGCCGAGCTGGCCGTGGAATTTGCCATGGCGCACCTGAAACCTGAAGGTGCACTGCTGATCAAATGTTTCCACGGCAGCGGCTATAGTCAGATCGTCGAGATGTTCAAGCGCCATTTCAAGATCGTGGCGCCGCGCAAGCCCAAGGCCTCTCGCGACAAGTCTTCCGAGACCTTCCTGCTGGGCCGCCAGCTCAAGCATCCGGGCTGACGGACGTTACTCAGGAAGGGCCCGGTGGCGCTGAGTGGCCGATGGTCTTGCGGGCAATCAACCCGCGGCGGTGTCCGTGCATTACAATGCCAAGCATCCCGTCAAGGCATTTCTAAAGGAGTCTCGCCTTGAATAACAACTGGTTTCAGAAGGCGGCCATCTGGCTGGTGATTGCCTTGGTGCTGTTCACCGTCTTCAAGCAGTTCGACAAGCCGCGCACCCAAGAAGGTGTGACGTACTCGCAATTCATGGATGACGCAAAGGCCGGCAAGGTCAAGCGCGTCGAAGTGCAGGGCCGCACGCTGCTGGTCACGCCCAACGAGGGCAACAAGTATTCCATCATCTCGCCAGGCGACATCTGGATGGTTGGCGATCTGATGAAATTTGGCGTGCAGGTGACCGGCAAGGCCGAAGACGAGCCCAATATGCTCTATTCGATCCTTACCTACCTCGGCCCGACGCTGCTGATCATCGTGTTCTGGTTCTACATGATGCGGCAGATGCAAGGCGGCGGGAAAGGCGGTGCCTTCTCGTTCGGCAAATCCCGAGCGCGGTTGATCGACGAGAATAACAACAGCGTCACGTTTGCTGACGTGGCAGGGTGTGACGAGTCGAAGGAAGAGGTCGTCGAGCTCGTCGACTTCCTGAAAGATCCCCAGAAATTCCAGAAACTGGGCGGTCGTATCCCACGTGGCGTGCTGCTGGTCGGCCCTCCGGGTACCGGTAAGACGCTGCTGGCGCGCGCCATTGCTGGCGAAGCCAAGGTACCGTTCTTCAGCATCTCCGGTTCGGATTTCGTTGAAATGTTCGTTGGCGTGGGTGCAGCCCGCGTGCGCGACATGTTCGAGAACGCCAAGAAGCAAGCGCCCTGCATCGTCTTCATCGACGAAATTGACGCGGTTGGCCGTCATCGTGGCGCCGGCATGGGTGGCGGCAACGATGAGCGCGAGCAGACCCTGAACCAGATGCTGGTCGAGATGGACGGTTTCGAGGCCAACTCGGGCGTCATCGTGATCGCTGCGACCAACCGTGCTGACGTGCTGGACAAGGCGTTGCTGCGTCCGGGCCGTTTCGACCGCCAGGTCTACGTGGGCCTGCCGGACATCCGTGGCCGCGAGCAGATCCTCAAGGTGCATATGCGCAAGGTGCCGATCGGCAATGATGTCGATGCATCAGTGCTGGCACGTGGCACGCCAGGTTTCTCGGGTGCTGATCTGGCCAACCTTGTGAACGAAGCCGCGCTGTTTGCTGCCCGCCGTAACAAGCGCGTGGTCGATATGCAGGACTTCGAAGATGCCAAGGACAAGATCTACATGGGTCCGGAGCGCAAGTCGGCCGTGATCCGCGAAGAAGAGCGCAAGGCCACGGCGTACCACGAGTCGGGTCATGCAGTGGTTGCCAAGCTGCTGCCGAAGGCAGATCCGGTGCACAAGGTCACGATCATGCCGCGCGGTTGGGCTGGTGGCTTGACCTGGCAACTGCCGGAGCACGACAAGCACTACGCCTATAAGGACACGATGCTTGAAGAGGTCGCCATCCTGTTCGGCGGTCGCGCTGCAGAAGAGGTGTTCCTGGGGGCGATGAGTACCGGTGCTTCGAACGACTTCGAGCGCGCCACGAAAATGGCCCGCGACATGGTGACGCGCTACGGCATGAGCGACACGCTGGGCACCATGGTCTATGTCGACACCGAGCAGGACGGTTTCTTCGGCCGCATGGCGTCGAAGACGGTGTCCGAGGCGACGCAGCAAAAGGTCGATGCAGAAATCCGTCGCATTGTTGACGAGCAATATGCCCTGGCCAAGGGCCTGCTGGAAGCCAACCGCGACAAGGTTGAGGCCATGACGGCTGCGCTGCTCGAGTGGGAAACCATCGACGCCGACCAGGTCAACGACATCATGGACGGTAAGCCGCCGCGCCCGCCGCGCTATGGTTCGACTGGCGGTGGCAGCACGCCGCCGGGTGGCGGTACCCCAGCCGGAGCGAACCCGGGTAACGTGCCGGCCACGGCATGAAGGCTGTCTGATAGGTTATTGCCCTGAGGGCGGAGCATAAGAGCCGGTGCATGCGCACCGGCTTTTTTGTTAGTGCCTTTTTTGGTATGCCTGGCGTAGCATTCCGGTCCTGCGCCGTACTCTGATTCGCATATCTTGTCTGCTCTCATTCCCACTACGACGCACTTCCAGTGCGGGCGTTTTCGCTACGCACGTGATCGGCGCCCGCTGGTCATGGGCATTCTCAACGTCACGCCCGATTCGTTTTCCGACGGCGGCCAACATGCCACCCGCGATACGGCGCTGCGCCATGCTGAACAACTGATCACCGAAGGCGTCGACATGATCGACATCGGTGGCGAATCGAGCCGGCCGGGCGCCGCGCCACTGGGTCTGCAGGAAGAGTTGGACCGCGTGATGCCGATTGTCGAGGCGCTGCGCGACTGCGGCAAACCGCTGTCCATCGACACCTACAAGCCTGAGGTGATGCGCGCCACGCTAGAGGGTGGCGCCGATCTCATCAACGACATTTGGGGTTTTCGCCGCCCGGGCGCGATTGAGGCAGTGGCCAAGGGCAACGCCGGCCTGTGCGTGATGCACATGCAGCGTGATCCCGAGACGATGCAGGAGTCGCCCAGCTATACGGATCTGATGGGCGAAGTGACAGCCTTCCTGCGCATGCAGACCGAAGCATTGCTGGCTGCCGGCGTAGCTGCCGAGCGTATTTCGCTCGACCCGGGATTTGGTTTTGGTAAAACGCCGGATCACAATCTCACTATGCTCAATCGATTGGCGCAGTTCGAGCAGATCGGGTTGCCGTTGTTGGCCGGTCTGTCGCGCAAATCGACGTTGGGTGCAGTGCTGGGTGGCAGACCGCCAGCCGAACGCATCACCGCGAGTGTGGCTGCCGCGTTGCTGGCAGCGGAGCGCGGTGCGTTCATCGTGCGTGTGCACGACGTGCGGCCGACCGTGGAAGCACTTCAGGTCTGGTGGGCAATGCGTCACGAACGGGTTGATCCGCCGCTCGCATGACGGTCGTACGGTCGGGGTCGAGCGAACAGACGATTGCCCGGCTGCGGCCGGCACCTTACAAACAATAAAGAAACTACTGCAGGAGAGATTCCTTATGTCCAGGAAGTATTTCGGCACCGATGGCATTCGTGGGCGCGTGGGCGAGACCCCGATCACGCCGGACTTTGTGCTGCGCCTTGGCTATGCTGCCGGCCGCGTGTTGGCACACGGCGCTGAGTCGCATGGCCACGGCCGGCCTACTGTGCTGATCGGCAAGGACACGCGCTTGTCGGGCTACATGCTGGAAGCGGCACTGGAAGCCGGTTTCACGGCTGCCGGCGTGGACGTGCTGATGAGCGGTCCGCTGCCGACGCCTGGCGTGGCTTATCTGACGCGCGCGTTGCGCCTGTCGGCGGGCGTAGTGATCTCTGCGTCACATAATCCTTACTATGACAACGGCATCAAGTTCTTCTCGGCCAGCGGTGACAAGCTGCCTGACGAGACCGAACTGCAGATCGAAGCCGAACTGGAAAAGCCGATGGAGTACGCGGCGTCAGACGCGCTGGGCCGTGCCCGCCGCATTGAGGATGCCGCCGGCCGCTACATCGAGTTTTGCAAGAGCACGTTCCCGAATGACCTGAACCTATTCGGCATGAAAGTCGTGCTGGATAGTGCGCATGGCGCGGCGTACCACATTGCGCCGCACGTCTTCCACGAGTTGGGCGCGGATGTGGTGTCGATCGGCAACCAACCGAACGGTCGCAACATCAACGACGGCTACGGCGCGACAGCGCCGGGCAAGCTGGTCGAAGCCACGCGTGAACATGGCGCCGACATCGGCCTGGCCTTTGACGGCGATGCTGACCGCCTCCAGGTGGTCGACCGGAACGGTCGCCTGTACAACGGCGATGAGTTGCTCTACGTGATGGTGCAGGCGCGTCGCGCAGCAGGGCAGGCAGTGCCGGGCGCTGTCGGTACGCTCATGACCAACCTGGCTGTGGAGTTGGCACTTAAGGCGCAAGGCGTCGAGTTCGTACGTGCCAAGGTGGGCGACCGCTATGTTCTGGAAGAACTGAAGAAGAACGGTTGGCTGCTGGGCGGTGAAGGTTCGGGCCATTTGCTGTGCCTGGACAAGCACAGCACGGGCGACGGCATCATCTCGGCTTTACAGGTGCTTGCGGCATTGCGTCGCAGTGGCCAGACGCTCGACGAAATGCTGGAAGGCGTGCGTCTGTTCCCGCAAAAGCTGATCAATGTGCGCGTCGAAAAAGGTTTCGACTGGAAGTCGCACGCTGGCTTGCAAGCTGCGCTCAAGACCAGTGAGGCTGAGCTCAGCGGCAAGGGGCGTGTGCTGATTCGTCCGTCCGGTACCGAACCTGTTGTACGGGTGATGGTTGAGGCACAGGATGCCGACCTTGCTACACAGCATGCAGAACGTCTGGCGGCAACGTTGCGGTAAATTGCCGGACGAACGCTGCAGAAGCAATTAAAAAGCGGCCCTTGCGCCGCTTTTTTTGTGCCTTAAGATCGACTTTCGTGCGTTCTAAGCCGGTTCTGAGAAGTTTTTGTGTTGTCACAGAAGTGTCATGTGAGCGACCTAAAGTTCGGGTGTCAAAAATCTGTCATCGCTCAACCGCTCCTCTGGAGAACACATGAAACTGGTTAAATCCGCAATCGCGGGCGTGGCTGCGCTGGCTTTCGCTGGTACCGCATTCGCAGTTGACATCACTGGTGCTGGCGCAACGTTCCCGGCCCCCGTCTACAACAAGTGGGCGGCCGACTACAACAAGGCGACCCAGACCAAGGTGAACTACCAAGGTATCGGCTCGTCGGGCGGCATCAAGCAGATCACCGCCAAGACTGTCGACTTCGGCGCATCGGACATGCCGCTGAAGGACGAAGAGCTGAACAAGGATGGCCTGATTCAGTTCCCGACCGTGATCGGCGGCGTGGTGCCGGTGATCAACCTGCCGGGCGTGAAGCCGGGCGAACTGACCTTGAATGGCCAAATCCTGGGCGACATCTACCTGGGCAAGATCAAGAAGTGGAATGATCCGGCTATCGTCAAGCTGAACCCGAAGGCCAAGCTGCCGGACCAGGACATCCTGGTGGTGCGCCGTGCTGACGGTTCGGGCACCTCGTTCATCTTCACGAACTACCTGTCGAAGGTGAACGCCGAGTGGAAGGGCAAGGTTGGCGAAGGCACGACCGTGAACTGGCCGACCGGTACGGGCGGCAAGGGCAACGAAGGCGTGGCCGCTTTCGTGCAGCGTCTGGGTGGCGCAGTGGGTTACGTTGAGTACGCCTACGCCAAGCAGAACAAGATGACCTACGTGAACCTGCAGAACAAGTCGGGCGCCACCGTGCAACCGACCGCTGAAGCGTTCAAGGCAGCGGCTGCTGGCGCCGAGTGGAGCAAGTCGTACTACCAGATCCTGACGGACGAGCCGGGCAAGGACGCATGGCCGATCGCTGGTGCGACCTTCATCCTGCTGCACAAGGTCCAGGCAAAGCCGGAACAAGGCGCTGAAGTCATGAAGTTCTTCGACTGGGCCTACAAGGGCGGCGATGATGCTGCCAAGGGTCTGGACTACGTGCCGCTGCCGGATGCTGTGAAGAACCAGATCCGCGCCACGTGGAAGTCGAACGTGAAGGATGCGTCGGGCAAGGCGATCTATAACTGATTGTTCGTTGCCCGCTGCGTAGGTAGTGCAGCACAAGGTGCGGGCGGGCGGTGCAGATTGCCGCCCGCACCATTTCAACAGCTTCTCTCACGGCTGACCGGTTTCCCTCATGGCCACGCTCTCTGATTCTTCCGGCGCTTCTTCCAGCATGCGAGCACCCAGCCGCGTTGGCGACCTGGTGTTTGGCGGTCTGACCCGGCTTGCCGCAATCATTACGCTCCTGCTGTTGGGCGGCATCATCGTTTCGCTGATCATCAGCTCCTGGCCCTCGATCAAGCAATTCGGCCTGTCGTTCCTGGTGAATTCGGAGTGGGATCCGCCCGCCGATATCTACGGCGCGCTCGTGCCGGTCTACGGCACGCTGGTCACCTCGCTGATTGCGCTCATCATTGCCGTGCCCGTGAGCTTTGGCATTGCCCTGTTTCTGACCGAGCTGTCGCCGGCCTGGCTGCGCCGACCGCTGGGTACCGCCATCGAGCTGCTCGCTGCCGTGCCGTCCATCGTCTACGGCATGTGGGGTCTGCTCGTATTTGCACCGATTTTTAGCGAATACTTTCAAAAGCCGCTGGCCGCGACTGTCGGCAAGATCCCGGTCATCGGGGCGCTGTTCCAGGGCGCACCGATCGGTATCGGCCTGCTGTGCGCTGGGGTGATCCTGGCGATCATGATCATCCCGTACATCTCGGCAGTGATGCGTGACGTGTTCGAGATCACGCCGACGCTGCTCAAGGAATCCGCCTATGGCGTGGGCTGCACGACGTGGGAAGTCATGTGGAACGTGGTGCTGCCGTACACGAAGGCGGGTGTGATCGGTGGTGTGATGCTGGGTCTGGGCCGCGCACTGGGCGAGACCATGGCCGTGACGTTCGTGATCGGCAACACCAACCTGCTGTCGGATGCGTCGCTGTTCTCGCCGGGCAACAGCATCACCTCGGCACTGGCCAACGAATTTGCAGAAGCGGGCCAAGGCCTGCATACCGCCGCGCTGATGGAGTTGGGCTTGATCCTGTTCGTCATCACGTTCATCGTGCTGGCGGCGTCCAAGCTGCTGCTTCTGCGCCTGCAGAAGAGCGAGGGCCAAAAGTGAACCAGAACGATCTGCCCGACGCCATGAGACCCAATACCATGCGCACGTCCTCCATTCCTGCCGTTCGCGCCGACTCCGAGAAGACCAAGGCACGCCTGCAGGCCCGTCGCCGCAATATCAACGGTATTGCGCTGGCACTCTCGCTTGCCGCCATGGGCTTCGGCCTGGTGTGGCTGGCGTGGATTCTGTGGACCACGCTCTCGCTGGGCGTGGGTGGTCTGTCGCTGTCGCTCTTCACGGAGATGACGCCGCCGCCCAACACGCCGGGAGGCGGTCTGGCCAACGCCATCGCCGGATCGTTCCTGCTGGTCGGCATGGCCACGCTGATCGGCACGCCGCTGGGCATCCTGGCCGGCATCTACCTGGCGGAGTACGGCAAGACGTCGGCACTGGCCAGCGCGACGCGCTTCATCAATGACATTCTGCTGTCGGCGCCGTCCATCGTGATCGGCCTGTTCGTGTATGCCGTGGTGGTGGCGCGAGTGCAGCACTTCTCGGGGATTGCCGGCGTGCTGGCGCTGGCCCTGCTGCAGATTCCGATCGTGGTGCGCACCACCGAGAACATGCTGAACCTGGTGCCCAACGCCATGCGTGAAGCCGCCATGGCGCTCGGTACGCCCAAGTGGAAGATGATTCTGTCGATCACGCTCAAGGCGTCGTACGCTGGCGTGATTACCGGCGTGCTGCTGGCTGTGGCCCGTATTGCCGGTGAAACCGCGCCGTTGCTCTTCACCGCGCTGAACAACCAGTTCTGGAGCCTGGATCTGAACCAGCCGGTGGCGACCATGCCGGTGGTGATCTACAAGTTTGCAATGAGCCCGTTCCCCGAGTGGCAACAATTGGCCTGGGCCGGGGTGTTCCTGATTACGCTGGGTGTGCTGGGGCTGAACGTCCTCGCGCGTGCCTTGTTCACCAAGAAATGACCATGACTGCTACGTCCCTCGAAGTGCGCACGCAAAGCCCGAAGATCGATGTGCGTGACCTGAACTTCTACTACGGCAAGTTCCACGCGCTCAAGAACATCTCACTGCAGATTCCCGAGAAGCAGGTGACGGCCTTCATCGGCCCGTCGGGCTGCGGCAAGTCGACGCTGCTGCGTACATTCAACAAGATGTACGCGCTGTACCCCGAGCAGCGTGCCGAAGGTGCGATCAACATGGACGGCGAGAACCTCCTCACGTCCAAGACGGACATCGCCCTGTTGCGCGCCAAGGTGGGCATGGTGTTCCAGAAGCCGACGCCGTTCCCGATGTCGATCTACGACAACATCGCCTTTGGCGTGAAGCTGTTCGAGCGCCTGTCGCGCTCCGAAATGGACGACCGCGTGGAATGGGCGCTGACCAAGGCCGCGCTGTGGAACGAAGTGAAGGACAAGCTCAACCAGTCGGGCTATGGCCTGTCGGGTGGTCAGCAGCAGCGTCTGTGTATCGCCCGTGGCATCGCCATCCGTCCGGAAGTGCTGCTGCTGGACGAACCGTGCTCGGCACTGGACCCGATTTCCACCGGTAAGATCGAAGAGCTGATTGCTGAGCTGAAAGACGACTACACGGTCGTCATCGTGACGCATAACATGCAACAGGCTGCGCGCTGCTCCGACTTCACGGCTTACATGTACCTGGGCGAGCTGATCGAGTTTGGTGAGACCGAGAAGATCTTCATCAAGCCGCGCCGCAAGGAAACGGAAGACTACATCACCGGCCGCTTCGGCTGATCTGCAACACGCACTGAAGCGACAAGGAGAAACCGATGTCCGAGAAACATCTGTCATCGCAGTTTGATACCGACCTGACCTCCATCAGCACCAAGGTGCTGCAGATGGGTGGCCTGGTTGAGGCACAGATCGCCCGCGCGATGCGCGCCCTGGCCAACTTCGACACCGATATGTGTGATCAGGTGCTCGCAGTGGAGCAGGAGATCAATGCCCTCGAAATCGAGATCGACGGTGATTGCAACAACATCATCGCGCGCCGCCAGCCGACCGCCCGCGACCTGCGTCTGGTCATGGCCATCTCGAAGACCATCACCAACCTGGAGCGCGCCGGCGACGAGGCTGCGAAGATCGCCAAGCGCACCAAGCGCCTCATGCAAGACCCGTCGGCGCACGCGCTGAACTATGCGGGCGTTGAGCGCTCGGGCGACATGGCAGCGACCATCCTGCGTCATGCGCTGGATGCCTTCGCACGGCTGGACACCGCCGAGGCCGTGTCGATCCTGAAGGAAGACAAGGCCATCGACGAGGAATTTCGCGGTTTCATGCGCGAACTCATCACCTACATGATGGAGAACCCGCGCACGATTTCGGTGTCGCTGGATCTGCTGTTCATTGCCAAGGCGATCGAACGTATTGGCGATCACGCCAAGAACATCGCTGAGTTCATCATTTACATCGTCAAGGGAACCGACGTCCGGCACGCCGGGCGCGAGGCGCTGGAGCGTGAGATCCAGGGCGAGGGCGAATAAAAAAAGGCAGGATGGAGACGTGAGCATGCCGAGTAGCATTCTGGTCGTGGAAGACGAACCGGCGATCGCCGAGTTGATCGCCGTTAACCTGCAGCACGCAGGGCACTACCCGATCCGTGCGTACAACGCTGAACAGGCGCTGTCGCTGATGAGCGATGTGCTGCCAGATCTGGTTCTGCTGGACTGGATGCTGCCGGGCAAGTCCGGCGTGATGTTCGCCAAGGAGCTGCGTGCGAACGAGCGTACGCGCCAGATTCCAATCATCATGCTGACCGCCCGCAGCGATGAGCAGGACAAGATCATGGGCCTGGATAGCGGTGCGGATGACTACGTCACCAAGCCGTTCTCGCCCAAGGAGTTGCTGGCCCGCATCAAGGCCGTGCTGCGCCGCCGTGCGCCGCAGCTGACCGACGACGTCGTGGCCATCAACGGCCTGAAGCTGGACCCGGCCACGCATCGCGTGACGGCCACGAACATCGAAGCGGAAAACCCGATCAAGCTCGATCTGGGCCCGACCGAGTTCCGCCTGCTGCATTTCCTGATGACGCATCCGGAGCGCGTGCACAGCCGCTCGCAACTGCTCGATCAGGTGTGGGGCGATCACGTGTTCGTGGAAGAGCGTACCGTGGACGTGCACATCAAGCGCTTGCGTGCGGCACTCGCCCCGGGTGGCTACAGCAACATGATCGAAACCGTGCGCGGCAGCGGCTATCGCCTGGCGCGCAATCCGGGGCAGTAACCGCCGTCAACTGATCGAACGCGCGAGTCCGTCATCGTCCATCGCGCGTTCACACGATCTTCGCGGTCCAGCGCTTAGAATGCCCTCATGAACGTCTTCTGGACCCGCTTCGCTGTCTTCGTCGCCCTGGTGGGCCTCGTCACAGCCTGTCTGTATGTCTTCGCCAACCATGTGGTTGCGCTGGCCGTGCTCAGCGTGCTGCTGTTGGTGATGCTCCTTTACTACGTCTATCAGATCCAGCGCCTATGGCGCGTGCTGGACTCGCCGGCCTATGGCGAGATCCCCAGCGCGCTCGGCCTATGGGGCGAGGTCTACTACCGCCTGCACCGGCTCGTGAAAGGCTGGCGCACGCAGGTGCTGCAGGTCGAGCAGCAGCACAGCCGGTTCATCCAGGCCATTCAAGCATCGCCCAACGGCGTGCTGATGCTCGACGCTGAAGACCAGATCGAATGGTGCAACGCTGTGGCCGAGGAGCACTTCGGCTTGTCTGCCAAGCGTGATCTGCGCCAACGCATTACCCATCTGATTCGCAGACCGGAGTTCGTCCGCTACCTTGCGCGCGGCGAGTTCGAGGAGCCGCTCACCATGCACGACGTGGGGCCCCACAAGCAAAGCATCGTCTCTGTCCAGGTCCTGCCGTACGGCGAAGACCGCAAGCTGCTGGTGACGCAAGACATCACCAAGCTGGAGAACACCGAGGCCATGCGCCGCGACTTCGTCGCCAACGTCTCGCACGAGCTGAAGACGCCGCTGACAGTGCTCGCCGGTTTTCTAGAGACGGTGCGCGATATTCCGCTGCCCGAGGAAGACAAGAAGCGTTACCTCGACATGATGCATACGCAGGCCATGCGCATGCAGCACCTGGTGGAAGATCTGCTGGCGCTGGCGACGCTGGAAGGCAACTCCCAGCCGCCGTCTGTCGCGCCCGTGCCGATGCAGCGCATGATGCTGCAGCTTGAGCATGACATCGAGGCGCTCTCTGCCGGCCGCCACACCATCAGCATGACGTGCGATCCGGCAGTGAGCGTGTGCGGGGCCGAGCTGGAGCTGCTCTCCGCATTCAGCAATCTGGCCTCCAATGCCGTGCGCTACACGCCCGATGGCGGCACGATCCGCCTCGATTGGGGCGTGAAGGATGGGCATGCGGTGTATTCCGTCACCGACACGGGCATCGGCATTGCACACGAGCATATCCCGCGCCTGACTGAGCGCTTCTATCGTGTTGACCGTAGCCGCTCGCGCGATACGGGTGGCACGGGTCTCGGCCTAGCAATCGTCAAGCACGTACTTTCGCGCCACGGTGGTGAACTGCAGGTGACGAGTGAGCTCGGCAAGGGCAGCACCTTCCGCGCCGTGTTTCCGCCGGAGCGCACGGTGGTGCGCAGTGTGAGCGTCAGCGACGAGCGCGCAGCCTGATTCAACTTCGCGCTAAACCGATCACCCAATGAAAAACGCACGCTGCAGAGCGTGCGTTTTTTTTGCCTAGCGGCGCCGCCGCCAATCAGCCTGCCGAAATCTCCAGCGGAGCCCTGACAGTCGCCTCAGCAGCCGTCGCCGCAGCCACGGCTGCTGCCGTTTCTGCCGCTGCAGCAGCCTGCGGCGAGAAGTGGTTCAGCAACGCAAGTTGGCTGATGCGCACGTGCTTGCCGCGCGTCGTGCGTTGCACGTACGTGCCGTCTGCTTGCATGACCCAAGCCGATGCGTTGTCGCGCAGATGCACCTGCAGGCTTTCCTTGATGACGCGCGCCTTGAGCTTGCGATCGAGCACTGGGAAGGCAACCTCTACGCGGCGGAACAGGTTGCGGTCCATCCAGTCCGCGCTGGAGAGGTAGACGATTTCCTCGCCGGCAGCATGGAAGTAATAGACGCGGTGATGCTCCAGGAAGCGCCCGACGATCGAGCGCACGCTGATGTTCTCGCTCAGCCCTGGCACGCCCGGCTTGAGTGCGCACACGCCGCGCACGATCAGGTCGATCTTCACGCCAGCACGCGAGGCCTTGTACAACTCGTCGATGATGGTCGGTTCCAGCAGCGCGTTCATCTTGCCGATGATGCGTGCACGTTTGCCTGCGCGTGCGGCGCGCGCTTCGGCACGGATGTGCTCGACCAGGTTCTCATGCATCGTGAACGGCGAGTGCCACAGATGATGCAGCTTGACCTGCGCACCGGTGCCGGTGAGCAGCTGGAACGTGTGGTGCACGTCTTCGCAGATCTGCTCGTTGGCCGTCATCAGGCCGAAGTCCGTATAGAGGCGGGCGGTCTTGGGGTGGTAGTTGCCGGTGCCCAGGTGCACGTAGCGGTGCAGCTTGACGGTCTTGCCCTTGCCGGAGACTTCACGACGCACCACGAGCAGCATCTTGGCGTGGCACTTGTGGCCAACCACGCCGTACACGACGTGCGCGCCGGCAGATTCAAGCTGATCGGCCCAGTTGATGTTCGTTTCTTCATCAAAGCGCGCCAGCAGCTCGACCACGACGGTCACTTCCTTGCCGTTGCGCGCGGCTTTGATAAGCGCCTCCATGACCGGCGATTCATTGCCGGTGCGATAGACGGTCTGCTTGATGGCCACCACGTCGGGGTCGCGCGCAGCCTGCTGCAGCAGCTCCAGCACGGGCGTGAAGCTCTCGTACGGGTGGTGCAGCAGGATGTCGCCCTGGCGGATGGCGTCGAAGATGTTCGCGCTATTGGCCACCTGCTTGACCGTGGCCGGCACATGCGGCGGGTACTTGAGTACCGGCTTGTCGACCATGTCGGGCACCTGCAGCAGGCGCACCAGGTTTACGGGCCCCTTGACGCGGTAGCAGTCGGCTTCGGTCAGGCCGAATTCCTGCAAGAGGCGGCGCACCAGCGCAGGCGACGTGTCATGCGCGATCTCCAGGCGCACCGCATCGCCAAAGTGGCGCGTGGACAGTTCGCCCTGCAGTGCCTCGCGCAGGTCGGTAATTTCATCTTCCGACACGAACAGGTCGGAATTGCGCGTGACGCGAAACTGGTAGCAGCCATGCACGTCGATCTGCGGGAACAGCTCGTGCACAAAGCCCTGCATGAACGACGACAGCAGCACGAACCCATACGGATAGCCCGACAGCTCCGGCGGCATCTGCACCAGGCGGGGCAGGGCGCGCGGCGCCTGCACGATGGCGAGCTCGGCTTCACGGCCGAAGGCGTCCTTGCCAGAGAGCTCGATGATGAAGTTCAGGCTCTTGTTGAGCACGCGCGGGAAGGGGTGCGCCGGGTCCAATGCCATCGGCGTCAGGACGGGCACCAACTCGTGCTGGAAGAAGCTGCGGCACCAGGCGCGCTGGGCTTCATTCCAGTTGGTCGTCATGTGGAAGAAGACGCCTTCCTTCTCCAGAAGGGGCAGGATCTCGTCTTGCAGCATGGCATACTGCTGCGTGACCAGTTGCCGCACCCGCTCCGTCACCACGCCAAACGCCTGCTGTACCGACAGGCCATCGGGGGTGAGGGACGACGGGTTGTCGCGCATCTGTTCCTTCAACCCGGCAATACGGATCTCAAAGAACTCATCCAGATTGCTCGACACAATGCAGATGAACTTCAGCCGCTCCATGAGCGGCACGCCAGGGTCGGCCGCCTGGGCCAGCACACGGGCGTTGAATTCAAGAATGCCCAGTTCGCGATTGAGCAGATCGCCCGCGGGCAATGTCGACATGTTCTGTTCCAGCGAATGACTATCCGGCCACTTTTCCATATTCTGGTGTCAAATTTGTGACACATTTGAATTGTCACGTTGACGACACAATAGAGACATATTTTGTGGCGCAGCGCTTCGAATCACAATCCCTAAAAACGCCCATCGCGTTTCAACCCGTTTTCCATTCATGAGTCCCACACCCCGTCTGCTGGCCGCTGTCGACATGGGCTCCAACAGCTTTCGGCTGATGATCGGCCGCGTCGACGAAACCGTGACTGCCAATGGCACCAGCAGCAGCCAGATCTTCCAGGTCGATGCGCTGCGAGAGCCGGTGCGTTTGGCCGCCGGGCTTACGCAAGATAAATACCTGGATCAACCCGCACGCCGTCGTGGCGTTGACGCACTGCGCCGCTTTGGCGATCGCCTGCGCGACTTCTCGCCTGACCACGTGCGTGCGGTGGCCACCAACACGCTGCGCGTGGCCAAGAACGCCCAGGAGTTCTTGATCGAGGCGGAAGCTGCGCTCGGCTTCCCCATTGAAGTGATTGCGGGCCGTGAAGAGGCGCGCTTGATCTATCTCGGTGCATCGCACGATGCGCCGGCGTGTCAGGGCAACCGGCTGGTGGTCGACATCGGCGGCGGCTCCACCGAGTTCATCATCGGCAATGGCTACAAGCCCAAGCTGATGGAATCGCTCTACATCGGCTGCGTCTCGCACAGTCGCCATTTCTTCCCGAACGGCAACGTGGATGAGTACGCGATGAAGCAGGCTGAGCTGGCCGCGCGTCGCGAAATCCAGATTCTCGTGCAGCAGTACCGCACGGCCGGCTGGAACCAGGCTGTGGGCTCGTCGGGCACGGCGCGCGCGCTGGCCGAGCTGATTGAGCTCAACGGCTTTAATGACAAGAGCGAGAAGGGCAGCGCCCACGGTATCACCCGTGAAGGGCTGGAGCGCCTCAAGCGTGCGGTGATCAAGTCGGAGAATACCAACCGGCTGAAGTTGAGCGGCCTGAAATCGGACCGCATTCCGGTGCTGCCGGGCGGCCTGTCGATCATGCTCGGCGTGTTTGCCGAACTCGATATCGACCGCATGGACGTGACCGACGGCGCGCTGCGCCTGGGCGTGCTGTACGACCTGCTCGGCCGCAGCCACCACGAAGACATGCGCACGGTGACGATCGAGCAGTTCATGCGTCGCTATAACGTCGATCGCTCGCAGGCCCACCGCGTGCGCGACGCGGCGACGGCGTTGCTGTCGCAGTTTCCCGATCCACCCGATGAGCGCCGCGAAGACAATCTTGCGCTGCTCGGCTGGGCCGCAAACCTGCACGAGATCGGCATGAGCATCTCGCACAGTGGTTATCACAAGCACTCAGCCTACATTGCCAGCCATGCTGACATGCCGGGTTTCTCCAAGACCGACCAGGCACGTCTGGCGACGCTGCTGCTGGGGCACGCGGGCAAGCTCGGCAAGCTGTCGGGCGGCGGCAAGTTTCTGGATTGGCGGATGCTGTTCAGTCTGCGTCTGGCCTTTGTGCTGTGCCGCCGGCGCGGTGCGATCCAGTTGCCGGGTCTGAAGGTGCGCCAGAGCGAGGGCGAACTCAATGAGGGCGGCTTTGAGGTGGAGTTGCCGAAGGGGTGGATCGAGCAGAATCCGCTGGTCGAGTACAGCCTCACGCAGGAAGCCGATGAATGGCAGCGCATCGGCCGTCGCTACAAGGTGACTTACGTATAGCCCTTCGGTATTTCGGCACCTTGTGGTGCCGATCCAAACAAAACGGCCCGGTCTTTCGAACCGGGCTGTTTTGCTTTGCAGCGGTGAGTGATCAGCCGCGCAGGAAGTGGCGTGCGTAGCGCGGGTTGATGTCTGACAGGCGCAGCAGCGTCAGGAAGTCGGCAACGTTGAAGTCAGGGTCCCAGGCCGGTGCGCCGCAGATGCGGGCGCCAAGGCGCAGGTAGCCCTTGACCAGCGCGGGCGGGTCGACTTCCAGGTTCTGGTTCAGCTCATCCACTGGCAGCGGTACGCGCGGGAAGGCGTGGTACTCGATTGGGGCCAGCGAGCCGTCATCAACGAAGCTGCGATACAAGCTTGCGGCAAAGTGACCGCCGTCACCCATCGACACGCTGGCGCAGCCCAGCATCGACTCGAAGCCGTAGCGCTGCATGTATTCACCCAGGCCCGCCCACAGCGCCATGATGACGCTGCCCGAACGGTAGTCGCGGTGCACGCACGAGCGGCCCAGTTCGACCATCTTCGGGCGCAGGTGCGTCAGGCGCACGAGGTCGAATTCGGATTCGGAATACAGGCAGCCGATCTGCTTGGCCGCGTCCGGGCGCAGCACGCGGTAAGTGCCGACCACGCGCAGCGTTTTCTGGTCGCGCACAATCAGGTGATCGCACACGGCGTCGAACATGTCGACGTCGAGTTCTGCGTGGGCCGAGGGCAGGCGGGCGCCCATTTCCTCGGCAAAGACCTTGTAGCGCAGGCGTTGCGCCTCGGTCACTTCATCCTGGTGGCGCGCCCACGAAACGGCCAGAACAGGCTTGTCACGCGCCGGAACAGCGTCGGGTGAGCGAGGAAGGCCCCTCCGTGCGTTGCCTAGATTCAGGCTCGGCAGTGCATCGATCAACGGCTGGGTGGGCGTCGGCAGGTCTCGCATTCGGATCCCCTAGGGTGGCTGAGGGTTGCTTTCGGGGGCGATTCTAGAGACGCCGCATGACAGATCAGCGACAAAAGCGAGTCAATCGTGACCGTTGCGTGAATTTTGCGTGGCGTAACTATGACAATGATGACGTGTCACACAAGATCCGGGTTGGCCACCGCGCGCAGCACGGTCTGCGCCTCGTCTTCGCGCATGCGGCGGCACAGCCACCACACGGCGGCTTTCTTCACGCTCCAGTCCATTTCGACGCCCGCAATCAGCAGGCTGGCCAGGCGGCCGAGCCACGGCTGGTGGCCGACCAGCAGCAGGTTCGTGCTCGAGGGCCAGTCGATGGCCGCGAGGATGGCGCTGACATCCGCGCCCGGCGCAATGTCGGGCAACGTCTGGAAATGCTCGGTGAGGGCGCGTGCGGTCTGCTGTGTGCGCACGGCGGGACTGACCAGCACGCGCGTGTCTTCCGGCAGGCGAGGGCGCAGCCAGGCGGCCATTTTCTCGGCCTGCTTTTCGCCGCGCTTGGTCAGTTCACGTTGGAGATCGGTGCTGCGCTGGATGCGCAAGGATGCGGCCACGTCTTCGGCTTCGGCGTGGCGCCACAGGATGAGATTCATGGAGCGGTTCTACGGGTGGTGCGAGATGGTACGGATACCGTGTTTATAGCACTGCCGTATGACACCATCTGCCGCCCAAACAAAAACGGCTTACGCGATGAACGTAAGCCGTTTTTGTTGACTGCCAAATTTTGGTCGGAGCGGAGAGATTCGAACTCCCGACCCACTGGTCCCAAACCAGTTGCGCTACCAGGCTGCGCTACGCTCCGGAATCGTCGATTGTACCGCTTTCGCAACAGATTGGTCAAATCATTGTGCGAACGATCATTCCGAGGGCGACCACGCCGGCAAATGCAGCGAACCCCTGCTGCAGTGCCGGGCCGGCCAGATGCTTCGCAAAGCGGCGTCCGGCCAGCATGCCGGTCAGCGCGCCTGCGGCAAACGGCAGCGCGATATGCCAGTCGACATGCCCGCCAATGGCCGATGCCACCACGCCGCCGGTGGAGACCAGCGCAATGACCGCCAGCGATGTGGCAACGATCGTCTGCATTGGCAGGTCAGTCGCGCGGCGCAAGGCCGGCACGATGACGAAACCGCCGCCCACGCCCAGCAACCCAGACAGGAACCCGGCGCCCACGCCCGATGCGGCCAGCGCGCGCGCGCACGGCAGCGTCCAGACCAGCTTGGCTGTTGTGGTGTCGAGGTGGCAGGGTGGCGCTGCATGTCGTGGAGCGTCTGCCGCAGGCGCTTCTGCGCGGGCCTGGCGGAACATGCGCACCGCCACATAGGCGAGCACCACGGCAAACAGCAGCGTCAACGGTGTATTCGGCACACGGTGCGCAACCCAGATGCCGAATGGCGACACCACCACGCCGCACACCGCCATCAGCCCTGCGGCCTTGTAGCGGACCTTGCCTTCACGCAGGCCGAGCATGGCGCCCAGCCCCGCTGACAAGCCCACCGCCAGCAGTGCGATCGGCGCCGCCTCCGACACCGACAGGTGCAGCCCAAAGATCAGCAGCGGCACCGCGACGATGGCGCCGCCCGCACCCGTGAGCGCCAGGATGAGCCCCACCACTGAACCCAGTCCCGCACTGACGATCCAGCCGATTTCCACTGGCGACATGGTTTAGCGCCCCGAAGCTGCGGTTGGCCGCGCCAGCCATTCGCGGCCCTTGAGCAGCGCATTCCAGTACAGCCAGGGCAGCAGCGTCTTCTTGAGCCACCAGGCGGACTTGCGCGCCACCGTCGGCATTAGGGGGAACGTTGGCAGCAGCTTGCCGCCGTAGCCGAACTCGGCCAGCACGACCTTGCCGCGCTCCACGGTAAGCGGGCAGGCGCCGTAACCGTCGTAGCGCGTGGGCAAGGGCTGGCCTTCGCGATGCGCGAGCAGGTTCTCGGCGACCACGACGATCTGTTTGCGCACCGCGGCGGCTGTTTTGGCGTTGGGCGTGGAGCTGGCATCGCCGAGCGAGAACACGTCGACGTGCCGCACGTGCTGCAGCGTGGCCGGATCGACCTCGCACCAGCCGGCCGCATCGCCCAGGCTGCTTTCGGCGATGAAGGCAGGCGGCACCTGCGGCGGCACCACGTGCAGCATGTCGAACGGCTTGGCGGTGCGCACGACCTCGCCGGCGGCATTCTTGTGCTCGAACCAGGCCATGCGTGCGGGGCCATCGACGGCCACCAGCGTGGAGCCGAATGCCAGCTTGGCGCGATAGCGCTCCACATAGCGCATGAGCGGCGGTACGAAGGCCTCGACGCCGAACAGCGCTGGCCCGGCAAGGTTGAACTCCACGTTGACGCGGTCGAGCACACCTGTGCGTTGCCAGTGGTCGCACGCAAGGTACATCGCCTTTTGCGGTGCGCCAGCGCATTTGATCGGCATGGCCGGCTGCGTGAACAGCGCGCGGCCAGAGCGCAGGCTGCGTACCAATGACCACGTGTACGGCGCCAAATCAAACCTATAGTTGGACGTAACGCCGTTCTGGCCAAGTGCCGCTTCCAAGCCTTCAATGCGCTCCCACGCGAGGCGCAGCCCCGGGCAGACGATCAGTTGGCGATAGGCAAGCGTCTGGCCGTTGTCGAGCTGCACGCGGTGCGCATCGGCATCCACACGCGTGGCGGCTGCACGAATGCGCTGCACGCCGGTCGGAAGCAACGCATCGGTCTGCCGTGCCGTAGCCTTGGCATCGAACACACCGCCACCCACAAGCGTCCACGCTGGCTGGTAGTAATGCACCTCAGACGGCTCGACGATGGTGATGCCGAGTTGCGGGCGGCGTCGGCGCAGGCTGGCTGCCACGCCGATGCCGGCAGCGCCGCCGCCAAGAATGAGCACGTCACAGTCGACGGCAGGCAAGGACGCGGGCAGGGAGGGGGATTCGGAATGCATGCAATGTCAGTTGGGGCAGCCGGGCAAACCGGCTGGTGCTTCGATGATTGGCACGGCGTTGGCGCATCACAAGCCGGTGCCATGCAGGGCGCCTTATCGGACGCTTCTCAGGACTTTGCCGCAGTACAGCGCAGACAGCGTCTGCATGATCTGGATGACCTCGAAGCTGGCCAATCGGTAGTAGATGTACTTGCCCTCGCGGCGCGTGGCGACCAGGCCCTCGTCGCGCAGCACGCCCAATTGCTGCGACAGG
Organism: Ralstonia sp. AU12-08; assembly: GCF_000442475.1. Taxonomy (NCBI): domain Bacteria; kingdom Pseudomonadati; phylum Pseudomonadota; class Betaproteobacteria; order Burkholderiales; family Burkholderiaceae; genus Ralstonia; species Ralstonia sp. AU12-08. Next base: position 87,995 of record NZ_ASZV01000022.1, on the reverse strand, counting down.
CTGGGCTGGTGCAGACCGACCAGCGCTTCCAGCTCGCCGACATTGCGCTCGCCCTGTGTGAGCTGGCAGAGCAGCAGCAGGCGGTCTTCATGCGCCATGGCCTTGAGTACCGCGCATGCCTGGGAAGCAGAGTCGCGCAGCATGGAGATGGCCGCTTCGGGGAGCGGCACAATGTCGGTCGGATCGGTCGTCGGGTCAGTCATCGGGGCGCGGTGCGTGTTGTTCTGCCGGTCGCTCGGTGCGGCGCTATTGGCAGACAGAATATCTGGCGATATTCTATAAAAATATAGATTGTTTGCGGAAGCCCCAACATGCACGCCCAGATCGAACCATTTTTCGATACCGACACCTGCACCGTGACCTACGTGGTCCATGCGGGGCCGGGTACGCCGTGCGCTGTGATCGACTCGGTACTTGATTACGACCCGAAATCTGGTCGCACGCGCACCCTGTCTGCCGACCGCGTGGCGGCCTTCATCGAAGCGCACGGGTTGCGCGTCGAATGGCTGCTGGAAACGCACGCCCATGCCGATCACCTGTCGGCTGCGCCGTACCTGCGTGGCCGCTTTGGCGGACGTATCGCCATCGGCGAGCGTATTCGCGTGGTCCAGGGCGTGTTCAAGCCGATCTTCAACCTGGAGCCGTCATTCCAGCTCGACGGCTCGCAGTTTGACCACTTGTTCGCGCCGGACGAGGTTTTCCACATTGGCGAACTGGAAGCGAAGGCGCTGGCCGTGCCGGGCCACACGCCGGCGGATATGGCCTATCAGGTGGGGGACGCCGTGTTTGTAGGTGACACGCTCTTCATGCCCGACGTGGGCACGGCGCGCTGTGATTTCCCTGGCGGTGATGCGGGCACGCTGTACCAGTCGATTCGCCGTCTGCTCGACTTGCCAGCCGACACGCGGCTCTACATGTGCCATGACTATCCGCCTGCAGGGCGCGAGGCCACTTGCCACACCACCGTGGCTGAACAGCGCCGCGCCAACATCCACGTGCGTGATGGCGTGACACAGGATGATTTCGTGCTGATGCGCACCAAGCGCGACGCCACGCTGGGTATGCCAACGCTGATGCTGCCATCCATCCAGGTCAACATCCGCGCGGGCGCGCTGCCGCCGGCTGAACACAATGGCGTGCAGTATCTGAAGATTCCGCTCAACGCGTTGTAAGCGGCGGCAAAACGCCCTTCGGGGTCAGGCCCGAGGGGCGTTTTTTCTCTTGATAACCGGTTTTCGATCACGCTGCGCGTGTTGCCGCCACCGCCTTGAGCTCGACAACGAGCGTGGGTCTGGCTAAAGGAGCCCGCCATGTCCGTCCTGATATTGGGTTTGCTGATCTTCCTGGGCGTGCATTCCGTTCGCATTGTTGCGGAGGGATGGCGCAAGGCCCGGATTGCCCAGATGGGCGAGAAGGGCTGGAAAGGTGCGTACTCCGTCGCCTCCATCGTCGGGCTGGCGCTGGTTATCTGGGGATACGGTATCGCGCGGCACGAACCGCTCGTGCTGTGGACTCGGCCGGCGTGGGCGCCCCATCTTGCGGGCTTGCTGACACTGGCGGCGTTCATCCTCTTTGCGGCGGCGTACGTTCCGGGTAATCACTTCAAGGCGTGGGTCCGGCATCCGCAGGCGCTTAGCGTGGTGCTGTGGGCGCTGGCGCATTTGCTGGCAAATGGCACGTTGCATGCGGTCGTGTTGTTTGGCGCTTTCCTGGTCTGGGCGCTGGTCGATTTCGCGGCCGCGCGTCAGCGGGATCGCGTGGAAGGCTTGGTCTATCCCGGCGGGGTGCTTTCACGCGATGTGATTCCCGTTGTGATTGGTGTTGTCGCCTGGGGCGCGTTTGCGTTTTATCTCCACGCACGCTGGATTGGCGTGAACCCGATGGGTTAGCCCGCTGCCGCCTTCAATCGAACCGTGCCGCCAGGTCGTGTAGTTGCTGGGCCGTGACCGTGGCGCCACCACACACCACTACGGCAACGCTGGCGGCCGCCTTGAGTGCAGGGTGCCCGCAATCCAGCGCCGCCAATGCTGCCCCGCAGGCCGGCTCGACCACGACGCGGTGCTCGTCAAGAAACCGGAGCGCCGCCTTCACCGCCTGCGCATCTGACGCCACGACGTTGTAGATCTCGCGGCGGGCTGCCCATTCGAGCGCACCGTCGCACGGCCGCTTGGCACCCAGCGAGGTGGCCACGCTCGAAATGGTGGCGAGTTCGACGGGTTTGCCTTGTGCGATTGAACGCGCGAAGCAGTCGGCTCCCTCCGTTTCCACGGCAACGACAGGTACGTCGGACCACCCGTTGCGTTGCAGCCCTTCCATCACGCCGCACAAGAGCCCACCCCCGCCGACGGCGAGGAGGATTGCGCCGGGCTTGTGTCCGGACGCCGCCATTTCGTCCACCAGTGAGGCGTGTCCCTGCCAGATGACCGGATCGTCGAAGGGGTGCAAGAAGGCGTCCCCCGGGGCGATCAGGGACTGTGCAAACGCATGCGCTTCTGCCCACGCGGCGCCATGCACGATCAGCTCGGCACCTTCCTGGCGGATCAGGTCGCGCGCCCGTTGCGGTGTGCTTTCCGGCACCACGACCGCGACGGGAACACCGAGCTTGCGCCCGCAATAGGCCACCGCAATCCCCGCATTGCCGCCGGAAGATGAGATGAACCGCTGCGCACCCGCCGCGTGTTGTCCCTCACACAGGGCGCCGATGCCCCGCAGCTTGAACGAGCCGGACGGTTGCGCGGCCTCCATCTTCAGCCACACCGGGTTGCCCAGCCGCTGTGAATAGGGTTGGGACTGTACAAAGGGCGTGTGGATGTGAAGCGTCATGTCTGATCGTGATGTGCTGCAACGCATGTTCAAGGAGGCGCCCATCCTAGGCATTCATGGCTATGCGTACAAATGCTTTATAGGCGGATTTGCTATGCTTGATAGGTATGGGTAAGAGCCTGCCGAATCGATATGCGGAACATTGAACTACGCCACCTTCGCTACTTCATTGCGGTCGCGCAGGCGGGCAGCGTGGTGGCGGGCGCGCGGGCCATCGGCATCGTGCAGCCCGCCTTGTCGCGGCAGATCCTTGAGTTGGAAGCCGCCGTCGGCACGCCGCTGCTGACGCGCAAGGCGAGGGGCGTGCAGTTGACCGCCGCCGGTGAAAGTTTTCTGCGTGACGCCCGGCAACTGCTGGCGGATCTGCAAACCGGGCGCGATCGTGCCTTGCGTTGCGCTGCAGGTCAGCTCGGTGAACTGCACCTGGGTGTGCTGCCGAACTATCTCAGCGCAACCGTTGTGACGAACGTGCTGCAGGCATTTCGCGCCGCGTGCCCAGAGGTCAAGGTTTCGGTGGCGCCGATGCTTTCCGCAGCGCAGGCGACCGCCATTGCGCGCAAGCAGATCGACGGCGGCATCATGGCCTGGCGCCGTGATGAGGCACCGCATCTGTCCGGTATTGCGCTGTTGAGCGACCGCTTTGTCCTGGCCATGCCCGCAGCGCAAGCTGCTCACCACAAGGCGCCGAAGCGGCTGGCCGATGTGGTGGATCAGCCGTTCGTGTGGTTCGATCCGGAGCGCTCCTCCGCGCACCATCGCTTCTTGATGCAGCAATGTGAGCGCGCCGGCTTCGCGCCGCGCGTGGCCCAGATCGGCAGCGACATCCCAACCGTGGTGGGTCTTGTGGCGGCGGGCATGGGGTGTGCGTTTGTGCCGGAGAGCCTGTCTGCCCTGTGTCCGCCCACGGTGCAGCTCGTGCCGCTGCGAGAGGTGTCCGATCGCTTCGATGTGGAATTCGCCTTTGACGAAAACGCAGCGACACCTGTTGTCGCGCGGTTTGCGCAAGCGCTGCGAGAGGTCGTGGGTCGTGGAGGGCGAACGCGCCGAGCGCAATTGGCGTGATAGCAGGTGTTTGTCGCGTATTTTCTGACCGGACGGATCGGGCCTTACCCGTGTGCCTGGTGTCTTGTAGATTCATAGGGTGCTAACGAGCCCGAGTGGGCAACGTGGTGCGTAAAGGCCACCACAACCCGCCGGCTCCAACCGGAACATCACGCATGAAACATGTCACCTTGCCCGACGGCGAGCGCGTGCCAGCGCTCGGCATGGGAACGTGGAATATGGGCGAGAGCCGCGCCGCACGCGCTGAGGAAATCGCCACGCTGCGCCTGGGGCTTGACCTCGGCCTGCGCCTGATCGACACCGCAGAAATGTACGGCGAAGGCTTGTCCGAAGAGATGATTGGCGAGGCGATTGCCGGGCGTCGCGACGCGGTGTTTCTCGTCAGCAAGGTCTATCCGCACAACGCCAGCCGGCGGGGTATTGCAGCCGCGTGCGAGCGCAGCCTGCACCGGCTAGGCACCGATCGCATTGACCTGTACCTGCTGCACTGGCGCGGCAGCGTTCCGCTGGAAGAGACGGTGCAAGGTCTGCAGGCCCTGCAGCGCGAGGGCAAGATTCGCCACTACGGTGTGAGCAATCTCGACCTGTCGGATATGGAAGAACTCTGGGACGCGCCCGGTGGCGATCAGGTTGCGGTCAACCAGTTGCTCTACAACCTGGGCCGGCGCGGTATCGAATGGGATTTGCTACCGTGGCTGCGCGAACACCGTGTGCCCGTGATGGCGTATTCCCCCATCGAGCAGGCACAACTGGCACGTCACCCGAAGCTGGTGCGGTTTGCGCAGGAATGCGACATGACGCCGGCACAGGTGGCGCTGGCCTGGCTGCTCGCGCGCAACGACATCATCGCCATTCCCAAGACCAGCCGCCGCGAGCGGTTGCGTGAAAATTTCGGTGCGTTGGAGCGCCAACTGACGCCGGAGCAATTGGCCGAGCTGGACCGTCTCTTTCCGCCACCGAAAGGGCCGCGGCCGCTGGAGATGCTGTAAGCCGCGTCAGCGGCGTGTCGCGGGCTTAGCGTGATTTCGCCTGGTAACGGGCGTAGTCGACATAGCTTGTGAGATAGACACGCGCCTTGTCACGGGTTTCTTGCGTGACGCGGTCAGCCGCCTTGCGGGCACCGGACGAACTCATCTGCGCGCTGAGATGGTCGCGGAAGGCATCGTGCATGGCTTGCAGATCGTCTGCGCATGCGTCCAATGCAGACGACACCACGGCCTTTGTCTGTGCGTTGCCGGGCACGCCGTCATCGGCGCGGCGTTGGGTGCAATCCATGTACTTGATGCGTAGTGCTATCCAACCGCTATCGGCACTGGCCGTGCTGTCCGTTTTGGCCTGATCGGTAAGCTGCTGTTGCGGTGGCGAGGACGAACCACATGCGCCAAGCAGCGCCAGCAGGACAAGGGACGGGGCGTAGAGGGCTTTTTTCATGGCATGAACTGTATGCTGCGAGCGGTTCTCGCACCACCCGTTGTCTTCCCGGCAAGTCGACCATCGCTCACGCCATTAACATTTGGAAACGACTTCGTTGTGAGGCGTGCGCCGCAACGTTTCTCTGCGGCACCTCAAGGTGGCAGCAGGGCGGCGTGCGCCGCCGTCAAAACTTCGCGGCTCAATCCGTCTAGCAATGCGGATGCCGCCCGCGCGTACTGCCAGTGCAGCGGCACATCCAGCGGCGTGTCGGGCACCAGTTCAACCAGTGTGCCCGCCTTGAGGTGCGACGCGATCAGCGCCTGCGGATGCAGACCCCATCCCATGCCAGCAACTGCCGCTGCGACAAAGGCCTGAGATGACGGCAGCATGTGGCGAGGCAATTCCACATGCCGATGGCATAGGCGCCGCGCCCAGCGCGCTTGCAGCTCATCTTTGGTGTTGAACAGCAGGCTGGGCGCGCGGGCCAAGCTGCCGGCGCCGACCCCGTCAGCGAAATGGCGTTGCACGAACGCCGGACTGGCGGCCGCAAGGTAGCGCATGGAGCCCAACGGCCGGCTATTGCAACCGGCTGCCGGGCGAGCCGTGGCGGTGACAGCGGCCAGCACGGCGCCACTGCGCAGCCATTCGGTGGTGTGGTCCTGGTCGTCCACCGCCACCTCCATCAGCACCGGGTGTTCAGCACCGAAGGCCGCAATGGGCGGGGCGAGCCACGTGGCCAAGCTGTCGGCATTCACGGCGATGGGCAGCGGCACCCGCGCAATGCCCTCCGGCGCCAGCACGGGCAGCGCGCCTTGCAACTCCTGTTCGAGCAGCCGAACACGGTCGACATGTTGGCAAAGCTGTCGCCCCGTCTCAGTCGCCCGGCAGGGTTGGTCGCGCACCACCAGCGCGCAGCCTACGCGCTCTTCCAGCAATCGAATGCGCTGTGAAATTGCCGATGGCGTGACATGGAGTGCGCGCGCAGCGCGTTCAAAGCTGCCTTCCCGAACGACGGCGGCCAATGCAGAGAGGGCGGCGTAATCCAGCATGAGTTAAGTAAAACTGAATTGAATGAAGTAAGGATAGTTTGTCTTCATTGCTTGGCGCAGGCAAGCTACACGCATGGACACCTTGCTGACTCCCAATTCGCTGGCGCTATCTATCTCCCTCCAGGGCTTGGTCTTGAGCCTGGGGCTGATCGTCGCCATTGGCGCACAGAACGCGTTTGTATTGCGCCAGGGGCTGCGTCGTGAGCATGTGGGCAGCGTGGTGCTGTTTTGCGCGGTGGCAGACGCGTTGCTATTGACGGCCGGTGTCATGGGCATGGCTCAGGCGCTGGGCGAGCGCCCTGGGCTTGCCAACGCAATGGCATTGGCCGGCGCCGCCTTTCTGGCGGTGTATGGGTGGCGGGCGCTGCAACGTGCGCGACACGCTAGTCAATTGCGGGCCTCAGAAGGCGGTGATGGTTTGAGCCGAGGCGCTGCGCTGGCGCAGGCGGCAGCCTTTACGCTGCTCAACCCCCACGTCTACCTCGATACGGTGCTGCTGGTCGGCAGCATTGGCGCACAACAGCCGGCGGCATTGCGCGGCTGGTTCGTCGCGGGCGCAAGTTCAGCCAGTGCGTTCTGGTTTGTGTTGCTGGGGTTCGGTGCGCGCTGGCTGGCGCCGTGGTTTGCGAAGCCGCGCGCGTGGCAGGTGCTGGATGGCCTGATCGGCACGACCATGCTTGTGCTGGCTGCGCTGTTGCTGCGTCATGCCTTCATGGGGCTCTTTGGCTGACGAAGCATTGCGTCACTGGGGGCAGGCGCACCCAGCGGAATGCCTACTAGCCCGATTGCTGGTGAGTACCGCGCACGGTGGTCGCGCGACGGGGCGGCTTTGCCACAGTGTCAGCGGGAAACACGCGCGCGCATAAAAAGTCGACCAATGCCCGGACCTTGGGGGACGGGTGCTTGCTGGCCGGCCACAGTACGTTGAAGGTCCCTTCCCAGTCCAGGTGATCGGCCAGCACGGGGCATAGCTGGCCATCGGCCAACGCTTTCCGGATCGAGAAGTCCGGCAGGAAGGCAATGCCCAGGCCTTGCAGCGCAAAACACAGGCGTGCCTCGATGTTGTTGCAGATCATCGATGTCGGGATCATCGATTCAGGTTCGCTTGGCGCGCGGCGCAATGGCCACGGCTCCAGCTTGCCGCTGTTCGGGAAGCGATAGTGCAGGCAACTGTGGTTGGCCAGATCAGCCGGCACCTTCGGCGTGCCGCGCTCTGCCAGATAGGCAGGGGAGGCAACCAGCATGGCCCGATACGTGCCGAGCCTGCGGGCTGAAAGCCGCGAGTCGGCAGGCGCACCCGTTCGGACCACCGCATCGAAGCCTTCTTCGATGACATCGACCAGCCGATCCGTGAAGTCGAGGTCCAGTTCGATATCGGGGTACATGCGCATGAAGTCGCTGAGTACCGGCAGCACCAAGGAGCTGACCAGCGGCAGGCTGACGCGCAAGCGGCCGCGAGGCGCATCGGTAGCCTGGCGCAACTCCAACTCTGCCGCCTCGATCTCGGCCAGGATGCGGCGGCTGCGTTCCAGGAATAACGTGCCCTCGGCGGTCAAGGTCACGCTGCGTGTGCTGCGATGAAAGAGGCGTACGCCAAGCCGGTCTTCCAGTCTTGCCATGCTCTTGCCAACGGCGGATGCCGACACACCCAGCAGACGGCCGGCTGCGACAAAGCTGCGTGTCTCAGCCACCTGCACAAACACGACAAAGTTGTTGAGGCTGTCCAAGCTACGTCCTTGATTGCGGACATCCATGTCCTGATAGAAGTGAAATCTACCCCACTTTTTCTTGAATCGCGGGCTTTCTATCGTGGCGGAAGTTTGATCAAGAAAGGAGTTCACCTTGTCTGCTTCCACACTTCTGCAACGCGCAGTAACCGTATCCGCGCCCCTGGACGAACGTGTCCAACGCGCTCTTCAACAGGCTATTGATGCGCAACGACCGGTCGGCGCCGTCGTGCTGGTCGCGCGTGACGGCCAACTGATTCATCAGCAGGCCGCTGGTTTGGCCGACCGCGAAAGTGGCCGCCCGATGACGCTTGACACGATCTTCAGGCTGTCTTCGGTCAGTAAACCGATTGTTGCCGCCGCTGCGCTGGTGCTGGTTGCACGGGGGAAGCTGGACCTCGACGAGGGCGTTGATCGCTATCTGCCTGCATTCCAGCCACGTCTGGCTGATGGACGGCTGGCGCGCATCACCTCGCGGCAACTGCTCAGTCACACAGCGGGGCTGGGCTATCGCTTTCTGGAGACGGACCCGGATGGTCCCTACGCTCGGGCTGCCGTGTCCGACGGCATGGACGCATCCGGCATCAGCCAGGAAGAAAACCTGCGGCGCATCGCCAGCGCGCCGCTGCTCTTTGAGCCCGGAACGGCATGGCATTACTCGCTCTCGATCGACGTGATGGGGGCGCTAATCGAACGGATTGTCGGCGCACCACTGGACGTGGCGATCCACGAGCTGGTGACCGAACCACTAGGCATGACGGATACCAGCTTTTTCGCGCGCGACGCGCAGCGTGTGGCGACCGCCTATGTGAGCGACGAACCTCAGCCACACCGGTTGCAAGAAGGCGAGACCGTGCCGGTGTTTGAAGGCACGGTCGGCATACGCTACAGCCCGGCCCGCATCTTCGATGCGTGTGCGTTCCCCTCGGGCGGTGCTGGCATGGCGGGCACTGCGGCCGACTTCCTGCGCTTTCTCGAGGCCCTGCGCGAGCGCGGTGGTGTGCTGCTGCCCGACGCGTTGGTCAACGAGATGGGCCGAGACCAGACTGGAGGGCTTGAACTGCGCGATGCGCCGGGATTCGGCTTTGGCCTCGGTTTTTCTGTGCTGCGTGACAGGCGGCTAGCCAACTCTCCGGAAACTGACGGGACCTGGCGATGGGGTGGGGCATATGGTCATGCGTGGTTTGTCGATCCGGCGCAGCGTCTCAGCGTCGTTGCCTTCACCAACACCTTGTATGAGGGCATGTCGGGGCGCTTCGTGACCGATGTGCGCGATGCCGTGTATGGCGCCTTGCAGGAGGCGCGTTGATGCGGACCGTACAAGAGCTGGAACTCCAGCCCGAACGCCAAGGCGGTGCATCTGCCCGTGCTGCGGGCCGTTTGCCCATGGCCCCACTGCTGGCGCTCGCCATGGCGGGGTTCATCACCGTTTTGACCGAAGCGTTGCCGGCCGGTTTGCTGCCGCCCATGGCCAGGGGGCTGGCGGTTTCCGAGGCGCTGGTCGGCCAGCTTGTCACGGCCTACGCGGTCGGGTCTCTGGTGGCGGCCATCCCGTTGATCACGCTGACACAACATCTGCGGCGTAGGCCATTGCTCTTGGCCGCCATTGCAGGGTTTGCGCTCGCCAATGCGGTGACGGCAGTCTCCACGAGTTACGCCTTAACGCTGCTGGCCCGGTTTTTGGCTGGCATGTCGGCGGGTCTGCTGTGGGCGCTGCTCGCTGGATATGCTGCGCGCATGGTCGCTGTGCATCAACAAGGGCGGGCGATTGCCGTCGCCATGTTTGGCACGCCGCTGGCGCTATCGCTGGGGGTGCCGGCAGGGACGCTTCTTGGGAGCGTGATCGGGTGGCGTGCCGGCTTCGGCATCATGAGTTTGCTGGCCGTGATTCTGATCGTATGGGTACGCTTGCGGGTGCCCGATTTCGCCGGCGTTGCCGCCAGGCAGCGCTTGTCATTGCGCGGCACATTGTTTGTGCCAGGGGTGCGCTCCGTTCTGTTTGCCGTGCTGACCTTCGTGCTCGCCCACAATATTCTCTACACCTATATCGCGCCCTTTCTTGCGACCGTAAAGATGGGTGATCAGGTCGATCTGGTGTTGCTGGCGTTCGGCATCGCTGCGCTTGCGGGCATCGGCGGCGTTGGCGTGCTGATCGATCGACACCTGCGCCACCTGACACTCGCCAGCATGCTGCTGTTTGGTGCGGCCACCGCAGTCTTGGGTTGGGCGAGCCGCGAGTCGGCCTGCGTTTATTTGGCCGTGGCAGCCTGGGGGTTGGCATACGGCGGGGTTCCAACGCTGTTCCAGACGGCGCTTGCCAAGACGGCGAGGGATGCCGCGGATGTCGCCCAATCCATGCTGGTTACCACTTGGAACGCGGCGATTGCCGGCGGCGGCATGCTCGGCGGCGTACTGCTCGAGCAGTTTGGGGTTGGCGCGTTTGCTCCGGTGCTGCTGGCGTTGCTCGTTGCTGCGTGGGCGGTTGTGTGGTCGGCAAGCCGCGATGGTTTTCCGAACACGTAACCACGTGAATTTATGCTGCCGGCCGGTAGCGCAGGTGGATCAGCGGGTAAGGGCGCCCCTGGCCATCTTTTGCTGGCGCGGATTGTATCCAACAGAGATCCGTCTTGAGGCGCGCAGTGTGCGGACGTCGCCAAAGAAAAAGAAGCGGCAGGCTTGTTGCCTGCCGCCAGGGCTTGCACGCGCGTTTGTTGCCTTCGCCTCAGCGCTTGACGCTGCGGAAGATGGCCAGCGTATCGTCGTCATGGAAGCTCGGATTCGCCAGCACGTCCTTGCGCACAGTCACACTCTTGAGATCCGGAGACGCCGCAGCCACCGCATCGGAGTAGTACCGAGCATCCGGGTTGGCGCCGGCCTTGATCAGCGCACGCACGCAGTCGGCGTTGCCGGCCAGCGTGGCGGATGCCAGCGGTACCGGTGCATCGCCCGACGTCTTCATCCACGCGGCCGAGTTGAGGTCAGTGCCGGGCTTGAGCAGCAGCTTGATACGCTCGCCGGCTTGCGGGTCGGGCTTGCGGTGCAGGTCGACGTGGCGATCGCACACGTAGTTCAGTGCAGTGGCGCCAGATTTGGAGCGCGCGCCCACGTCGATACCAGCCCCGATCAGCAGCTTTGTCGCATCCAGGTTGCCTGCGGCCATGCCCATGAGTGCGGTCTCACCATTCTGGTTGCGCAGGTTCGGGTTGGCGCCGGCGCTCAGCAACAGACGCATGATTTCCAGGCTCGGGGCGTTGAGACGCAGGCCCGATGCCTGCAGCAGCGGCGTGTTGTTGCCGTCGTTGTTCAGCGCGTTGGCGTTGGCCCCGGCCGCAATCAGCGCTTTGACGATGCGCAGGTTTTGCGGCGAAGCCTTGCCGTTGGTGTCGATGCCCGAGATGGCGTAGACCAACGGCTGATTGCCCAGATCACGATAGACAGGGATCTCCAGATCGTTCTTCTGCGTGAGCAGGAGGTCGACCAGGTCGGCATCGTTGTTCGAGATGGCTACCGCCAGGGCGGACATGCCTTGTGGGCCGTCGTACTCGGCCGGCTGCGCGCGGTGCGCACGCGCGCCCTTGGCCAGCAGGTCGCGGATGGCCGCCAGTTTCTTCTCGTTGGGCTTTTGCTCGTACTGCTCGACCGTGGCGGCCAGTTTGTCGTCCAGCGAGGCGGGCTTGGCCTGCGTGGTCAGCGGTGCGAGCAGGGCGCAACCAGCCAGCAGGCATGCTGCGGTTTTCGCTGCTGTCGTTTTGGGGTGGAGTCGCTTCAAGATGGATGAGCTTGGTTGATTGGCTGTGTGCGCCTCCAGATCATTTGCGGCGCGGTCGCGATTATCGCACTGCTGTTCCAATTGGTACATTAACAATGGGAAACAATGATGCCGTGGTTGGCAACCATCAATCACGTTGCTGTCCCGATTGGTACGTGCCGACGAAGATGCTGGGCGGAGGCTGTAATCGATGGCCAGTCTCAAGCGGGTTGTTGGGCTGCTCAGTAACCACACATTCCCTCGACATTCCTCCGCGAAGAATTCCTTGTGTCTGTTCATTGATGTCATAATTGACAATTACATCAGTTATGATTAAATTGTGAATGCTCGCGGCGGGGATAGGGCTAGCAACGGGCTGCCGTTGTGCAGCGAAGTGCGTCCGATAGCGCGCGTGGTTTAGTTGCCGCGTCAACCTGCGACCGTACGTGCGAGCCTTGTTCGAGGTGTTTATGGATCATTTCGAGAGCTTGCGGCTCTTTCGTACGATCGTCGAAGTCAGGAACTTCAGGCGGGCAGGGCAGATGCTTGGGGTATCGCCGGCTGTCGTTTCAAGGGCAATCACTTCCCTGGAAGAGCGGCTTGGGGCGCGTCTCTTTCACCGATCCACCAAGCAGTTCTCGTTGACGGACGCGGCACACCGCTTCTATGACGGATGCTGCCGTGTGCTCGACGATCTGGATTGCCTGGAATCCGACGCGCGCAGCCAGGGGCATCTGCCGGTTGGCGTCTTGCGGCTCGTTGCGCATACGACCGCAACGTCAGGGTGGCTTGCGCCGCTGGTGGCATCGTTCAAGCGCCAGAACCCGAACGTCATGGTTGAGGTGACCTTGTTGGAAGGCGTTGTCGATCTCGCAACCGAGGGCTACGACATCGGCTTGGTATTGCCGTTCATGTTGGCCACCGACTTGGCTGTGACACGGCTGCTGCATCGCTTGCCGTTGGCCATCGTGGCGACACCGCACTACTTGGAGGCGCGTGGGCGCCCGTGTCACCCGGCCGATCTGGCCGACCATGTCTTCGTCACCGTACCGCCGCACCAGCACAAGCCTATTGTGACGTTCCGCACCGATGGGGCGCCGCTGGTCGTTCCGCTGCGCTACGAAATTGCCTCGAACAACGCCGCATTCAACCGTGAAGTCGTTCTGGCTGGACTTGGCATGGGGCTGCTGCCTTTGGCGCTGGTAGAAGACGATCTGCGCGAAGGGCGCCTCGTCCGGTTGGTGGGTGAACATGACATCCTGGATACCGCAGCGGAGGTTCGCCTCGCCTACATGAGCCGAACGCTGGTGCCGGCCAAAGTCCGGGCCTTCATGGACCACGCCGTCGCGTACTTTGAGGAGCGGTGAGATGCGGGGACCATCTTCTCGGGCTAGCACCGCCGCCTATTGCGAACAGTGCAACGTCCACCACCAAGGGAGCGCGCATGGTGGGAAAACGCTGATGTCCACCCTGATACGGCGCCAGGCCTGGCTATGGGGGCTTGTTGCGCTGGCAATGGGTGGGCTCATGTGGGCACTGCGGCCGGTGCTGACGCCGTTCCTGTTGGGCGCGCTCATTGCCTACATGCTGCAGCCGGGGGTGGAGTGGCTGGCGCGGCACCGCGTGCCTCGGTGGCTCGCTGCGCTGGCAATGATCCTGTGCTTTGCGGCGATGGCGGCGTTGCTCGTAACGCTCATGTTCGCCGTCGTCCAGACCGAAGGTCCGCAACTTCAGGCAAAAATTCCCGTGCTGCTTGCCAATCTGAATGCATGGCTGCAGCCAAAGCTGGCTGTTCTGGGGCTTGGCGTCGACCTGGATTTGCCGCATCTGCGCGATCTGCTGTCCGCGCCGCACACTGGGGGCGATGGCAACGCTGTCCTCGCCGTCTGGCAATACCTGCGCACCAGTGGCAACGCGATGTTGACCGTGGTGGGCAACGTCGTGCTGGTGCCGCTGGTGCTGTTCTATCTGCTCTACGACCGGCACCAGATGTTTCGGCGCATGGAAAGCCTGATCCCCCGTCGGTGGCTTGGCCAGACGCGGGCGTTCGTCATCGACATTGACCGGATGCTGTCGCAATACCTGCGCGGGCAGCTTCTGGTGATGGTCGTGTTGGCCGCGTTTTACCCCATCGCCTTGACGCTGGCCGGCTTCGAGATTGCCTTGCCGCTGGGGTTGTTCACGGGTCTGGCGGTGTTCATCCCTTATGTGGGATTTGCCGCGGGCCTGGCGCTCGCCATGTTGGCCGCCGTGCTGCAGTTTGGCGATCTGTACGGCATCGGCGCTGTTGCTGTGGTGTATGGCCTGGGTCAGATTCTTGAGAACGTGTTCCTCACGCCGCGCTTGATTGGCGAGCGTATTGGCCTGCACCCGTTGGCCGTGATCTTTGCGCTGCTCGCCTTTGGCCACCTGTTCGGATTCTTTGGGGTGCTGCTGGCGTTGCCTGCCAGCGCCATTCTTGCGGCGGCGCTACGGGCGTTGCGTCACCGCTATCTCGCGAGCGCGCTCTATCAAGCCTGATTGACACACCCTCGCCGAGTGCTGCGAGGGCTCACGCAGGGGTTGCGGCGTCGCCGTCCTTGAACATCGGCAACGGCAGTTGCGCGATTCTTTCCGCTTCAACGCGCTTGATGCCCAGCGCCTGGAGTACGAAGACGGCCGCACGTTCGGCCAGGTGCTCCACCCGAACGGCCGCTGCTTGGTGGCCGCGCCCCGGACGGGCGGCAGTCGTCGCAAAGTGCAACTCGGCCGCAACACCGGCAAGCACGGTGCCAATCACGGAAAGAACGCTTGGCAACGGATCTGCCACGACGAACCGCTTGGCAGCGAGCCCACGGTGGCTGTCGCGTAGCAGGCGCAAGCCAAGGCTATGTGTCAGGGCGCGGGTAGAGACGCCTTCGCGCATCAGCAACCGGCCCCAAACCGGCTCACGCTGCGCCCGCAGCAAGGTGTGACGGACTGAGATGGCAATGATCTCGGCCGGATCCGTCAAGCCATGCGCTGCCCCATCCAGCCGGTCAGCGAAGTCTTCAAACGCCCAGTCGATCAGCGCGGCGAAGAGCCCTTCCTTCGATTCGAAGTGGTTGTAGAACGAGCCGAAGCCCACATCGGCGGCTTCGGTGATCTCGCTGATGGCAACGCGCTCGATGCTTTTTTCAGACAGCAACAACAACGCCGCGTGAAGCAGGCGCGTCCGTGTTTCTTCTTTGCGACGCGTGCCGCGCCGCTGGTGGCGGCCTTCGGCCAAGCGATTCGTGAGGTTCCGCATAGGGGTCTCGATTGGTGTCTTCAATGGCGATGATAGTGGCTCGCGTCATAGTTGACAATATTATCAGTTATGAGTTTAATGTCGCTCGTAGGGTCGATCAGGGTGAATTGCCCTGAGTTAGGACGCGGTGATGGGGCAAGCACCCGGCGACAAAGGCCAGAGAGCCGTCCGCCATGGCTTGCCAGCTGCATGCAGCCCATTTGCCGAGAAGTGGTTCCTGAACGCCGTGGAGACCGGCGACTCGCGTACCCGACATCCGAGTTCCGTTATGCGTTACCCGAGGGCTGATCGCGCAGAAGAGGCGCGGCTCCGGAATGCGCGTGACCCCTTGTTCGTTAGGCCATCACTTGCTTGGAAACATCGTGAAATATCCCGGTCGTCAAGCGCGAACGACAGCGCGCCCCCAACTGTCCGTCGTCGGGCGTTCCAAACGCGCGCCTGTTGTCATTGCCGCCTGCTGCGCTGTGTTGCTGGCGGGCTGCCACCACAGTGAAACCCTGGTCGCGGCACCCAAGCCGGTTGTTGCGCTGACGCTGCATCCGGACGGCAACGCCGTTACGAACACATTGCCCGGGCAGGTGCAGGCTCGGTATTCCACGCCGCTGTCGTTCCGTGTTGGCGGCAAGGTGGTCGAGCGCCGCGTGCGTCTGGGCGATACCGTCAAGGAAGGGCAGGTGCTGGCGATGCTGGATCAGGCGGATCTGCGCAACGATCTGGCCAATGCACGCGCGCAACTGGAAGCCGCAGAACATCGGCTGGTCTACGCCAAGCAACAGCTTGACCGTGACCGTGCACAGTCGCAGGCGAACCTGATTGCCCCGGCGCAGATGGAGCAGACGCAGGACGCCTATGCCACTGCGCTTGCGCAACGCGATTCCGCGCGGGCACAAGCCACACTCGTGGGCGATCGCCTGCGCTACGCCACGCTGGTGGCAGACCACGACGGCGTCATCACGTCGGAGGATGCCGACACCGGCCAGAACGTCCAGGCTGGCCAATCGATCTATCACCTCGATTGGACGGGCGACGTCGACATCGTTTGCGATGCGCCGGAGCGTGTGCTGTCCTCCCTCACCGTTGGCAGCACGGCGCGCGTGAGCCTGCCGGCTGCGCCCTCGCAAAGCTTTGAGGCGCGCGTGCGCGAGGTGTCGCCCGCGGCCGACCCGCAAAGCCGTACGTGGCGCGTCAAGCTGTCGCTCGTGGCGCCAAACGCTGCGGTGCGCATGGGCATGACTGCCACGATCGCCTTCGATGCCAAGGGTGATGCGGTGGCTGCGCATCCGTTCAAGCTGCCGGTCACCGCGCTGTTCCACCGCGGCGAAGAGCCTGCGGTCTGGGTGGTGCGTGCGAACACGGATACGTTGGAGCTGCGCCCCGTCACCATCGCCCGTTATGACGAACGCAGCGTGCTGGTCGCTTCCGGCTTGCGCGACGGTGATCGCGTGGTGATGCAGGGCGTGCATGCCGTCAATGCGGGGCAACACGTGCAAGTGGTTGCGCCCCTGCACCCTGAGGACTTTGCATCATGAGTGCGGATGATCGCGAAATCGTGCAGGGCACCGAGCAGGTTGCGACGCCGGCATCCCCGGCGGACGAGGGCGGCTTCAACCTGTCGGCGTGGGCCCTGCGCCACCAGCAGCTGGTGATCTTCCTGATCGGGCTGGCGACGCTGTTTGGCGTCATTGGCTACACGCATCTTGCGCAGTCCGAGGATCCGCCGTTCACGTTCCGGACGATGGTGATCCAGACGTACTGGCCGGGCGCCACCGCGCGCGAAGTGCAGGAACAAATCACCGACCGCATCGGGCGTCAGCTCCAGGCCGCACCGTATGTCGACAACATCAAGAGCTACTCGCGCCCTGGCGAGTCGATGATCTTCTTCGCCATGAAGGACTCCGCCCCCGTCAAGGACGTGCCGGAGACCTGGTATCAGGTGCGAAAGAAGGTGGGCGATATTCGCGCGAACTTGCCCAAGGGCACGGTCGGGCCGTTCTTCAATGACGAGTTCGGTGATGTCTACACGAATATCTACGCCCTGGAAGGCGACGGCTTCTCGCCCGCGCAACTGCACGACTACGCGGACAAGCTGCGTACCGTGCTGCTGCGTGTGCCCGGCGTCGCCAAGGTGGACTACTTTGGTGATCCGGCTGAACACGTCTTCATCGAAATCTCCAACGCGCAACTGACACGGCTTGCCATCACGCCACAGCAGATCGCGCAGGCCATCGACGCACAGAACACCGTGGCGCCGGTCGGTACGATCACGACCGCTGATGACCGCGTGTTCGTGCGGCCCACCGGCGCGTTCAAGGATGTGCAGGCGCTGTCCGACATGCTGATCACCGTGAACAAGCGCACGTTCCGGCTGGGTGACATCGCCAAGATCACGCGCGGTTATGACGACCCGCCCGTCACGCAGATGCGCACCAACGGCCATGCCGTGCTGGGTATCGGCGTCACGATGCAAAAGGGCGGCGATGTGATCGACCTCGGCAAGGCGCTCGACGCCACGGCAGGCGAACTGCAGGCGACGCTGCCGGCAGGGCTGAAGCTGTCTCCGGTTTCCAGCATGCCGCATGCCGTCAAACACTCTGTGGACGAGTTTGTACGCTCGGTCGGTGAAGCTGTGGCGATTGTGCTGGTGGTGAGCCTGGTATCGCTGGGTTTGCGTACCGGCATGGTTGTGGTGATCTCCATCCCGATCGTGCTGGCCATCACGGCGCTGTGCATGCACATGTTCGGCATCGGGCTGGACAAGGTTTCGCTGGGCACGCTGGTGCTTGCGCTCGGGTTGCTGGTGGACGACGCCATCATCGCCGTCGAGATGATGGCCGTGAAGCTGGAGCAGGGTTGGAGCCGCATGCGCGCCGCTGCCTTTGCTTACTCCAGCACGGCATTCCCGATGCTGACCGGCACGCTGGTGACGGTATCCGGCTTCCTGCCGATCGCGCTGGCCAAGTCGAGCACGGGCGAGTACACGCGCTCGATCTTTGAGGTGTCCGCCATCTCGCTGATCGTGTCGTGGTTTGCCGCCGTGGTGCTGGTGCCGCTGCTGGGCTATCACATGCTGCCCGAGCACAAGAGCGGCGCCTCGGAACATGGTCATGAGCACGATATCTACAACACCGGCTTCTATCAGCGTCTGTCGGGCTGGATCTCGTTCTGCATCGAGCGTCGCTGGGTGATTCTGGGGGTGACGGCCGTGCTGTTTGCACTGGGCATGGCAGCGTTCACCCGTGTGCCGCAGCAGTTCTTCCCGAATTCCGAGCGGCCCGAATTGCTGGTGGATATTCGCTTGCCGGAAGGCGCTTCGTTTGATGCCACGCTGCGCGAGGCAAAGCGTCTTGAAAAAGCCCTGGATGGCCGCAAAGAGATCGAGCACTTTGTCGACTACGTCGGCACCGGTGCGCCGCGCTTCTACCTGCCGCTGGACCAGCAGCTTCAACAGCCGAACTTCGCGCAGTTCGTGATCACGGCCAAGAACGTGGAAGAACGCGATGCGCTCTCGCGCTGGCTCAACGCCACGCTGGAGAAGGATTTCTCCGGTGTCCGCACCCGTGTCGCCCAGCTTGAGAACGGCCCGCCCGTCGGCTTTCCGATCAAGTTCCGTGTGAGCGGCGACGACATTGCCACCGTACGCAATATCGCTGACAAGGTGGCCGAGAAGGTACGTGCCGATGCCCGTACACAGAACGTGCAGTTCGATTGGGATGAGCCGGCAGAACGTTCGATGTCGTTCGAGATCGACCAGATCAAGGCGCGCCAGCTTGGTGTGACGTCGGAGGATGTTTCCAACTTCCTGGCCATGACGCTGTCTGGCTACACGGTCACGCAGTATCGCGAGCGCGACAAGCTGATCAATGTCGATTTGCGGGCACCGAAGACGGAGCGTGTCGACCCCGCCAAGCTCGCTGGTCTGGCGATGCCGACGCCCAACGGCCCGGTTCCGCTCGGCGCGCTTGGGCATGTGCAGAACAAGCTTGAGTACGGCGTGATCTGGGAACGCGATCGCCAGCCGACCATCACGGTGCAGGCCGACGTGCGCGGCAACGCGCAAGGTATTGGCGTGACGCGTGACATCGATCAGGCGCTGGCCGCTGAACGTGCCAAGCTGCCTGTGGGCTATCGCATCCAGATCGGCGGCGCGGTGGAAGAGAGTGTGAAGGGCCAGACGTCGATCAATGCCGAGATGCCGCTGATGATCATTGCCGTGCTGACGCTGTTGATGATCCAGCTCAAGAGCTTCTCGCGCACGTTCATTGTCGTGTTGACCGCACCGCTGGGTCTGATTGGCGTGGTGACGGCGCTGCTGCTGTTCGGCCAGCCATTCGGGTTCGTGGCGTTGCTTGGCGTGATTGCCATGTTCGGGATCATCATGCGCAACTCCGTGATTCTGGTGGACCAGATCGACCAGGATATTGCGGCGGGCCAGAAACGCTTCGACGCCATCATCGGCGCAACCGTGCGGCGCTTCCGGCCCATCATGCTCACGGCCGCTGCGGCAGTGCTGGCGCTGATTCCGCTGCTGCGCTCGGGCTTCTTCGGGCCGATGGCCACTGCGCTGATGGGCGGTATCACCATCGCCACGGTCCTGACCATCTTCTTCCTGCCGGCGCTGTATGCCGCGTGCTTCAAGGTCCGCCCGGACGAACGGGAACTGCCTGCGGCCGGCACCGCAGCCCTGGAGAATTGATCATGAAACGCTCTCGTATGATGTGCGCGCTTGCCGCAACGTCGGTACTCGCACTCTCGGCGTGCTCCTTGGCGCCGACCAACACGCCGCCTGCCGTGCCCTCGCCAGAGCACTACGGCATGACCACGCCGCCTGCAAAGACGGCGGAAGCGGCCGGTGTTGCCCAACAGTTTGATGTGGGGGCTGCGCCCGTGCCGCAATGGTGGAAGCTCTATCGCTCCGATGCATTGAACGCGTTGGTGGAGGAGGGGCTGCGCAACAACCCCACGCTGGCCGCAACGCAGAAGACGTTGTCTGCCGCGCAGGAGGAACTGCGCGCGCAGGTGGGGGCATCCACACTGCCGTCCCTCGACGCCGGGGCGGAGGTCTCGCGCCAACGCACGCCAAACCTCACAGGCGTGGGGCCCGAGGCGCTGCGCTACAACGTGTTCGTTGGGCAGCTGCAGGCGCACTACACGTTCGACCTGTTTGGCGCGACG
This sequence comes from Ralstonia sp. AU12-08, assembly GCF_000442475.1. Classification (NCBI taxonomy): domain Bacteria; kingdom Pseudomonadati; phylum Pseudomonadota; class Betaproteobacteria; order Burkholderiales; family Burkholderiaceae; genus Ralstonia; species Ralstonia sp. AU12-08. The sequence continues at coordinate 67,733 of NZ_ASZV01000022.1, read as the reverse complement.
CGCTATGCCAATGCCGCGAGCGCTGCGCGGGTGGACGTGCGCGGCTGCGAGCTGGAGGCGGCACGGCGTGCGCTTGCCGCGAATATCGTCGGCACAGTGATCAACGCGGCCGCGCTGGATGCGCAGATTGCATTGACGGAACGCCTCGTTGTGGTGGCAGACGCGACGGCGCGTGATAGTCAGAGGCGGTATGAGCTGGGCGCGTTGTCGCATGCGCAGGCGCTGGCTTCGACGCAGAGCGCCGCGTCGCTGGCGGCGACGCTGCCGCAGTTGCGTCAACAGCGCGCCGTCTCCATCCATGCACTGGCCGTGTTGCTGGGCCGCACCCCGGATGCGGCGCCTTCGGTGCCGGCGTTCAGCAGCCTTTCGCTGCCGAACCAGGTGCCTGTGGCAGTACCGTCGGATCTGTTGCGGGCTCGGCCGGATATCCGCGCTGCCGCCGCTGCGGTCAAGGCGGCGTCCGCAGATGCGGGCGAGGCCACCGCGCAGCTCTTCCCGAGCCTGTCGCTCACAGCCTCGCTCGGTCGTGGCGGATTGAGCTGGCCGGCATTGCTTTCAGGTGCAGGTGGATTGTGGGCGGTGGGCGCGGGGCTATCGCAGCCCATCTTCCACGGTGGCGCATTGATGGCGCACCGCCGGGCGACGCTCGAGCTGTATGACGCAACGGTGCTGCAGTACAAGTCGGCCGTGCTGTCGGCATTTGAGAACGTTGCCGATACGCTCGCCGCATTGGAGAACGATGCGCAGACGCTGGCATCCGCCGAAGTGGCATCGACAGCAGCGCGTACCGCGTTCAATGAGACCGCATCGCGCCGCCGCTTGGGAGCGTTGCCCGCATCCGCGGAGCAGTCGAGCGAGCAGCAGTACCTGAATGCGCAGCTCGACACCGTGCGCGCGACCAGCCGGCGCATGAGCGACACGGCTGCGCTGCTGCAGGCCATGGGTGAACTGCCCGCCAACACCGATCAGACGATCGCCAAAGACTGACATTGCCTTTGGATAGGCCCGGCCTCCACGCCCCAAGCGTGGAGTGCCGTGCTTCGCCCGCAATGCCGATTGGCCTAGGGTCTGCTTACATATGAAACGCACGCACGTTGGCCCGAGCGGGGGCCAGATGCGCGAAGGACGCCGCCGCAAAGGGTTATTCCCTTTGCAAGGCGTGCCGACAAAGCAGATGGCCCCCGCTCGGGCCAACCCTTCGGGCGAGGGGCAGATGGGCCGCATGGCGTCGTTGCGGCCGGCTTGCTTAGCTGGCTAAGCGGCGCCGTCCACGCCTAGCCCTACGACCCATCTGCCCCTCGCGTGCGCGCGTTTCATATGTAAGCAGACCCTACCCACGCCCATGGAATCCACCCACCTGATTGCCTGTCATGAATGCGACCGCGTGTTTCGGCGGCCGCCACTGTCGGATGGCTTGCACGTCCGGTGCTCGCGTTGTGCGAACGACCTGAGCGGCGCCCATCACGCCCGCCCGACACTCGACTTCACCTGCGCCATGGCGGTTGCGGCGCTCATTGCGTTGGTGATCGCGCAATGCTTCCCGATCATTGCGCTCAAGGCGCAGGGCATGGCGTCGCAGGCCACGTTGCTTGATGCGGTGTCTTCGCTATGGACGGGGCAGATGCGCATCGTGGCTGCGGTGGTGCTCTTTACGACCACGCTGTTTCCAGCGATGGAATTGCTCGCGTTGCTTTACGTGTTGCTTCCCCTGCGCGCGGGGGCTGTGCCTTTTGGATTTCGCCGCGTCATCCGGTTTCTTCAATGGCTTCGGCCTTGGGGAATGATCGAAGTGTTCATGCTGGGTGTGCTCGTCACGACAGTGAAAATGGTCAGCCTCGCGCGGGTGATTCCTGGTGCGGGCCTGTTTGCATTCGGCGCGTTGACGGTGCTGCTTGCGCTGGTTTCGCGGTTCGATCCGCACAGGCTCTGGCGCGCCTGCGACGAGATCGAGGCACCGGACGGTGCGACGCCATCCGCTGAATTGCGAGCGGACGCAGTGAAGGCTGTCCCCGCAAAGCAGGCCGGGCTGGTTGTCTGCCACACCTGCGGCAGCGTGCAACCGCTTCACGATGGCCAAGCACACCAGCGGTGCCGTCGTTGCCATACGGCCCTGCACGAACGCCGCCCCGCCAGCATTTCGCGGACAGCCGCATTGCTGCTGGCGGCCGCGCTGCTTTACATCCCCGCCAATCTGTTGCCGGTGATGCACAGCACCTCACTTGGCCGTTCTGAAGACGACACCATCCTCAGCGGGGTGGCGTACTTCTGGACTTCCGGTGATTGGGGTCTGGCGGCCGTCGTCTTTGTTGCCAGCGTGGTGGTGCCGATGCTCAAGCTCGCCATTCTGGCGCTGCTGGTATTCGCGGCACATCGGCGCTCCACGTGGCGCCCGCACGAAAGAACACGGCTCTATCGCCTGGTCGAGCGCATTGGCCGGTGGTCGATGCTCGATGTGTTCGTGGTGGCGCTCACCGTTGCGTTGGTGCACTTCGGCTCCTTTGCCGTCATCACCGCTGGACCGGGCGCACTGGCCTTTGGCGCCGTGGTGATCCTCACCATGATCGCCTCCATGCAGTTCGACCCCCGGCTGATCTGGGACCCCGTTCCCGACGACGCCGAATCCGCGCGAGACGATTCCTGACCGGATTCCGCGCACAACACTCGTCCGCCACATTCTCCTTTCACGCAATGCGTCCTATCGATCACCCCCTTCCCGAGATCACGCCCCAGCGGCGCTGGCTTCCCTCCATGGTCTGGCTCGTGCCGCTGATTGCGGCCTTGATCGGGCTCGCGCTGGTCGCCAAGACCATCGCTGAGAAAGGCCCGGCCGTGACCGTCACCTTTGCCAATGCCGAAGGCCTTGAGGCCGGCAAGACGAAGGTGAAGTACAAGGACGTCGAGATTGGCACGATTCAAGCCATCTCGCTCACGCCGGATCTGAAGCGCGTGATGGTGAAGATCCAGCTGGCGCGAGAAGCCGAACGCTTTGCAAGCAAGGACACCCGGTTCTGGGTGGTCCGGCCACGTGTGGGCGCGAGCGGCATTTCCGGGCTCGGCACGTTGCTGTCAGGCGCGTACATCGGCGTGGATATTGGTCATTCCAAAGACAGCCAGACCCAGTTTGTGGGGCTGGAGAGTCCGCCCTCCGTCACCACCGATCAGCAAGGGCGGCAGTTCTCGCTGCACGGCGATTCGCTCGGGTCCGTCGATATCGGTGCGCCGGTGTTCTATCGCCATCTGCAAGTGGGGCAGGTGGTGGGCTTTGCGTTGGACAAGCAAGGTGGGGGCGTGCAGGTGAACGTGTTCGTGAACGCACCCTACGACAAGTACGTTGGGACCAACACGCGCTGGTGGCACGCCAGCGGCGTGGACCTGCGGCTCGATTCCAGCGGGTTGAAGCTGAACACGCAGTCGCTTGCCACCGTCATCGTCGGCGGCCTGGCGTTTCAGACGCCGCAGGGCCAGGCGGATGGGCCGCCGCCTCCCGATAGCACCGTGTTCCAGCTGGCATCCGATGAAGCGGACGCCATGCGCGAGCCCGACGGCGCGCCGCTGACGGTGGTCATGCGGTTCAACCAGTCGCTGCGTGGGTTGTCTGTCGGCGCACCGGTGGATTTGCGTGGCATTGCGCTGGGCAACGTCACCGACATCGGCATCGAATACGACGAGGCAGCGAAAACGTTCAGCATGCGAGTCATGATGGCGCTGTATCCGTCGCGGCTCAGTCGGCGTATAAACACGTCGCTTCCTGCACCCGATACGCCGGGTGGCCATGAATTGCTGCAGCACCTCGTCATGCAGGGGCTGCGCGGGCAGCTTCGCATGGGCAACCTGCTGACGGGGCAGCTGTACGTGGCGCTCGACATGTTCCCCAAGGCGCCGCGTGCGACGGTCGATGTCCATCGCTCGCCGGTGGAACTGCCGACCGTTCCGAATTCGCTGGATGAATTGCAGGTGCAGCTTGCCGACATTGCGAAGAAGCTCAACCAGGTGCCCTTCGACAAGATCGGCAACAACCTGAACGGCGCGCTCGACAATGCAAACCGCCTATTCGGTCATCTGGATACGGAAGTGGTGCCGCAGGCGCGGGACACGCTGGCTTCTGCACAGCAGACCTTCAACGCAGCACAGGCGACCTTGCGACAGGACTCGCCGCTCCAGTCCGATGTGCACGAGGCAATGCAGGAGCTGACGCGCACGCTTCAATCGCTCAATGCGCTGACGGACTATCTGGAGCGCCATCCGGAATCGCTGCTGTTCGGCAAGAAAGGAGATGCGCGGTGAGTGTGTCCTGGTTCCCAGTTTGCCGCGTACTTGTCGGCGTGGTTGCCTGCGTAACGCTGGCGGCATGCAGCTCGCCGCCGGCGCGTTTTCATCGCTTGGCTGAGGACGATGCGGTTGCGGTGGCAGCACCCGCGTCGACGTTGCTGGTTGACGTGCTGCCAGTTCGTGTTCCGCCGTCGGTGGCGGGCAGGCGGCTGGTAGTGCAGCGGAGCTCAGGCCAGGTCGACGTGCTGGAGATGGACCGCTGGGCGTCGCCCTTGGCCGATGAGATTCGTGCGACGCTGTCGTCGGGGCTGGCGTTGCGGACCAGCGCGGTGGACCTGCACGGCCTTCCCTACGGTGGAAAACGCCCGGTTTACCGGGTGGCCGTGGATGTACAGCGGTTTGATGCGTGGCCCGGCTCGCATGTCTTGATCGATGCCGTCTGGACGATTCGCACAGCGGAAGATCGTCCAATGCTGACGTGCCGCAGTGTCGTCCGCGAAGTTGTGCCCGCAGGCATCGATGGCGTGGTGCAGGGCCAGCGGCGTGCCTTGAACGCGCTGGCTTCGCAGATGGCGGCGCCTCTACTGGCTTACGCTGCCGCACCATCCGAGGCGGCTCGGCCGATGGCAGGTTGCGTGGATTCGTCGGCCAGTATGTTGGCTAAGTGAGGTTGGTCGATCAGCGCGCGCTGCAGCGCCGCTGATCCGATCAGCTTGCGCTGTCTGCCGTTTCCACGACGGGCAGCGGCCGGGCGGCCACTTTTTCGGCCTCGGCGCGCTTGAGCCCCAGCGTTTGAAGCAGCACCGCTGCCGTGCGTTCGGGGAAGTGCTCCCCCGTGAAGCCCAGCTCCTTGAGGATGTCGGCAGCCGGCGCGCCGGGCGCCAGAAAGTTGAGCTCTGCCGAGATGGCCGTCAGCACCGTGCCGCCGACCGACAGGAAGCCGATGAACGGATCCGCCACGACAAACCGCTTCGCCGCGATACCGCGCTCGATATCGCGCCGCAGGCGCTGGCCGAGGCCCTGCGTCAGCACGCGCGCCGAGAAGCCCTCGCGGATGAGAAACCGCCCCCACACCGGCTCGCGCCGTGCCCGAACCAGCGTATGCCGCACCGACACGGAAATGATCTCCGCCGGATCGGCGAGCCCCTCCGTCACCTTGTCGAGCGAATCGGCGAACTCTTCAAACACCGAGCTCACCAGCGCGGCGTAGATGGCTTCCTTCGATTCGAAGTGGTTGTAGAACGACCCGAACCCGACGTCCGCCGCCTCCGTAATTTCGTTGATGGCCACACCTTCCATGCCGCGATCGGCCATGAGCCGGAGTGCGGCATCCAGCAGCCGTGCACGCGTTTCCCGCTTGCGCCGTGCGCCACGGGGTTCGCGTTCCTCAACGGCAGGCGGCGGAGGGGCGGGCGTCTTCGCGGTGGCGCGCTTCGGGGTGCGGCGAGTCTCGGTGGTGGCCATGGTGGTCTGGAGTCCTTGTTGTGGCTGCAATTATAGATTCGAATGTCGATATTGACAAAATCATCAGCGATGACTTTAATGTCAAAAAAGGCGAGCGAAGCCTGGTAAAGACGTAGACAAAGACACGGAGTAGCGGTGGAGACAAATGCACATGCGCGTGCCAGTTCACGCGTTGCGGATGGCGCACGCCCCCACGGGGCCGGTGACCTGCCATCTCAAATAGACATCCTTGTCGTGGGGCTTGGCCCCGTTGGCGCCATGGTGGCCAATCTGCTGGCGCGTCATGGCGTGAGCGTGATGGCCGTCGACAAGGCGCCCGACATCTACATGGCCCCGCGTGCCATTGCGCTGGACAACGAAGCCTTGCGCATCCTGCAACAGGCTGGGATCGGCGAGGGCGATTTCGAAACGGTGGCCATCCCGCATGTCCGCATGCATTCGCCCTGGCTCGGCGAATTCGGCCGGGTCAATACGCTGGGCAGCCTGGACGGCCATCCGAAGCTCGTTACGTTCTATCAGCCGGACCTGGAGCGCTGCCTGCGGGCACGCTTGGCGGCGAACGAGGGCGTGCATATCGCGCTGGGTACGACGCTGCTCAGCGTCACCAATCTGCCGGATTGCGTGTTGGCTTCGCTCGATGTCGGGCGGGGCCAGGTACACCGGGTCCGCGCGCGCTACGTGGTGGGGGCTGACGGCGCGAGTTCGCTGGTGCGCCATCTGATCGGCCAGGAATTTCGGGGCACGACGTACGCGGAGGACTGGCTCATCGTCGACGCGCGGCACGTTCCCAAGCCGATCGACCACGTTGAATTCCTCTGCGACCACCGTCGTCCTACGCCGCACATGGTCGCCCCAGGCGCGCGCGAGCGTTGGGAGTTCATGCTCCAGCCGGGCGAAAGTCGCGAAGAGATGGAGTCGGACAGCCGCATTCGCGAGTTGCTCGCTCCGTGGACGGACGTTGACAGCATCACGATCGAACGCAAGGCGGTCTATCGCTTTCATGCCCGAACCGTCGACCGGTTCAGCGTGGGCCGCGTGTTTCTTGTCGGTGACGCCGCGCACATTACGCCGCCGTTTGTCGGCCAGGGGCTGGTCGCCGGGTTGCGAGACGCTGCCAACTTGAGCTGGAAGCTGGCCTGGGTGCTGCAAGGGCGGGCGGATGCGCGGATTCTCGACAGCTACGACGAGGAGCGCCGCCCGCATGCGAAAGCCATGATCAATCTCGCGCGGTTCATGGGCAAGCTGGTGATGCCGCGCAGCGCCCCCATCGCGCTGTTGACGCACGGCCTGATGCGCTTGACCCGGCTCGTGCCTGGCTTGCGCTCGCAGTTTGAAGAACTGCGCATCAAGCCGAAGAACGCGTTCAAGACGGGGCTCTTTGTCAAAGGCTGCTCGTCGACCAAGCTGACGCGCGGCGGCGTGATCCCACAGGGCTGGATCAGGAATGCGGAGGGGCGCACGTGCCTGAGCGATGACGTGCTCGGCCACGGCTACACGCTCGTCAGTTTTGGCGGCGACGCCAGCACGGCACTCCAACCTGCAACGGCAGCCGCGTTTGAACGTCTCGGCGGTGCGTTCGTCCAGATCGCGCATCGAGGACAGCGTCTGCATCGTGAGGCGTCCGGTGTTTGGGAAGACATCAACGGCACGTTCCTTCCCGACGCGGTACCGGTTGGTTGGGCGGCCGTCGTGCGCCCGGACCGCACGGTGGTCCACGACGGGCCGGCCGCCGAGGCAGATCGCCTCGTTCGCGAAAGCCTGGCGCTGCTGGGTAGCGAACCCGAGCCAGCACCCGCAGCTGCCGCCGCCGTTCAATCCGCTTGAGTGTCCTGCCATGAAGCTCACCACAGCACAGCCTGCACGCCATCCGCAGCCGACGACGAAGGCGCTGGCGCTTGCCTACCTGATGTTCGATCGGCCCGATCTTGAGCAGGCCGAGCGGTTCCTCAACGACTTTGGTCTCGTGACGGTTCAGCGCGACGAGGCAACATTGTTCTTGCGCGGGACCGGACCGGCGCCGTTCTGCTATGTCGTGCGCAAGGCGCCAAAGGCCGCGTTTGCCGGCTTCGGGTTGCAGGTCGCCGGCCGTGCAGCGTTGGATGCCTTGGCGAAACTGCCTGGGGCATCGACCGTGGAGCCGTCGGGGTGGCCGGGCGGTGGCTTTCGCGTGCGTCTTGTCGATCCGTCCGGGTTCCGCGTCGATGCCATTGCTGGTCAGGCGCCCACGGCCGAGTTGCCGCACCGCGCACCATTGCCGCTCAACTCAGCGGATGCACCCTTGCGCATCAACGAAACCCAACGACCACCCGTGGGTGCGCCGGAGGTGATTCGCCTCGGGCATATCGTGTTGGAGCTTGCCGATTTTCAGGCGACGTGCGCCTGGTACACGCAGCACTTCGGGTTCATTCCAAGCGACGTCCAGATGCTGCCGGATGGCTCGCCTGCGGTTGCCTTCATGCGGCTGGATCTGGGCGATACGCCGGCTGATCACCACACGCTCGCGCTCGCTCAGGGGTTTGTGTCGAAGTACAGCCACAGCGCCTTTGAGCTGATCGATGCCGATGCCGTCGGCATGGGGCATCGCCTGCTGCGTGAGCAGGGGTGGAAGCACGCCTGGGGGCTGGGCCGGCACATCCTCGGCAGCCAGATCTTCGACTACTGGCAAGACCCGTGGGGCGACAAGCACGAGCACTACTGCGACGGTGACCTGTTCACCGCCGATCAACCCACCGGCATCCACCCGGTCAGCCGCGAGGCCATGTCGCAGTGGGGCCAGTCGATGCCCGCCACGTTCACCAAGCCGAAGCTGACACCGGCCGCCATTGCGGCGCTCATCCGCAACCTGCGCCGCAGCCCCGACCTGACGTTCCGCAAGCTGGTCACGCTGGCCCGGCTCTTTGCCTGAGGCAGCGCAAGCGCCGTCAGTTGTCATCCATCCAACGCATTTTTTGCCATGTCCATCAATATCGTTCGCTTCGAATATCAGGGTCAAACCCAATGGGGCGTGATCCGCGATACCCGCATCACGCCCGTGCCAGGCACCTATGCCACGACGGGCGATTTCGTCCGCAATACCACGCTGGCCAAGCTTGCCGCGCTGGACGGTGAAACGCTGCCTTTGTCAGCGGTGAAGCTGCTGTCTCCGGTCACGCGCAACCAGCAGTTCATCTGCCAGGGTGCCAACTACCGCCAGCACATGATCGAGTCCGGTATGGACCCCGACGTGAAGACGTACAACATGATCTTCACCAAGGCATCGAGCTGCATCGTTGCGGCCGACAGTGACGTGATCAAGCCGAGGCGTGTGCAGTTTCTCGATTACGAGATCGAGCTTGGCCTGGTGATGCGCAAGGCCATTCATGGGGCGGTCGATGTGACCGAAGACAACCTGCACGAGTACGTGGCCGGCGCGGTGATCGTGAACGACTATTCCGCGCGCGACGTCCAGATTCCGCAGATGCAGTTCTACAAGGGCAAGTCGTTCCGCACGTTCGGGCCGGTGGGGCCGTGGCTGACGTTGCTGGAGCCGCGCGAGTTTTCGGCACTCAGAAACCTGCAGCTCAAGCTGACCGTCAACGACAAGCTCCGGCAGGACGACACGACGGCCAACCTCGTCTACGGCCCCGCTGAGACGCTGACAGAGCTGTCCCGCGTGCACGACCTGGAACCGGGCGATTTGCTGGCCACGGGCACGCCCGCGGGCTGCGCGTTGTCCGTGCCGTCGCCAACCAAGCAAAAGATGGCCGCCATGCTGCCCGAGAAGGCGAAGTGGGAGATGTTCCTGAAAGTGCAGGCTGCGCGCCCTCAATACCTGAAGCCGGGCGATGTGGTGGAAGCACGGATCCACTCGTCGGACGGACGGATCGATCTGGGCACGCAGCGCAATCGCATCGTTGCTGAGGAGTGAGCGCCATGTCTGGTTTTTCCAGCCTGCAGGACGTGGAAGCGGCGGAGGCGCACGGTCTTCCGCCCGGTCTTCCGCAGAGCACCTACGAGATGATTCGCCGTGGCGCCAGCCTGAATCCGGAGGCGCCGGCATTGAGCTTCTTTTTGAGCGTCAATGATCACCGTACGCCGCAGACGTGGAGCTATGCGGCGCTTCTTGCGCGCATCACGCAGACGGCCAATTTCTTTGACAGCATCGGCGTCAAGAAAGACAGCGTGATCGCATTTGTGCTGCCCAACCTTCCGGAAACGCATTTCGTGATCTGGGGCGGGCAGGCAGCCGGTATCGTCGCGGCGTTCAATCCGCTGCTTGAAGGGCAAGCGCTGGCTGAGCTGCTCATTGCCGCGGGTGCATCGGTGCTCGTCACGTTGGCGCCGTTTCCCGGCACCGATACCTGGATCAAGCTGCAACCGCATTTGCCTTCGATCAAGAGCCTGCGGCACTTGGTGCTGGTGAACCTGGCTGACCGCGTGCATGGCGCGGCGCAATGTGCGGCGCAAGTGCAAAAGAACGAAGTGCTGCGCTTGCTCGGTCCACAGGGCGTGCATGGCGCTGTCCCGATGTCGGTGCGCATCCACGATTTCAACAGCGCGACCCAGGCGCAGCGTGCAGACGGCCTGAACAGCCGGCGGCATATTACTGCGCAAGATGCGTCCTCGTACTTCTGCACGGGCGGCACCACCGGCTTGCCGAAGATCGCGATGCGCACCCACGGCAATGAAGTGGCAAATGCGTGGAGCACGGCGCAGGTGCTGGGCGACGGCATCGGCCCTGGCAAGGTGGTGTTTTGCGGCTTGCCGCTGTTCCACGTCAATGGCGTTCTGGTGACCGGGCTGCTGCCGTTCTCCAAGGGCGCGCACGTCGTGCTTGGCACCCCGCAGGGCTATCGCGGTGAAGGCGTGATCCAGCGCTTCTGGGAGATCGTCGAGCACCATCGCGTGAATTTCTTCAGCGGCGTGCCGACGCTTTACGCCTCGCTGCTTCAGGTGCCCGTTGGCGAGCGGGATGTGGGGTCGCTCGAATACGGCCTATGCGGCGCCGCGCCGATGCCCATCGAAGTGTTCCGCCGCTTTCAGGAGCAGACGGGTATCAAGATTCTCGAGGGCTATGGGCTCACCGAGGCGACGTGCGTGAGCAGCGTCAACCCGCCAATGGGCGAGCGCCGTCTTGGCTCCATCGGCCTGCGCGTTCCCACGCAGCGGATGAAGGCCGTTGTGTTGGGCGAGGGCGGCGAGTATCTGCGCGATTGCGTTGCCGATGAAGTTGGCGTGCTCTTGGTGTCGGGGCCGAATGTCTTTGCGGGCTACCGCCAGGTAGAGCAGAACAAGGGGCTCTGGGTCGATACGGGCGATGGCCAGCGCTGGCTCAATACCGGTGATCTGGCTCGGCAGGACGAACAAGGCTACTTCTGGCTCACGGGCCGCAAGAAGGAGCTGATCATCCGGGGCGGCCACAACATCGATCCGCTCACCATCGAAGCGCCACTGCATCGTCACCCTGCGGTGCAGATTGCGGCTGCCGTTGGGCGCCCGGATGTGCACGCGGGCGAGCTGCCGGTTGCGTACGTGCAACTGCGTGCGGGTGCGTCTGCCACGGAAGCCGATTTGCTGGCCTTCCTGAAGGCGGAGATTGCTGAACGCGCGGCGCTGCCCCGGCAAGTCAACATCATTGAGACGATGCCCCTGACTGCGGTGGGCAAGATCTTCAAGCCGGCACTCAAGCACCGTGAAACGCGTGAAGCCTTGTCTGCGGCACTCAGCGATGCGGGTATCGCGTTTGACGCGCTGGAGGTTGCCGAGGACAAGACCAGAGGCCTCGTTGCGTCGGTCAAGCTCGACGCATCGGCATCGATTGCTGCCGCGCGTGAGGTGCTTGGCCGTTTTCCATTTCCCTTTTCCGTCAATTGAAGCGCGGGTGAGCCGAGCGTTTTTTTGACTCACCTGATCGAAGGAGGAATTCCTCGCCTGCCCACCACCGCGTGAGCGGGCGAAGTGCCCCGCGCCGCATGGCGGCGCATTCCTGCAGTTGCAGTTCCTACATTAGAAAAATCGGAGACAACATGAAGTACTCACGCGCGGCAATGCTCTTGTCGATCGCGGCGACCTCGTTCGCCCATGCGCAGTCAGCAGGGCAGTGGGTCGTCAACGCAGGCTGGATGCATCTTGCCCCTCAAGATTCCAGCCAACCGCTGACGGTGAATGCACTCGGGCAATCGGCCGTGGTGCCCGGCAGCGGGTCGACGCTGGCCAACGCCAATACCTTTGCACTCACCACGCGGTACTTCGTCACTGACCATGTGGCGCTCGAAACCGTGCTCGGCATTCCGCCCAAGCTGCACCTGAGCGGGACCGGATCGCTGGCGTCCGTCGGGGAGATGGGCACGGCGCGGGCATGGAGTCCGGCCGCGCAAGTGCAATACCACTTTGGCGAGCCGACCGCGCGTGTCAGACCGTATCTCGGCGCCGGGCTGGCCTATGTCTGGTATCGCGATATCGAGTTGAGCCGACCGTTGGCAACCGGGCAGATTCTCGCCTCGCCAGCTACCGGCTCCATGCTGGTCGGCCCGACCACGGCATCGCTCAGCAAGTCATGGGCGCCGATCGTCAATGCAGGCCTGACGTACAACATCGACGCCCATTGGTCGATTGGTGCGTCGGTGTCGTACATGTGGCTATCCACCACGGCGACGCTGACGACGCAGGCACCGGTTGGCACCGTGACGACGACATCGAAGGTGCGGATCAACCCGTTGGCGAGCTTTCTGTCGGTGGGGTACCAGTTTTAGCGGTGACATCTGTGCCGGGCGAGCCGGACGAGTCGGCTTAGTCACCGCCCATCGTCATTCGGCCACACCACATCCGCCTTCCACGATTCCGACGCAATGAATTGCTTGAGCCTGTCTTGCAGCAGGGCGGTCCAGGCAGCGGCGAAGCGGGAAGGCGGATTCTCGCGCAAGGTCGTGATCGCCACACTCGAACGGATGCCGGGACGGCCAATGCGATGCGCCACAAGTTCACCGCGCGCGATCTCCTCCTTGATCGCGATGTAGGTCAGGATCGAATAGCCAGCACCGGACTTCACCAGTTGCTTGGTCAGCGACACGCTGTCGACTTCCAGGGCGACGCGCAGGCGCACACCGTGCTGAATCGCCGCCTGTTCGACCAGGCGGCGATTGCTGTGCGGCAGGCCGGGCAGGATCAGCGGAATGCTGGCGAGGTCTCGAATCTGGTATTCGCGCTGATCGGCCTCTGAGCCGGGCGGCCCCACAAGAATCATGGGCTCGCTGAACAATGGGCGCACGTGGAACGCATCCAGCGGCGGCTGGTTGTAGACGACGGCTAGGTCAACGCGCCGATCCAGCACCCACTCCTGTAGCGAGCTGCTCAGGCCTTCTCGCACATGCAGCGATACCCGGGGCCATTGCGCCCGAAAGTCTTGGACGAGATCGGCGCCGATCAGTGCACCTATGGTCGGGGGCAGGCCAACGGCCAGATGGCCACGCTCCTCGTCCGCGCTGGCGCGTACGTCCTCACCGGTTTCGCTGAGGAGGTGCGTGATCATTTCAGCGCGCTCCAGCAGACGCGAGCCGGCTGAGGTGAGCCGAACGCCACGGCCGTGCCGAACCAGCAGCGGCACACCAATCTCCGCTTCCAGTTTTGCGATCTGTCGACTCAGCGCAGGTTGCGCGATGTACAGCTCGGCCGCCGCGCGGCTGAAACTGCCGGCACGCGCCACGCGGATGAAGCTCTTGAGTTCGCGGATGTCCATGCTTGTGTTCAGATATGCCGTAGAAGCATAGCTTTGTATGTTCACATGGTCTTTGTCAAGAAAAGGCCGTCAATCTATGCTTTCCACAAATAACAAATCACCAAACTCGTGCAGGAGACGGCTCGCCCCTCAGGCCAACAGCCAGCGGCGTTCACGTCCGGTGACGACCGACTTTCAAGCAAGACAAGTCCAGCAAGCAGGTGCCGGTGGTAACGCAGAGCCCTGAACGACTGGACGCAGGAGACACCATGAAACATCTGAAGAAGCTGCACGTGCAGGTCTTGATCGGCCTGGCGTGTGCGGTCGTTCTCGGCATCGCTGCACCCCAGTGGGCCGTTGCCATGAAACCCATCGGGCAGGCGTTCATCGCGCTGCTGAAGATGATGCTGGCTCCGATCATCTTCTGCACGCTGGTGCAGGGCTTGGCGCACGTGCGCGACCTGCGCATGCTCGGCCGCATGGGCGTGAAGTCGCTGGTGTACTTCGAAGTCGTCAGCACGGTGGCCATGGTGCTGGGCTTTGTGCTCGTCAACGTGTTCGAGCCCGGGGTGGGGCTGCACGCCACCAACCTCGCGGAAAGCGCTGATGCAGTGAAGGCCACGAGCAACGCTGGCGGCATCTCGGCCGTCAACTACTTGCTCAGCCTGATTCCACACACGCTTGTCGACGCCTTTGCTAAAGGCGACATCGTGCAGGTGCTGATCATCTCGATTCTGGCGGGCTTGGCGCTCAACTTGTCGGTGGGGCCGGATTCTGTGCTGCTGCGCGGTATGGATGAAGCGCAGAAGGTGCTGTTCCGCATGCTCGGCTTCATCATGAGGCTGGCACCGCTGGGCGCGTTCGGTGCCATGGCGGCGGCTGTGGGCAGCTATGGCGGCGTGACGCTGCTGTATCTGCTCAAGGTCATCGTGCTGTATTACGCCGCCTCGCTGCTGTTCGTGTTCGGCGTGCTCAGCTCGATCAGCTGGATGATCGGTCTGCCTTACTTCAGCGTGCTCAAGCTGATTCGCGACGAGATGCTGCTGATCTTCGGCACGGCATCAAGTGAGGTGGCCTTCCCGCGTCTGGTAGAGAAGCTGCAGCGTGCAGGCTGTGATGAAGCCGTGGTCGGCTTCGTTCTGCCCGCGGGTTATAGCTTCAACCTCGACGGCACCTCCATCTATATGGCCATCGCGGTGGGCTTTATTGCGCAGGCTACGGATACGCCATTCTCGCTGTGGCAGCAACTTGGGTTGCTCGCCATCCTGAGCCTGACCTCCAAGGGTGGCACCACGGTTGCCGGCGGCGCATTCGTCAAGCTGGCGGCCACGCTGCAATCGGTGCGCTCGCTGCCTGTGGCTGGGCTGGGCTTGCTGTTCGGCATCGACCGCGTCATGGCCATCGCCACAGCACTCGTCAACGTGGTGGGCAACACCATGGCTGTCTTCGCCATCGCCCGTTGGGAAGGCGCGTTCGATGCAGAAGCCTTCCATCGCGAGACCGGCGGACAGGCCCGTTCTTCTCTCCTCAAGCTGCAGAAGCCCGCCGCACAAGCTGCGGTCGCGCAAGACGCACTGACTCACTGAGCAAACCCAACATGCAACGCATTCCCGCCCCCGATCCTGATGCGCTGGACGCAGACCAGCGTGCCGTCTACGACGCCATTGCCAATGGCCCCCGCAAGGGTGTGCGCGGCCCGTTGGCCGTCTGGCTGCATCGCCCCCTGCTGGCCGATCGCGCGCAGGCGCTCGGACGCTACTGCCGCTACGACAGCAGCCTGCCGCCGCGCCTGTCCGAACTGGCCATCCTGTTCATGGGCCGCTACTGGCTGGCGGAGTACGAGTGGGCCGCGCACAAGCCGTTCGCGCTCGAGGCTGGTGTGTCACCAGCGGTGATCGACGCCATTCGTGACGGCAGGAAGCCCGCGTTCGAGCAGCGCGACGAGGCACTCGTCTTCGCCTTCCTTACGCAACTGCATGCAAGCCGCGAGGTGGACGACCGCCTGTACGCCGAACTGCTGGACGCCATCGGGCAGGACGGCGTGGTCGATCTGGTTGGCATCGCGGGCTACTACACGCTCATCTCCATGACCATCAAGGCATTCAACGTGCCGCCGCCTGTCGGCGCCACGCCCGAACTGCCCACGAATCTGCAATAAGCAAAAGGAATGCACTGTGCAAGCAACGACCGAATTTGAACAAACCACGGCTGCAGGCCGACTGGCAGGCAAGGTGGCCATCGTGACCGGCGCGGGCTGCGTCGGCCCGGGCTGGGGTAACGGCCGCGCCGTGGCTGTGCTGTTTGCGATGGCAGGGGCGCGCGTTTTCGCGGTCGACAAGAACCTCGATGCCATGGAGGAAACGGTGCGCCGCGTCCGCGAGGCCGGTGGTGACGTTACGCCGTACACCTGCGACGTGACTGACACCGCCGCCGTGAAAGCCATGGTCGATGCGTGCGTGGAGCAATACGGCCGCGTCGATATCTTGGTGAACAACGTGGGCGGCTCTGCTGCTGGCGGCCCTGTGGCGTTGTCGGAAGACAAGTGGGATGCGCAGGTCGCATTCAACCTCAAGAGCGTCTATCTGACCTGCAAGCACGTGCTGCCCGTGATGGAAGCGCAAGGCAGCGGCGCCATCGTCAATACGGCGTCCACGTCGGGCATCCGCTGGACGGGCTCGGCACAAGTGGCTTACGCCGCGTGCAAGGCCGGCGTGATCCAGCTCTCCAAGGTGGTGGCGGTCGAGTATGCGAAGAAGGGCATTCGCGTGAATACCGTGGTGCCGGGGCAATTGCATACGCCTATGGTGGAAGTGCGTCTGGCCGGCCAGCGCTCCGGCGGCGATGTCGACAAGCTGTTGGAAAGTCGCCTTGCTCGCATTCCGCTCGGCTTCATGGGCGACGGGCGCGATACCGCGCATGCCGCGCTGTTCCTCGCTTCGGACGAGGCGCGCTTTATTACCGGTACCGAAGTCGTGGTCGACGGCGGCATGACGGCGCGGTGCGACTGATCATGCAAGGCGAATTGAACGGCGGCGTGTGGGATTGTCATACGCACATCTACGGGCCGTGGGACGCGTTTCCGCTGCCGGCCGATGCGTCGTATCGCCCGGCGGAAGCCCCGATGACGCAACTGCTTGCGCTGCATGAGCAACTGGGGGTCACGCACGGCGTGCTGGTGCAGGCGGCGTGCTACCAGTCGGATCACCGCGCGCTGCTGGCAGCGCTGGCCATGACGAAGGGGCGTTATCGCGGCATCGCGCTGATCGACCACACCACGAGCGACGATGCCCTGCGCGAACTGCATGCGGGCGGCGTGCGTGGCATCCGCTTCAACTTCATGGGCCATCTGCCGGGCGACCGTGATCTGGGCCGCTTGCACGAACTCGCCGAGCGCGTCGGGCCGATGGGTTGGCACGTGCTGCTCCATGGGCAACTGGATCAGCTTCTGCCGGTGCTCGACGCGTGGGAAGACCTCGACGTGCCGCTGGTGATCGACCACATGGCTCGTCAGGATGCAACCCGTCCGCTGGACGAAGCTGCCATGCGCGAGCTGGAGCGTCATCTGCGTCAAGACAATAGGTGGATCAAGTTGTCTGGGGTCGACCGCGTCATGCAAGGCGCGGCACCGCCGTGGGAGGCAGCATTGCCGCTGATGAAGCGCCTGGTGCAAGCGGCACCCGACCGTGCCATCTGGGGTACCGACTGGCCCCACCCCAACATCAAGGGAGACGTGCCGGACGACAGCAGCCTGCTTGCGTTCGTGCAGGAAGTCTGCGGTCCTGAAGCCGCCGAAGCTGTGCTGGTCCATAACCCGCAGCGGCTCTATTTCTGAGGCATCGTCATGCAAGCCACCCTTATCGATGCCGCCCAGGCAGAGCGTACGGCTGAGCAAAGCGCCTGCCGCAAAGCCGCGTGGCGTCTGGTCCCGCTGCTCGCGCTTGCCTACTTCGTCAACTACCTCGACCGGACCAACGTCGGCTTTGCCGCGCTGACCATGAACCGCGACCTGGGTTTGAGCGCCGCCCAGTTTGGTCTGGCTGCCGGCATCTTCTACGTTGGCTATTGTCTGTTCGAGGTGCCGAGCAACCTGGCGCTGTATCGCTACGGCGCGCGCCGCTGGCTGGCGCGGATCATGATCACGTGGGGCCTGTTTGCCGCGGGCACCAGCCTGGCTGCCGGCCCTAATAGCTATGCGGCGATCCGCTTGCTCGCTGGTATTGGCGAGGCGGGTTTCTTTCCGGGCGTCATCTTCTATCTGACGCTGTGGTTTCCGTCGCGGTACCGCACACGCATGATGGGGTGGTTCCTCGCCGCGATTCCACTCTCATCGGTGTTCAGCGGGCCGCTGTCGGTGTCGATGCTGGAGCTGGACGGTTGGCTTGGGCTGCACGGCTGGCAGTGGCTGTTCATCCTGCAAGGGTTGCCGGCCTGTGTGCTAGGCGTGCTGTGCCTGCGCATGCTGACCGACCGTCCGGATAACGCAACGTGGCTGACAGAGGAAGAGCGCGCCGCCCTGGCGTCGGCCATCGAGCGGGAGCGCAGCACAGCGGTCGAGCATCGCCTCGGGCCCGCCCTCAAAGACGCGCGTGTCTGGCTGCTGACGGGCATCCTGTTCAGCTACATCATCGGGATTCTCGGCATTGGCGTGTGGATGCCGACCATCCTCAAGACGCATCATCTGTCGAACACGCAGGTGGGCTTTGCCACGGCGCTGCCCTATGTTGTTGGCGCCCTTGTGATGCTGGGCTGGGCACGCGTGGTGGCGCGCACGCAGCGCTACGTTCTGCATCTGGTCATGACCTGTGCGGTGGCGGCGCTGGGCTTCTTTGCGTCGGTGGCGTCCGATGCACTGGTGCCGGCCATGCTCGGGTTGACGGTGGCGGTGGTCGGGCTGTCGTCCGTGCGCACCTGCTTCTACAGCATTCCAGCCACGTTCCTCGATAAGCAGGCCGCTGCGGGCGGGCTGGCGTTCATCAACTCGGTTGGGAGCCTTGGCGGGTTGTTCGGCCCGTATATGGTGGGCTGGCTCAAAGATGCGACAGGCTCGTTCAAGGCAGGGCTGATCGGCATGGGTGCCATGTTGGTGCTGGCAACGCTGCTGTCTCTGGTGCTACTGACGCGCGTCAAGGAGGGCCAGCGATGAGCAACGATGGATGGCAACCGAGCCTGCGCACACCTGACCCGGCGGTGCGCATCCTGGACCCAAGGTTCGAGCACTACCGTTTGCCGCACGCCAAGGTCGAACGCTTGTGGACGGGCTGCCGTTGGGCAGAAGGCCCCGTCTGGTTTGGCGATGCCGGGGCGCTCTATTGGACCGACCTGCCGAACGATCGCATCCTGCGTTGGGACGAAGCGTCCGGTGCGGTGGCGACATACCGTGCGCCTTCGGACAAAGCCAACGGCCTGACGCGCGACCGGCAGGGCAGGTTGATTGCGTGCGAACACGGCCAGCGCCGCGTCACGCGCACGGAATACGACGGCAGCATCACCGTGTTGGCCTGCGAGTTCGAGGGCAGGCCGCTCAATTCGCCCAACGATGTGGTGGTCGCCAGTGATGGTGCAGTGTGGTTTACCGATCCGCCGTTTGGCCTGGTGAGCGACTACATGGGCCAGATTGCCGAGCCGCAGTTGCCGGCCAGCATTTACCGCATCGACCCACGCGATGGGCGATTGGACTGTGTTGCTGACGATGTGCTCGGGCCCAACGGGCTGGCGTTCTCGCCGGATGAGCGCACGTTGTATGTGGTTGCATCGCGTGCGCGGCCGCGCGAGATCCTCGCATTCGATGTGGTCGATGGCAAAGCGCTGGCTCATCGCCGTGTGCTGATCGATGCCGGGGACGGGGCGCCCGACGGCTTTCGCGTCGATGTGCACGGCAACCTGTGGTGTGGCTGGGGCACGGGCACGGCGGAGCTTGATGGCGTGCGCGTGTTTGCACCCGACGGCACTGCGATTGGCCACATCGCACTGCCGGAGCGCTGCGCCAACCTGTGCTTCGGCGGGCGGCACCTCAACCGCCTTTTCATGGCGTCCACCACATCGCTTTACGCCCTGTACGTGAATACACGCGGGGCGGTTTAGTTCTGCAACACCAGAAACCAAACGAGAACGACTTAGGAGACAAGACATGCCGTTCCAATCCAGAGTGCGCCGGTTTGCGGCGCATACGCTGTGCGCAGTGCCGTTGATCGCCACAAACGGTGCGGCCTGGGCCGCCGATATTCACGTGCTGGCGACGGGTGCGTTGCACGCAGCGTTCGAGCAGGTCGTACCGGCGTACGAGCGGCAGTCGGGCAATCACCTGATCATCGCGTGGGGACCGTCCTACGGCACCTCACCCGACGCCTTGCCGATGCGCATCAAGAACGGCGAATCGATGGATGTCTGCTTCATGATCGGCGCCGCGCTGACGGAGCAGGTCAAGCAGGGGCGCTTCATCCCGGAGTCGCGTGCTGATCTGGTGGGGTCGGGGGTCGGCGTGGCGGTACGCAAGGGGCTGCCCGTGCCAACGATCCGCACGGTGGACGACCTGCGCAACGCGCTGCTCGCCGCCAAGTCCGTGGCCTTCTCCGAGGGGGCCAGCGGCACCTACATCACCGGCACGCTGTTTGAGCGGCTGGGCATTGCCGAGCAGATGAAAGCCAAGAGCGTGCTGATCCGGGGCAAGGAGCTGGTGGGCTCGGCGCTGGAGCGTGGCGATGCCGATCTGGGCCTGCAGCAGATCAGCGAGCTGCGCGCGTTTAGCGGCATCCAGTATGTCGGCCCGTTGCCTGCCGAAGTGCAGAAGACGAGCGTGATTGCGGCTGCAGTGGCCAAGGATGCCAAGGAGCGCCAGGCCGCCGAAGGTCTCATCGCCTATCTGCGCTCGCCCGAAGTCGCTGCCAAGCTGGTCCAGACCGGGCTCGACCCGATTCCCGCTAAATAGCCCGATCCACTGCCGCTGTTTGACGCGTCGCGGTTGGTTTTCAGCCGCGCGGGCAACTGCTGCCCGAAACAAGAACAAACCGGGCCACATCCCCGAAAAAGGAGACTCCATGACGTTGCAGAAGTGCATTCTGGGCGCCGCTTTGACGTTGATGATGTCCGCCTGCGCCACGTCCGTACAAAACGGCGCAGACGTGCAGCGAACGCTCGTCCGCTATGGCGATGTGCAAATTGAAGCACTCAGCCAAGGCGTTGGGCCGACGGTTGTCATCCTGCCTTCGCTGGGCCGCGGCGCGGAAGACTACGACGAGGTCGCGCGTCTGCTTGCCGCCGATGGGTTGCGTGTCCTGCGGCCGCAACCGCGCGGCATTGGCCAAAGCAAGGGCCCGATGGCCAATCTCGACATGCATGCGTTTGCGGCCGATGTTGCCGCAGTGCTCGACCAGGAAAAGACCGGCCCCGTGGTTGTGGTGGGGCATGCCTGGGGCAGCCAGCCGGCGCGCATGCTGGCGGTGGATCGGCCTGACCTGGTGCGCGGTCTCGTCATGGCGGCAGCCTCTGCTGGCAAGCTGCCGCCCGGCTCCAACGAGAAGCCTTATGGCCGGTTGCGCGAGGCAATTGACGGGTCCGGCAATCTCGCGCTGCCCGAGGCAAAACGCCTGGAGTATCTGCGCCAAGCGTTCTTCGCACCGGGCCATGATCCCAGGCCTTGGCTGGGTGGTTGGTATCCCGATACCCACCATGCACAGGCCCATGCCCGCAATGTCACGCCCGTGGATGCGTACTTTGCTGGCGGCACCGTGCCCATGCTCGATCTCCCGGCGCAGTACGACGCGGTGGTCGTGCCCAACGTATTCAAGCCCATGCTGGGCAACCGCGTGACGGTGGAGGTGATTCCCGATGCCGGGCACGCCATGGCGCCGGAACAGCCCGTGGCGATGAGCCGCGCGATTGCCCGCTTCGCCCGACGTGTCTATGCGGGCGCGTCCTGATTCAGTTCGCACAACAACGCGCATGTCGGCACATCCGCCCGGCATGTCTATCCACACCAAGGAGAACACCATGAAGTTGATCAAGTACGGCTGTACCGCACTGGCTGCGGTCATGCTTTCCTTCTCTGCACTGGCGGCCACGGATGCCGGTCAGATCGATCGTGAACTGGTCAAATACAGCAACGTGCAGATTGAGGTGATGCGGCAGGGCAAGGGACCGTTGATCGTCATCCTGCCGTCGCTGGGCCGTTCGGGACGCGATTACGACCAGGTTGCGGACAGGCTCGTCGCCGATGGCTTCCGCGTGCTGCGTCCCGAGCCACGCGGTATCGGGCAAAGCAAGGGACCCATGGCCAACCTGGACATGCACGCCTTCGCCGCCGATGTGGCTGCGGTGATCGAGCACGAGAGGCAGGGACCGGCAGTGGTAGTGGGCCATGCCTGGGGCAACTTCCCGGCGCGTATGGTGGCCGTGGATCGGCCCGAGTTGGTGCGCGGCGTTGTTCTGGTTGCCGCTTCCGCCGGAAAGGTACCGCCGGGCTCGACCGAGAAACCCATCAACGCGGAGATGCGCAAGGCCATCGACGGCGCAGGTGACATGCATCTGTCGGAAGCGCAGCGGTTGGAATACCTGCGCAAAGCCTTCTTTGCACCGGGCAATGACCCGCGCGTCTGGCTCGATGGCTGGCATGAAGAGACGCATGAGGCGGAGTCCCACGCCCGCAACGTGACGCCGGTCGATGCGTACTTTGCGGCGGGGAACGCGCCGATACTGGACTTGCAGGCAGAACACGATGCGGTGGCACCGCGCCGGTTCTCGCAGGTGCTGAAATCAATGCTGGGCGATCGTGTGACGGTGGTTGTGGTGCCCAACGCAGGTCACGCCTTTGCGCCGGAACAGCCCAAGGCGATGGCGGATGCAATCGCAACGTTCGCGAAGCGGGTGTACGTAGAACCAATCAAGCAGTAGTCGAGATTGGTCTGCCACGTGGAGGCGTGCCCTGGGGCCGCCTCCACCGTCTGCCCGTGACGCGGCAAGAACGTGGCGTAGTCGGGCAGGGAAGATTGATAACCAAAGAACATCAATCGTTCCGAAAATTGCACTTCTCGTTTGTCGGTCTCCCGGCGAACATTGCCAAAACCACAAACGCCGTTCAACGGCGTATTCTTTTTTTGGCTTCCAGGAGACACCTCGATGCACCCCCCGTCCAGCCTTTCGACCGGGCAATCCAAGGCCGCTGCGGTCTTCCGCGTTACCGCCGGGAATTTCCTGGAACAGTTCGACTTCTTCCTGTTCGGCTTCTACGCCACGCAGATTGCCAACGTCTTCTTCCCCACCGAGAGCGAGTTTGCCTCGCTGATGATGACGTTCGCTGTTTTTGGCGCCGGCTTCCTGATGCGGCCGCTGGGCGCGGTCGTGCTGGGTGCGTACATTGACGATGTCGGCCGCCGCAAGGGGCTCATCGTCACGCTGTCCATCATGGCAAGCGGAACTGTGCTGATCGCGTTCGTTCCTGGCTACGCCACGATCGGTCTTCTGGCACCGGCACTCGTGTTGCTGGGGCGTCTGCTGCAGGGGTTCTCGGCGGGCGCGGAGTTGGGCGGCGTATCGGTGTATCTGGCCGAGATGGCAACGCCCGGCCGCAAGGGTTTCTTCACGAGCTGGCAGTCCGCCAGCCAGCAGGTGGCGATCGTCGTGGCGGCAGGCCTGGGCTTTGCGCTCAACCAATGGCTGAGCGCACCGGCCATCGCCGCATGGGGATGGCGCGTACCGTTCTTCGTCGGTTGCATGATCGTGCCGTTTATTTTCGTGCTGCGACGCAATCTTGAGGAAACGCAGGAGTTCAAGGCGCGCAAGCATCGTCCGAGCATGAAAGACGTATTCGGTACGCTGGTGCAAAACTGGGGCGTCGTCATCGCCGGCATGATGCTGGTGGCGATGACCACGACGAGCTTCTACCTCATTACCGTCTATGCGCCGACATTCGGCAAAACGGTGTTGCATCTGAGCACGGCCGACAGCCTGCTCGTCACGCTCTGCGTCGGGGTATCGAACTTCGTGTGGCTGCCGATTGGCGGTGCGCTCTCCGACCGGATCGGCCGTCGGCCGCTGCTGATCAGCATGACGGTGCTGACCATTGCTACCGCCTACCCGGCGCTTTCGTTCCTCGCTCACGCACCGAGCTTCATGAACATGCTGCTCGTGCTGCTGTGGCTGTCGTTCATGTACGGCATCTACAATGGCGCGATGGTCGTTGCGCTCACGGAAGTGATGCCCGTGCAGGTGCGCGTGGCTGGGTTCTCGCTTGCCTATAGCCTTGCCACGGCTGTGTTTGGCGGCTTTACCCCCGCCATCTCGACGGCTGCCATTCACATGACGGGCGACAAGGCGGCCCCTGGCTACTGGATGAGTTTTGCCGCCGTGTGCGCTCTCCTGGCGACGTTGACGCTCTATCGCCGCCGCGCGGTGACGCTGGCTCCGGCGCTCTGACGCACAGCACTTTCCGCATCTTCATAAACTCGTACGACCTGGCATGCCCCTCACCATGAAGACTCTGTTTCTGAAACTGTGTGCAGCCGCACTCGTTGCAACCTCGGCAATTGCAGCCCCCGTCCATGCAGCCGAGCTGTACGTCATGAGCTCCGGTGGCTTTACCGCAGCCTATAAGGTGCTCGGCCCGAAGTTCGCAGCGCAGACGGGCAATACGCTCAATACCGCGCTTGGTCCCTCGATGGGCAAGTCGCCCGAAGCGATTCCGAATCGGCTTGCGCGCGGTGAGCCGGCAGACGCCGTCATCATGGTCGGCTATGCACTCGACGATCTGATCAAGCAAGGCAAGGTCATCCCGGATTCGCGCGTGGAGCTGGCCGACTCGCGCATCGGCATGGTGGTGCGCGAAGGTGCTACCAAGCCCGATATCAGCTCGCCCGAGGGGCTCAAGCAAGTGCTGCTGCATGCCAAGTCGATTGCCTACTCGGACAGCGCAAGCGGCGTCTATATCGAGCGCGAGCTGTTCAAGAAGCTTGGCATTGAAGAGCAGGTCAAGGCGAAGGCGAAGATGATCCCGCGCATTCCGGTGGCGTCGGTGGTGGCCACCGGCGACTACGAAATCGGCTTCCAGCAAGTGAGCGAGTTGCTGCCGGTGCAGGGTGCCGCCTTCGTCGGAAAGATTCCGGAGTCGCTGCAGTCGGTCACGCGATTTGCAGCGGGCATCCCCGTTGGTGCACAGCATCCGAAGGAAGCCAAGGCGCTTCTCGACTATCTTGCTTCGCCCGGGGCGCAGCCCGACGTGAAATCGACTGGCCTGGATTCCGTACCTGCGCATTGAGACACTGCGCCCCCGTGGCAGGGCAAGCGGTGCTTGCTATGCATCGCTTGTCGCCACGCCGCCGCGCTTCGCTTCAAGGATCATCCGGTGAAATTCCTCGGCGGCCGGTGTGAGTGCACGGCCGCGCCGCTTCACGATCCCCACGCGTCGGTTCACGACCGGCTGCACCAGTGGAACGCTCGTGAGGATAGGGTGGTCATGCCCCGGCATGGCCATCGATGGCACCGCGGCAACACCAAGCCCCGCTTCAACCAACCCCAGCATGGTCGTGACGTGCCGCGTCTCGCAAACGCTTGGCGCAGGCGGTGCCACGGCCGACAGCGCCTGATCGAGCAGCAGGCGGTTGCCGGAGGTCTTGTCCACTGACACGTAATCGTGTGCGTAAAGCTCGTTCCACGTCACCCGCTTCTTTCGGGCGAGCGGGTGATCGCGTCGGCAGGCTGCAACAAACCGCTCCTGCAGCAGCATCTTGAATTCGATCTCGGGCTCCTGGCTGCCCATAAAACTCACGCCAAAATCTGCCTCACCGCTGATGACTGCACCCAGCACTTCGTTCGCGCTCGCATCGATCAGCTTGACTCTGATGCGTGGAAAGCGGCGGTGATAGGTCGCAATCAGGTTCGGCAGAAAGTAATAGGCCACGGACGGCACGCACGCGATGGTCACGTGCCCCAGGCGGCTCGATGAAATATCACGGATACCCAGCAGGGCGACGTCGAGATCGTCGAGCAGTTGTTCGGCACTGCGGGCAAACACGCGCCCGACCGTGGTGAGCGTGACGCTGCGTGTGGTGCGTTCAAACAAGGGCACGCCCAGTGCGCTTTCGAGCTTGTCGATCCGACGGCTCAACGCGGGCTGCGAAATGCTGATCGCCTCGGCGGCCTTTCGGAAGTTGCCCAACTCCACCACCGCGCGAAACGCCTGCAAGTCCGTCAAATCAAAGTTGATACCCACCGGCTAGCCTCCCCATCTCAGATGCGGAGCATTTTGCGTGATTTATCACCTGTGTGACACGTATCCAGTGGCAACGGGCAGATGTCGCGCAGTTTGGTGTTGTGTACCGATAGCGGCGTAAACACCGGAGGCGGTACGCCCAGCCTGCCGCCTAGCGCCGCCCAGTGCCGCGCTCGTGGCGAAGACGGGCAAGCCTTCGCGCGTGCTCGCCGGCTTGGGGCCTGGGTTCGGGCCATGCGAGGCTACGCAGTTGCTGCGTAGTCAACGCGGTTTCGCCCTTTGCGCTTGGCTTCGTAGAGCGCATCGTCCGCTGCCTTGGTCAATGCATTCAATGACGGGAAGCTCGATCGGCGTGCGGTAGCGCAACCGATGCTCACGGTGAAGGGTGCCACGCCCGTATTGCCGATTGCGGTGCGGGGCGCTTCGACTTCGGCACGTATCGCTTCTGCGATCTGCATGGCGCCTGCTTCGTCGGTGTCGGGCAACAACACCACGAATTCCTCTCCGCCATATCGGGCCGCGAGATCGCCGCGTCGTCGCGCATGCTTGGAAATGCAGTTGGCGAGGTACTGGAGCGCAGTGTCGCCCTGGGCGTGTCCGTGCTCGTCGTTGTAGCGTTTGAAGTGATCGGCATCGACAAAGAGCACGGATAGGTGGCTGTCATTCCGCTGCAGCCGATCCCATTCGTTTTCCAGTGCAACGTCCAATGCGCGCCGGTTCTTCAGCCCGGTGAGCGGGTCGGTTTGCGTCAGCTCCCGCAGGTGGCTTTCGGCCATCACACGCCCGCGCAGCGCAAAAGCCAGGAGCCATACCCCTGCACAGAAAGCGAGACTCACCGACAGCGACGACAGCCCTACGATCCATGACAGCCGCTGCCAGGCAGCAAGTGCATCGCCCATGGCCGGAGCCACCACGGCGATGAAGGGTGTGCCCGGCACGCGTTGAAACGTATAGAGGCGCAGCACGCCGTCGCTGGCAGAGGGCGCCACATAGAAGCCGGACTCCTGATTCACCATGCGCGGGAACGTCAACGATTTGCTGAAATTGAGCGCGCGGGCTGCGCCGGGTGGCGGATTTCGCGCCACCAGCGTTCCGTCGGTACGGACGATGGCCGTGACGCCGCGCGGCCCGACATCGAGCTTTTCAAGAAGCTGCTTGAAGTAATCGAGGTCAATTGCCACCAGCGCGGTGCCCGCAAACGTCCCATCCGGTCGATTCATCCTTCGGCTCAGCGCAATGGCCTCCACGCCTGCGCGTGACCGGGCCTTATAGACTGCGGACACATAGAGCCCAACGTTTGCGTGGTCGCGATGGACGAGAAAGTAGTCGCGGTCGCTGAAATCCCAGCGGTGCGTCACGGAGCAGCAACCGTCGACGAGTTGGCCCTTGTCGTCGGTGACGCCCATGCCCGTGAGATAGCGGGCGGAGGCCGTCGGGCTGAACAGCAGATCGTGCCGGACCTCCGGATCGAGGTTGCGGATGCCAGGCTTGTCGAGTGCGGCGATCAGCACCTGCAGCGACTGGTCGGCTGAGTCGACGGTGCGTGAGATGTGGCTGGCCAGAACGGCGGCGACATTCCTTGAGGTTTCGTGCGCGTGCTCGACGGCCGTTTCACGGTTGGTCCACAGCGTCAGCACGCTAATTGCCAAGACAATGAATGTGAGCAGCGTCCCCAGTGCACCAACGATCAAGGGATGGTGGCCTGCCGATGTGGCCAGCCGTCGGGCAAAGGGGCGGAGGGGCATGTCGTGGTCTTGGGCGACGACAAACCGCATCTCTGCCTGTTCGACGAGGCATCGTGCGGTCGATCTTGGGGGACGGTATTGATGCGTGTGGGGCACGCCGTCACCGCTGGTTATCGGCACAAGACACCAAAACTGCAGTCCAACGGGCGGTTTTGGTTGCAAGCTTTTCCTGAAAGTGGTCGTCTGCGTGCCGAACAACGCCATCGGCTAGTTCGACGCCCCAAACAGTTGACTGACCACGCCGCGCAGCCAGCGGTTGCCCGCTTCATGGTGATACCGCGCATGCCAGTGCTGCCGCACGGCAAAGCCTTCCACCGGGAACGGGCATGCACGCACGGCCAGGTCATTGGCCTGGGCGAGCGTCTCCCCAATGTGGCGGGGCAGCGTGGTAATCAGGTCGGTCGTCTGGATAATCGCACCCAGCCCCAGGAAGCCCGGCAGTTCCAGCACGATCTGACGCTCGATGCGCTCGCGCGTCAGGGCCTGCTGGAGCAGTTGCGCTCCGGTGCCCGCCGTGACGGCGACGTGTCCCTCCGCGCCGTATTGCTTCACGCCAAACCGGGTGCGGATTCTCGGGTGGTGGCGGTTGGCCAGGCAGACCCAATCCTGCTCGTACAACTGCTGCTGATAGATGCTGCCGCTCAGCCAGGGCACGTAGCCGATCGCGAGGTCGGCCTCGCCGGATTCCAGCGTGCGCTCCGTATTGCCGTCAATTCTGGCGGCCTCGAGGCGGACACCGGGCGCCTGCGCACGAACATGCGCCAGAAGACGCGGCAGCAGCGTGATATGGCTCGCATCCGTCATGCAGATGCGAAACCGCCGCTGCGCCGTCGCGGGGTCGAATGCAATCTCCCAGGCCGCGAAACGCCTGAGCGATTCGAGGATTTCGCGGCACGGCCCGATCAGCGCATCCGCCTGCGGCGTGGGCGCCATGCCGCCGGGCGTGCGGATGAACAGCGGATCCCGTATGTAATCCCGTAGTTGCCCGAGCCAGATGCTGACCGTCGGCTGGCTCTGCCCGAGCTGCTCGGCAACACGGCTGACGTTGCGAACGTCGTATAGCAGGTCGAACAGTTGAAGCAGCTTCAGGTCGGGCAGGGCGGCAAGCGCCGCTGCATTATTGTCCATGGCAATAACGGTATTGTGATCATTGTATTGCCAGTATAAGGGCCTCCTCCTATCGTGCAACCACACGTGAAGGAGACGCCATTGAAGATTGCGATTCTGGGGGCCGGCGCACTAGGCTGCGCCATTGGGGCAACCCTCACTGAAGCGGGCCATGAGACCTGGCTGATGGTCCGCTCACCGGACCGCGTCGACGCCATGCGAAACGAGGGCCTGCGGGTGGACGATGCCCAGGGCACGCGATGCATCCAGGTGCGGGCGGCAACGCACGCTGCAGAGGTTGGGGTCGCAGAACTAGTGATCGTGCTGGTCAAGTCCTTCGAGACCGATGCCGCCATGCGCGGTGCCGTGGGTCTGGTTGGCCCCGATACGCTGGTGCTATCGCTGCAGAACGGCCTCGGGCACGAAGAGATCCTTGCCGACATCGTAGGCCGTGAACGCGTGCTGGCAGGCAAGACCTATGTTGGCGGGGTGATGCGGGGCCTCGCGCATATTCAATCGGGTGTGGTTGGCAAGGCCACCTACATCGGCGAACTGGATGGCCGTCTGACGCCGCGCGTGCAGGCCGTGGCGGATGCTTTCAATGCCGCCGGGCTGGCGACCACGGTCACCGACAACATCGTCGGCACGATGTGGGACAAGCTGCTCGTCAACGTGGCCACTGGCGCGCTCACTGGCATCACCCGCTTGACCTACGGCCAGCTCTACGACGAGCCGCAGCTCAAGGCGACCTCGCTTGCGGCCGTGGCCGAGGCCATTGCGGCGGCACAGGCCGCTGGCGTGAAGCTGTCGATGACGGACCCCGAGCAGGCATGGACCCTGGCCGCCGAGGGCCTGCCCGCCGCATTCAAGACCTCGATGCTGCAAAGCCTGGAGAAAGGGACGATCACCGAGATCGATTTCATCAACGGTTCCGTCGTGCGTTGCGGGCAGCGGTACGGTGTGCCGACCCCCGTCAATGCCACGCTGGTCGCCTGCATCAAGGGGATCGAGCGCAGTATGGCCGACCTGCGGGCCGACCAACCGGCTGACCAACAACGACAACACAAGGAGACCACCGCATGAGCACGCCCAAGGCCTATGTGGAACACGTCGCCATCTGGGTGAGGGACATCCACTGGCACATCCGCTTCTTCGAAGAGGTGCTGGGCATGACCCTGCGCGAGATCGACGGCACGCATGAAGCGCCCCGGCAGTACTGGACACTCGGTGGCCTGCAGTTCATCCATGCCCCCGAGTTCGAAGGCCCCGAAGGCCATGAAGGACGATTGGCCCACCTCGGCGTGATGTGCGAAGACCTCGAAGCTGCACTGGCGCTGGCGCAGGGCTTTGGCGTGACCGAAATGCCGCAGGGCCGCAACTGGCTGCGCTTGCCGGACGGTCTGGCGGTCGAACTCATTCAGGCCAAGCCCGCGTCGTGCGTGGCGCAGGCCTTAGCAATCAACCCCCGTGCGCAGGCATGAACATGACCATCGTTGAAAAATACTGGGATGACGCCCGCGAGGGCGACACGTGCGTAAGCCCGAGCTACACGGTCACGAAGGAACGCATTCTCGCTTACGCCGACCTCACCGGCGACCACACGCCCGTGCACGTCGACGAAGCCTATGCCAATGCCAGCCACTTCGGCTGCATCGTCGCGCATGGCTTGTTCGGCCTGTCGATTGCGGACGGTCTGAAGACGCAGAGCGACTATCGCTTTCTGCCCGGTATGTCGCTCGGCTGGACGTGGGATTTCCTGCTGCCGATCAAGGTCAACGACGTCTTGCATGTGAAGTTCCGGGTCGGGGCGATGCGCGAAAGCAAGAGCCGCCCGGGCTGGGGCATCGTCGTGCTGCCCTCGGAGCTGATCAATCAAGATGGCCAGGTTGTGCAACGCGGCGAGCACCGCCTGATGGTGCCGCGCCGGCCGGGAGCGTTCTGATGCAGGCGCGCCCACTCGAAGGTATTCGCGTTGTCGACTACAGCCACTTCCTCGCCGGCCCCTATGTTGGCCGATGCCTGGCCGCACTCGGCGCCGAAGTGATCAAGGTCGAACGCCCCGGCACTGGCGATGCCGGCCGTCAGCACGCCACCGTGCTCGACGACGAGCAAAGCGGCTATTTCCTGCAGCTCAACATGGGCAAGCGCGGCGTGAGCGTCAACATGAAGGACCCGCGTGGCAAGGCGTTCATGCAGCGGCTGTGCGACTCGGCGGATGTGTTCATCGAGAACTACCGGCCCGGCGCACTGGACAAGCTGGGGCTCGGTTACGCAGAACTGTCGGCGCGCAATCCGGGCCTGGTCTACTGCTCCATCTCGGCCTACGGACATACGGGGCCGGATGCACATCGCGCCGGCTTCGGCCTGATTGCCGAAGCCAAGAGCGGCATCATGCAAATGGTCGGCACGCCGGGCGAGCGGCCACCGTTGCTGCGCATCTCGCTCGGTGACATGTACACGGGCATCCACGCCGTGGCCGCCATCAACGCCGCGCTGTTGGGGCGCGTGAAGAGCCAACGCGGGCAGCACATCGACATGGCGCTGTACGACACGCTGGTGTCGATGCACGAATACGCTGTGCAGTGCTTCACCCTACAGGGTGTGCTGCCCGAGCAGACCGGCCATGACATGCCTACCTCGACCCTCTATGGCGTGTTCCGCGCAGCGGATGCGGACCTCGTGATTGCCGCGCAGGTCGACGATGCATGGAAGCGCTTCGCTGCACTGGTCGAAGCGCATGGCGGTCCCGCGGGCTTTGGTGCAGATAAGCGGTTCCATGACAGCGTCGGCCGCAACGCGCACCGGGCGGAGATTCTCTCCGTGGTCGAACCCTGGGTGGCAGCACGCCCCGTGGCATTGGTGCTGGAACTGCTGGATGGCATCGATGTTCCGTGCGCCAAGGTACAGCGCATCGACGAGGTACTGGCCGATCCGCAAATTCAAGCCCGGGGGATGGTGGTCGAACAGCAGCATCCGCGCTATGGGACGTTGCGCCTGCCCAACCTGCCGTTCAAGTTTTCCGATTGCGATACGACCATCCGCGACGTTGCCCCTGATCTGGGCGAGCACAACGTTGAAGTCGCGCGCACCCTGGGTTTCGACCCTGACGAGATCCAGGCGATGCAGGCCGACGGCGTTCTCTACTCGAAGCGAGCCAATGATGACTGACCACTATGCGGTGATCGGCAACCCGATCTCACACACCAAATCTCCGCTTATTCACGGCCTCTTTGCGCAGGCGGCGCAACAAGACATGCAGTACACGGCCATGGAAGGGCCGGTCGAGCCGGACACAGCGTTCGCTGAAGTCGTGCGTACGTTCGCCGCCGCCGGCGGCAAGGGTATGAACGTCACGGCGCCGTTCAAGCTCAAGGCGTTTGCGATGGCCGACGAGCGCAGCGAGCGCGCCACGTTGGCGGGTGCCGCGAATGCACTGAAGTTTGAAGGTGGCCGCATCCTGGCCGAGAACTTCGACGGCATTGGGCTGGTGCGTGACATCGAGATCAACCTGGCGCGGCCGATGGCTGGCAAGCGCGTGCTGCTGCTGGGTGCCGGTGGCGCGGCGCGTGGCGCCTTGCTGCCGTTCCTGGCGGCGGGGCCGGCGCAGTTGGTCATCGCGAACCGCGACGTGGCAAAGGCGCAGGCACTTGCCGCCCAGGTTGCCGGGCGCGGCCCGATCGTCGCTTGCGGGTATGCCGACCTGGAGACGACGGGGCGCTTCGATCTGGTGGTCAATGCCACCTCCGCCAGCCTCACAGGCGATCTGCCGCCCGTTCCACCGAGCATCTTCAGCCCCGATGGGCTGGCCTACGAACTGGCGTACGGCAAACGGCTGACGCCGTTCCTGCGGCTCGCGCGCAACGCGGGTGTGCGCAACATCGCAGACGGCGTCGGCATGCTGGTCGAACAGGCTGCGGAAGCGTTCGTCTGGTGGCGTGGCGTGCGTCCGGACACCCGCCCCGTGATCGATCGACTGACCGTTCCCCTCGACTGATCTGAGCTGATTTGAACTCACCACAGAGGTCTACATGAAGCGCATCCTGATGCTGCACGGCATCAATCACAACATGTTCGGCAAGCGTGACCCCGCGCAGTACGGGACCATCACGCTGGCCGAGATCGACGCAAGGTTGCAGGCCCTAGGCGACGAGCTGGGCGTGCAAGTGGAATCGTTCCAGACGAACAGCGAAGCGGCGATGTGCGAACGCATTCATCGCGCCTTCGAGGAAGGCCAAGACGCGGTGCTGATCAACGCAGGCGCCTGGACGCACTACAGCTACGGTATTCGCGATGCGCTGGCGATCCTGACGTGTCCGGTCGTCGAGTTGCACATGTCCAATATCCACGCACGCGAGCCCTTCCGGCATCACTCAGTGTTTGCTGACATCGTCAGTGGGCAGATATGCGGGTTCGGAATCCAGAGTTACCTCCTGGCCCTGCGGGCGGCGGCCTCCGCGGTCGATCATGCGTAGCAACCCCTAGACCGTTGCGAGATTTGGCCTGCACAGAGGGATTCGAACGCCCGACCGTCGGCTCCGAGCGTCCCTGGATCGGTGGTCGCACCCTCCTGTGGGGCGACATTCACGCAATCAGGGAAAGCGCCTGGACTGATAGAGGCGGGGCGCCAATTTGTCGCTCCGGCCGGGTGCGCTACACCAGCAACGAGCGCAGCATCCACGCGGTCTTTTCGTGCGTCTGCATGCGCTGGGTCAGCAGGTCGGCGGTCGGCTCGTCGGCGGCATTGTCGACATCCGGAAACAGGCTGCGGGCGGTGCGAGTGACAGCTTCGTGGCCGGCTACCAGCTCGCGGACCATGTCCATCGCTTCGGGCACCCCGTTTGACTCCGGGATGGACGTTAGCTTGGCGAACTCCGAATACGAACCCGGTGCCAGATAGCCAAGCGCGCGGATGCGCTCCGCCACTGCGTCGGTCGCGGTCCACAGTTCGTTGTACTGCGTCTCGAACATCAGATGCAGCGTGTTGAACATCGGCCCAGTGACGTTCCAGTGGAAGTAGTGGGTCTTCAGGTACAGCGAATAAGTGTCGGCCAGCAGGGTCGACAGACCGTCCGCGATCCTCTTGCGGTCTTTCTCGGCAATGCCGATATTGATCGGGGCTGCGGCGCTGGTGCCGCCAATTTTCTTTGCCATGTTGATCCTCGTAGCAAGTGGTGTGGCGCGCGATGCGGCTGGCTGATGCCGCGTTGATGTCGCGCGCCGTCGTCGATTATTTCAATCCCAGCGCCACTTTGACGCCCGCGCCGTAGGCCGGATCTGCCTTGGTGAAGTGCTCGATCTGCGCGCGCTGGATGTCTTCCGGTACCTGCGACAGACCGCCTGCGATGGTCGCAAACAGACGCTGGCGCTGACCCTCGTCAAACAGGCGGAACAAGGCGCCGGCCTGGCTGTAGTAGTCGGTGTCGACGCGGTGATCGTGGCGTGCCGCTGCACCTTCGAGTTTGAGCGGCGGCTCCTCACCCCGGCGGTCCTGGGCGAAGGCACCTTCGCGGTTCGGCTCGTAGTTGAGCTTGCTGCCAAGGTTGCCGTCGGTCCGCATCGCACCGTCCCGGTGGAAGCTGTTGTGGAACGGGCACTTGGGCGCATTCACTGGAATCTGGTGATGATTTACGCCGAGGCGGTAGCGCTGCGTGTCGCCGTACGAGAACAGGCGGCCCTGCAGCATCTTGTCCGGCGAGAAGCCGATGCCGGGCACCACGTTGGCCGGCGTAAAGGCAGCCTGCTCGACTTCGGCAAAGTAGTTGTCGGGGTTGCGGTTCAGTTCCAATACACCTACGTCGATCAACGGGTAGTCCTTGTGCGGCCACACCTTGGTCAGGTCAAACGGGTTGATGTGGTAGGTGGCCGCATCGGCTTCCGGCATGATCTGCACCTTCAGGTTCCAGCGCGGGAAATCGCCACGATCGATGCTTTCAACCAGATCGCGCTGCGAGCTTTCGCGGTCTTGCGCCACCACCTGTGCGGCCTCTTCGTTGGTGTAGTTCTGGATACCTTGCTGGGTCTTGAAGTGGAATTTCACCCAGAAGCGCTCGCCAGCCGCATTGATGAGCGAGAAGGTGTGCGAGCCGAAGCCATCCATGTGGCGCAGGGTCTTGGGAATGCCGCGATCGCTCATGACGATCGTCACCTGGTGCAGCGTCTCAGGGTTCTTCGAGAAGAAATCCCAGGCGGCGACAGCGCTGCGCAGGTTGGTCCGCGGGTCGCGCTTTTGTGTGTGGATAAAGTCCGGAAACTTGAGCGGATCGCGCAGGAAGAACACCGGCGTGTTATTGCCGACCAGATCCCAGTTGCCTTCGTCCGTATAGAACTTGATGGCAAAACCGCGCGGGTCGCGTTCGGCATCAGCCGCACCGCGTTCGCCGGCCACGGTGGAAAAACGCAGGAACAGCGGCGTTTGCTTGCCCACCTCGGCAAAGATCGAGGCCTTGGTGTATTGCGTGATGTCGTGCGTGACGGTGAAGGTGCCGAAGGCACCCGAGCCTTTGGCATGCACGCGACGCTCGGGAATCACCTCTCGGTCGAAGTGCGCGAGTTTTTCCAGAAACCACACGTCTTCGAGCAGCATGGGGCCGCGCGGACCAGCGGTCATCGAGTTCTGGTTGTCGACAACGGGTGCACCGGCGGCGGTGGTCAGGATATCTTTGCTCATGGGGCTTTCGTCAGGTATTGATGGGTCGAGAATCCGGCAACTGGATGCCGGTCAGGTTGCAGGGCTTCAGAACCGGTGCCCCGCGGACTAAAAGCTGTGCCGCATGCCGAGCACGAACGTTTCCGGATGCGCTCCGGCCTTTACGCCGATCTGGTTGATCGCGAAGTCGTAGATGGCGTTGCTGCGGTTGTTAATGCGGCTGTAATAGGTGTACAAGGCGGTCCGCTTAGACAGCGGGTAGTCGTAGCCGACTGTCAATTGAGTCGCACCGGTATCCACGCCGCTTCGGAAATAGCCGACCGTTTCCCGTGCGCTGCCCGAACCGTTGCTCGCCAACGCAAAGCCCACCCGCACGCTGCCCGGACCAAGCTGCTGGGTGAGGGAAACGTAGTAGCCGTTGCGGTACAGATCACCCGTGGCTGTCCGATAGTGCAGCCGCTCATACAACAAGGCGATCTTCGTTGTCGGAAACTGGTAAGCCACCCCGATCTTTGCGGCCTCGTCATTGCGTCCGGCCGTCTGGTAGTGCTGGTGGATCTCGTAGGCGGCCGTGATGTTCAACGGCCCGCGATCGTAAGCACCGGCGAATGAATACAAGGCCGGATTGCGCGGCACGCTGATCTTCTCTTCATTGACGCCCCAGGCCATGCTGCCGCTCAGGCCATTCCAGACCGGGCTACGGTATTGGATGATGTTCTTCTGGCGTCGATCGAACGAACTCGTGTCTTGAACGTTGTCGGAGCTGGACGTTGAGCCGTTGCCGATCAACGCCATATAGCCTGCTGTGGTGGGGTAGTAGGGGTCATAGCCGGCAGTCGATTCGGTATAGGGCGTCTGCCAATGGCCCATGAACACCTTGCCGTAGTTGCCTTCCAACCCGATGGCGGTATTGCGGCCAGCTAACTGGCCTTGCCCCGTGTCTACCGAAACAGCGCTTTCAATCTGCCAGAAGGCCTTGGTACCGCCTCCCAGGTCCTCTTCGCCCCGGAGGCCAAAGACCGAGCGGTTGTTCGTCAGCCGCGTGACTGAACCGAGGTCAGCGCCATTGGTTGTGGCTGCGCCACGGGCGTACTCGATGGAGGTATTGAGGCGACCGTACAGCGTGACGGATGTCTGCGCGTTAGCCTCAACGCAACACGTCATTGCGGCACAGATGGACAGAACCCAGTGCTTTGCGGTGCTCCGCATCAGGGGAGGCATGTTGTTCCTTGTTCCTGCGATGAGTGGATGAACCAATTCGCGCACAGGTCGGCGGTCGGCGAATTGAACTGTGGAAGAGCTAACGGCTCGCGGCGGCCAGCCCAGTGAGAATGAATATCGGCGGCAACACGCACCAGAACGACACGGCAGAGAACGCCAGGGCTCCCAGCATTGCACCGGTCGCAAAACCGATGAGCGGCGGCACCATCTTGCGCAGGCGCGCGCGGGAGGCGCTCTTCTGTGTGCTACCCGGTGTGGCCAATTCCACCAGGTCGATGACGACCTGGGTTGTATTGCCGGTCATGATGGTGGTGGGCGCGTGATCGGAGAGTACGATGCGCGCCTTGGCGTTCTGTACGCCCATTGCCGCGACGCCGATCAGGCCGACGACGATGGTTGCAGGGTTGTCTGCTGACTGGATGGGTAGCGCCAGCAGGCCAGCCGTCATAAACGTCACCAGCAGCAACGCTTCCGCCAGGAGCAGCAGGCGCGTAGGCTCCCTTCCGTGGCGTACAACGGCCTCCACCGTCAGCTTGGTAGACGCCACGGCCAGCACGAACACAGGCAGCGCCAGCAGCTTGGCGAGTACACCTTGGCCGGAGCCGGCCAGTTCCACGCCAATCATGACGAAGTTGCCGGTAACGTGTGCCGTGAATAGCCCAAACAGCGCGCAGAATCCAACGACGTCCACGAGGCCGGCGGTGAAAGCAAGCAGGCAGCCTTGCACCAGATGGAACATCCCAAAAGAGGGTGCAGCAGGCAGGGTGGACGAGACGCTAGAGGACATGGCATGGACGTTGGACTGGGCGTCTGAACGTCGAGGCGCCCGCCTCTCATGAGGTGTACGAAGCGTACTGGGGGGTGTCTCTAGCAACCATTGTCAAATGGTATTAACCACCATACCAATTGGTCGGAGCCGTGCACCAAGTTGGCGGATTTGTTAATATTTGTGACGCACTTGGAATGTCACTTCGGCCCCCTCAATAGGCTTGCGAATCCCTGCGGTCAGCATGCAGAGCAATCAAAATCATGTCTCCACCGGTGCCCGCACAAACCTCTTCGCAAGACTCGCTCGGTTGCTCGTCGGAAAAGCTCCGGCGCGACGAATCGCTACATGGAAGCGATTTCGTCTTCTTTCGGAAAAGTTCTGGCAATGACCAGCTCAGTCAGGTTTTAACGCCTGCGTCGGAGAGAGGCTTCCTGGCCGGTGTGTCGCTGGCCACCGGACACCGTCGTCGGATCTTTAACAGCGTGCATGCCAGCACGCATCAGTTTGAGACCGGTTCGATCTACATCCGAAATTTCTTTGAGGACTACAAGGCAGATTTTTACGGCGCCTTTGACTTCGTACTGCTTGAGTTGTCGCCAGGTTTTGTCGAGCGCACGAGTCTGGAGCTTGGACGTCCGGCCTGTGCTTCGCTTCCTTCGTTGGCTGGGCAGTTGGATCCGGTCTTGTCCCATCTTGCTCAGGCAGTGGTGCCCGCGCTGGCACAACCGCAATACGTGAGCCGCCTGTTCGTTGACCAGGTTGGGCTGGCAATTGCCACCTATCTGGTCGAGCGTTACGACGGGCGCCATGAGACCACGCCCAGGGGCGGGCGCGAGCGTTTGAGTCCGGGAATGCTTGAGCGTGCCAAAGAAGTGCTCATCTCTCGATTGGACGGCGACGGATCGATTGCTGAAGTGGCAGATGCCTGTGGGCTATCACGCAGCCACTTCTCGCGTGCGTTTCATGCTTCGACCGGTGCGACGCCGCACCAATGGCTTTCAACGCAGCGGCTTGAGCGCGCCCGTGGCTTGCTTCGCGACACCGATGCGCCGATCGCGACCATCGCGACAACGTGCGGCTTCTCTGATCAGAGCCACTTCACCCGCTGCTTTGCCCGTGCCTTTGGTGCCACGCCCGCGAGCTGGCGGCGCGCGGTGCGCAGCTGAGCGACCGCGCTACGACAGGGCGATCGGCGTCAACGGTAGGCTGAACACGAACATCGCGCCGAACGGCAGGCGCGGTGCCGCCAGGATTTCTCCTTTGTGCGCTTCCACGATGGATCGGCAAATCGCTAACCCCATCCCCATGCCGTTGGCCTTGGTCGTGTAGAACGGTTCGAATATGCGCCCAGGCGCATCGCTGGCCAGCCCCTGGCCGTTATCCTCAACGCGCACCTGCAACTGGGTTTCCGCGACAACCGCAGTGGTCAGACGCAGGGTGCGAGGGCGGTCGTATACCGACGCCATCGAGTCGATCGCGTTGAGCACCAGGTTCAGCAGGACTTGCTGTAGCTGCACGGCGTCACCATGCACCTGACTGCGCGATGCGTTCAGATCGAGCTCAAGTGAAACGTCACGGCAGTTCAGTTCGCTACGCGCGATTTGCAGGATGTCGCGAATTGTTTGATGCATGTCGAGCGCGGCGAAGGCCCTGGGCGCGTTGCGCGTGAGGGCCTGCAGGCCGTGAATCATGTCGCCCGCGCGCTGGCCTTCGGAGACGATCGCTGCCAGCCCCTCGCGCGCCTGCATTAGCGCAGGAGGCGTTCGATCGAGCCAGCGTAGGCTGGCGCTCGCATGGGACACGATCGACATGAGCGGTTGATTCACTTCGTGTGCGATTGCTGCGGTCAGTTGGCCGACCGTCGTGGCACGCGCCACCCGCGCAACGTCGGCCTGGGCGTTGCGCGCCGCATCCTCGGCTTGGCAACGTGCGGTGATATCACTCACGATGCCAACATACTCGACGTCACGACCGGCGATGTGGATGGGCTTGCCTAGTGCCACCACATGTCGCGTCGTGCCGTCTTTGCGGACAATGCGGTATTCGAGCTCGAAGGGCTCGCCTGCGTTTGCTTGGTGCTCGGCGGTCTGCCGTACGTACTCCCGGTCCTCTGGGTGAATGCACGCAACCAGCACGTCCCGCGTCACCACCGGCCCATCCTCTGGGAGATCGAAAATGCGGCGTAGCTCTTCCGAGCACAGGCAAATGTCGCGTTGAAGGTCCCAGCGCCAACTCCCTGTCTGGCTGACGCGCTCACCCAGCGCCAGTGTCTCTTCGCTGACGCGCAGGGCTTGCTCGACGCGGCGGCGGTGTGCGTTTTCTTCGAGCAGATTCTGATAGAGCCGTGCGTTATCCAGCGAGACGGCTGCGTGTCCTGCAATCAGTTCGAGCAAATCGGCGGGTTCCCCAGCAAACTTGCCAGGCAGTTGGCTGTTCTCGATGTAGAGCAAGCCGACCGTGTGGTTGCCTTTGAGCATCGGAAGACTCATGGCGGAGGCGGTGCCGCGTTGGCTGAAGTAGGGATCATGCGCAAACGGGCTCGAGGCAGCGTCGTGGACGACCAGGCGCTTGCCTGAACGCAGCGTCGAGTTGAGCATCGTGAGCGGCAGATCTTGCGGCGCCACCGGGTGGGGGGTCATGTCGATGCCAATACTGGCCGGGGTGGCGTGGGCATGGGCCTCGATCATCGGTGTCTCCCCAGCCATGCGTATCAGCAGCGCGCGCTGTGCACGGGCGAGCACGAGAACGATGGTCATCAGCCTGTCGATGAGTCGATCGAGCTGAATCTCCTCCGTCAGTGCGCGGGTGCAGCGCACGATGGCGTCGATGTCATGCACCGGGTGGCCCGCCTGGTTGTTCTGCGCATGCATTGGAATCAGGCATCCGGCCAAGTGCCAGGTGTGTGACCGAGCGCAAGCGCAATGCAGGACATGATCTCAGCGTCGCTGAAAGGCTTGCTGAGTAAAGAGATGGCGTGACGAACCTCGGCCTGTTGACGTGCACTGTCGCTCTGGAATGCGGTCATGAAAATGATGGGCAGATTCACACCTCGGCCACGCAGCGAATCGCAGAGTGCGAATCCACTCATCTGAGGCATCTGGATGTCCGTCAGAACGCAGGAGAGCGAGGTGAGGTCATCGTAGCCGAGCAGCTCGGCGCCACTGCCGAAAAGCGCAACATTCAGGCCACACGATTGCAGGAGATTGCCGAGGGCCAGTCGGACAGAGGCATCGTCATCGACCACGGCGATGACCGGTTGTGCATTCACGCGGGATTCCTCGGGGCATGCCGGAGACCTACGTTGGCACGGACGGCTCTGGCGACGGAGCGTTGAGGATACCGTTGCACAGGCACTCGCGAAATCATACTGAGGTATGGATTCGCTCATGCCGTGCCCAACATCAGTGCTGCGTGTCGTCCGGCGCTTGCCGGAGCGCACTGACTTGAATCACCGGCGGCAGGCCCGTGATCTTGGGTGTGCACTCACGGTGGAACCAGGTAGCCGTGACGGGTTGGCCCGCAAGCAGGCGCTTGATAGGCGGGACCGCTTGCTCACCGAGCAGCATGCCCAGCAATCCGATCAATGCGATGGCGGGTGGGGCCGGCGAGCGCACCTGCATGAGTGCGTAGATGATGCCGATCAACATGCCGGCGCCGAGCGAGATGAAGTAGGGTTTCATTGTCCAGTCCAGGTGCGCGCATCGGCTTCCCGACGCGAAATCCAGTCTTGCAGTGCGACGAGCAGAAAGCCGCCGACCAGTCCGAGGTGTTCAAAGAAGGCGTTGGCCATCATTGGGCGGGTGTCAGCCGGGGCCTGCCAGAAGCGGTTGGCCAGCAGCGAGGCAACCAGGGTGAACGCGGCCAGCGCGAGTGCTGCAATCCATCGCAGTCGGCCGCTGATCACCAGCGCCGAGCCGACCAGCTCCAAGACGATCACCGCTGCGGCCATGGGCATGGCCGGCGCCATGCCGAAGTGCTGCATCTCTGCAATGGCCCCCGGGAAGTCGAAGAGCTTGACCAGCCCGCCCTGCAGGTAGGCCGCGCACAACAGCACCAGCGCCGCGCGGTACAGGAGTCCGCCGCGGGCGGACGTCGAAGGTGTTGGATGCATGGCTAGCGCGGTATCAGAACGCCCAGCACGAGCAGCCGAACGCACCCCAGAATGCAGCGGCGTCACCGGCAGGCGTCTGGTCTAGGTAGGCGCGCGCGTGTGCGTGTCCATGTACCCCGCAAGCGGTAGCACATCCGCAACTGACTTGAAGGGCGGGATTGCGCGGGGCGAAGCCCAAATGATGCCGCGCGGGCGACCAGTCTGGCATCGCAGGCGGTAGCGCG
The DNA here is from genome assembly GCF_000442475.1 of Ralstonia sp. AU12-08. NCBI lineage: Bacteria > Pseudomonadati > Pseudomonadota > Betaproteobacteria > Burkholderiales > Burkholderiaceae > Ralstonia > Ralstonia sp. AU12-08. The sequence goes on along the minus strand of NZ_ASZV01000022.1, from coordinate 26,285 downwards.
GGGGCGAGGGGGCCGAAATCCCCATCCCCAAACACGACCTTGCCGCCCAACACCGTCAGGACCGAGGTGATGTCCTGAATATCGTCCTCGGGCACGGCGAAGTAATCGTCAGAGAGGACCGCCAGATCGGCGAGCTGCCCGGCGCGGATCTGCCCCTTCTTGCCCTCTTCGGACGAGAACCACGTATTGGCCTCAGTCCAGAGGCGCAAGGCCGTTTCGCGATCGAGCAGGTTGGCCTGCGGATACAAACGCAGCCCGCCCACGGTCTTGCCGCTGACAAGCCACGACAGCGATACCCACGGGTTGTACGACGCGACCCGTGTGGCGTCCGTGCCCGCGCCCACCTTGACGCCGCGTTCCAACATGCGTTTGATGGGCGGGGTGGCTTCTGCCGCCCGCGAGCCATAACGCTCGACAAAGTACTCGCCCTGGTAAGCCATGCGGTGCTGTACAGCGATGCCTCCGCCAAGCGCGGCAATACGGTCGATGTTGCGGTCGCTGATGGTCTCCGCGTGGTCGAAGAACCAGTGCAGGCCATCGAACGGCACGTCACGTGCGACCTTCTCATACACGTCCAGTGCACGCGAGATTGTCTCGTCATAGGTGGCATGCAAGCGCCATGGCCAGCGTTGCTCGGCAAGCAGGCGGATCACCGGCTCGAGGTCGCTTTCCATGTTCGGCGGCATCTCCGGGCGCTCGACGCGGAAGTCTTCGAAATCCGCGGCGGAATAGACGAGCATCTCTCCGGCACCATTGTGGCGGTAGAGATCGTCGCCCTGTCCGGGGCGGACCTGCCCAGACCATGTGCGGAAGTCATTGAGCTCCTCACGCGGCTTCTGCGTGAAGAGGTTATAGGCCAGGCGCACCGTGAGTTGCCCCTCGCGGTGCAGCTCCTCAACGATGTTGTAGTCCTCGGGGTAGTTCTGGAAGCCGCCACCCGCATCGATGACACCGGTGACGCCGAGTCGATTGACCTCGCGCATGAAATGGCGCGTCGAGTTTTTCTGATACTCCGCCGGCAGCTTCGGTCCCTTGGCCAGCGTGGCGTAGAGGATCGTGGCGTTGGGTTTGGCCAAGAGCAGGCCGGTGGGCGTACCGTTCTTGTCGCGGACAATCTCGCCACCCGGCGGGTTCGGCGTGTTCTTGTCGTAGCCGACGACACGCAGCGCTGCGGCATTGAGCAGTGCGCGGTCATATAAATGGAGGATGAACACCGGAGTGTCTGGTGCGATGGCATTGAGCTCATCGAGCGTGGGCAGGCGCTTCTCGGCAAACTGATGTTCGGTGAAGCCACCCACCACGCGCACCCATTGCGGCGCTGGCGTGCGTTCGACCTGGGCCTTGAGCATGCGCAACGCTTCGGCCAGCGAACGTACGCCGTCCCAGCGCAGCTCCATGTTGTAGTTCAGGCCACCCCGGATGATGTGCATGTGGCTATCAATCAGGCCTGGAATGACGCGCCGGCCTTGCAGGTCGACCACACGGGTGGCGGGGCCAGCCAGCGGGAGAATCTCGTCGCGACGCCCGACTGCCAAAAACTTGCCGTCATGGATGGCAACGGCCTCGGCCTCAGGGTTGGTTCGATCGAGCGTGGTGACCTTGGCGTTGGTCAGGATCAGTTCGGGTACGCGCACTGGATTCATTTCATCCCTTCATGGTTGTGACCCTGGCCCAGCGGGTGGCTGGGCCAGGGTGAGTCGGACAATCGCGGTGGATTCGCGGGGCCTTAAGCCGACAGGAAGGCGAGCAGGTCTGCGTTGACCTGATCGGCGTTGATCACGCACATGCCATGCGAGGCGCCCGGATAGATCTTCAGCGTCGCGTGCTTGACCAGCTTGGCCGACAGCTTGGCGGAGTTGTCGATCGGCACGATCTGGTCGTCATCGCCGTGCAGAATCAGCGTGGGCACGTCGATCTTCTTGAGATCTTCCGTGTAGTCGACTTCCGAGAACTCCTTGATGCACTGGTACTGGCCGTGGATACCACCCGCCATGCCTTGTGCCCAGAATGCGTCGATCGTCCCTTGCGAAATCTTTGCGCCCGGTCGGTTGAAGCCGAAGAACGGCGTGGTCAGATCCTTGTAGAACTGCGAGCGGTTTTCGGCAACGCCCTTGCGGATGCCATCGAACACTTCGATCGGCAGGCCGTTCGGATAGGCTGCGGTCTTGGCCATGATCGGCGGCACGGCACCGATCAGCACGGCCTTTGCCACGCGCTTGGTGCCGTGACGGCCAATGTAGTGGGCCACCTCGCCGCCACCGGTCGAGTGGCCGACCAGGGTTGCACCCTTGATGTCCAGCGTGTCGAGCAGCGTCGCGAGATCGTCGGCGTAGGTGTCCATGTTGTTGCCCTTGGACGGCTGGTCAGAGCGACCATGGCCACGGCGATCGTGCGCGATCACGCGGTAGCCGTGCTGCAACAGGAAGAGCATCTGGGAATCCCAGGCATCGGCGGACAGGGGCCAGCCGTGCGAGAACACGACCGGGCGGCCGCTGCCCCAGTCCTTGTAGAAGATGCGGGTGCCGTCTTTGGTCGTGACGAAGGACATGTTGTGGTCTCCGGAATATGGGTGCGATGTTTTGGGGTTGGCCGCTTGGGCTGAACTTGCTGTGCCGGCCACCAGCGCGCCAGCGGCGGCCGCAGCCATCGTGCTCGCGCCTGAGACGAGCAGTTTGCGGCGCGACAGGTCGTGCGGCGCAGGCAGGGATGTGTCTTGCGTACTCATGTTTGAAATGGGGCGAGTGTTGTGGGCTGGTGTTCAGCGAGCCGGGATCGGTGCAAGCGACTCGTGTGCGGATGTGGTGCGCTGCGGTGCCTTGTGCACCATCGTGTAGGCGTAGTCCACGCCCATGCCGTAGGCGCCGGAGTGCTCCTTCACCAGCTTCATCACGGCGTCATACGTATCGCGGTGCGCCCAGTCACGCTGCCATTCCAACAGCACTTGCTGCCACGTCACCGGCACCACGCCGGCCTGCACCATGCGCTGCATGGCGTAGTCGTGCGCTTCCTTGGAGGTGCCGCCCGAGGCGTCGGCCACCATGTAGATCTCGTAGTCGGCATCGTGCATGGCCGACAGCGCGAAGGTGCAGTTGCACACCTCCGTCCACAGGCCAGCGACGACCACCTTCTTGCGGTTGTTCTTGGCCAGGGCGTCGCGTACCTTCTGGTCGTCCCACGAGTTCATCGAGGTGCGCTCGAGGGTCGGCTGGCCAGGAAACACATCCAACAGCTCCGGGTACGTGTAACCCGAGAACGACGCGGATTCGACCGTCGTGATGGTCGTCGGAATGCCGAAGATTTTGGCTGCCTTGGCAAGACCGACGGTGTTGTTCTTCAGGGCTTGTCGGTCCATCGACTGCACGCCGAAGGCCATTTGCGGCTGGTGGTCGATGAAGATCAGCTGGCTATTGTGCGGTGTCAGAACTTCGAGCTTCGGATTGCTCATCGTGGGTTCCTCTAGAGATGGTGAATTGAGACAGACGCAGGCGCACCATTGCGCCCGCGATCGGGGCGCGGTCCTTACACGGTGTCGAACACATGCGGGATGAAGCCTAAGTTCTGCACGACAGGGCCGCCATTGTTTCTTGGTATGACCCGCCTTACCGGAGGTCTGGTAGCAACTGTCGGATCGATGGGCCGAAATCGCTGGTGACGTTCATTCACCGCACAGGCAATCAAGAAATTCGCACAGCCGTGCAAGACAGCGCTCAGTGCTCTGACTACGATGGCCATCAAAAAAGAGCGATAAGGCCATCTTCAGGGAGCCCCCATGACCACCGTAGCGAACCCTCTCTCGGAGCCACTACCACTGCACGATGCGCTGGTTGTCGTCGTCGACGACGATGCGATGGTCAGAGACGCGCTTGGAAACCTCTTCCGCTCGGTGGATCGGCGTGCGGTGCTGCTGGAATCAGCAGGTGAGCTGCTCGCGTTCCAGTTTCCGGATGTGCCGTGCTGCCTGGTGCTCGATGTTCGTCTGCGGGGCCCGAGCGGGCTCGACCTACAGGCGAAGCTGACCCAGATGAATGTGCATGTGCCCATCATTTTCGTGACGGGTTATGGCGACATTCCGATGACGGTGGCTGCGATGAAAGCCGGCGCCGAGCACTTCTTGGCAAAGCCCTTTCGCGATCAAGACCTGCTTGACGCAGTGGCTGCTGCTCTGGAGAAGGATGCCCTGCGACGCGCGCATGCCCTGAGAAACAACGCCCTGCGCGATTGCTTCGGTACGCTGACGAAGCGCGAGTCGGAAGTGATGACGCTTGCGACTTCGGGTTTGATGAATAAGCAGATTGCCGACCGCATGAGCATTAGCGAGGTGACCGTCAAAATCCATCGCGGCCAGGCCATGCGCAAGATGCGTGCGCGTACCTTTGCTGAACTGGTACTGATGGCGGAACGTCTTGGGCTGAGTCCTGTGGAGCCCTGGGCTCTGGGCTAACGCTGGTGTAACAGGCGGCCTGGGCGCCTGCAGCGCGCGTCACCACACACCATCAGTAGGTTCCATTGCTGTCGCGGCGACTCCGAGAAAGGCGAGGGCCGTTGGTTGCGGATTGCCTGTGGCGCCGCTGGTCCGAAAGCAGTGACCGATTTAAGAGCCAGGCACGCAGATGAATGCACTATTCCTACTCGGTGCCGAGAAGGGTACGAGGTTTGAGATTCAGTGGGAGGATGGCGAATGCATCCTCGCCAGGGGAGCACGTGTCACTCCAGACGGCCGACAGGAAGCGGTGTTGGCGGTTTGGTCTGCCGCAGAGCGCCCGACGCCGTTGAGCCTCGCCCGCCTTGCGCATGAATATGATCTAAGGGGCCAGTTGGAAGCACCTTGGGCATTGCGCCCCCTGGAGCTTGTTCAGGAGCGCGGTCGGACCGTGCTGCTGCTGGAAGACCCGGGCGGCAAGTCGCTCGCCAGCGTCGTTGGCGCAGCCATGGATGTGGGGCGCTTCTTGCGGTTGGCCGTCAGCATTGCCGGGGCGCTGAGCCAAGTGCACCGACGTGGCCTGGTTCACAAAGATATCAAGCCCGCTCACATCTGGGTGAATGGTGCCCTCGATGTGGCACGGCTCAGCGGATTCGGCCTCGCGTCTCGCTTGCCGCGTGAGCGGCAGGTGCTCGCGCCACCCGAAGAAATTGCCGGCACGCTGGCCTACATGGCGCCCGAACAGACCGGGCGCATGAATCGTTCGATCGACGTGCGTAGCGATCTGTACTCGCTCGGCGTCACGTTCTATCAGATGCTCACGGGTGTGCTGCCGTTCACAGCCCGTGATCCGATGGACTGGGTGCATTGTCACCTTGCGCGACAGCCGGTGCCCCCCGCTGTGCGGGTGCCCACCAATCCTGCAGTGCTCTCTGATCTGGTGATGAAGCTGCTGGCCAAGACGGCCGAAGAGCGCTACCAGACGGCAGCTGGGCTCGAAGCCGACCTGCGGTGCTGCTTGGCAGCGTGGGAACGCGAAGAATGGATAGCCCCATTCCCGCTTGGTGAGCAAGACCGGCCAGACCGGCTGCTCACGCCGGAGCGCCTTTACGGGCGCGAGCGCGAGATCGAAATCCTGCTCACAACGTTCGATCGGGTTGTCACTGAAGGCACGCAGGAGTTCGTGCTGGTCTCGGGCCACTCGGGCATCGGCAAAACGTCGGTGGTGCATGAGTTGCAGCGTGTCCTGGTGCCGGCGCGCGGCCTGTTCGCATCCGGCAAGTTCGATCAGTACAAGCGCGATATCCCCTATGCCACGCTCGTCCAGGTTTTCCAGGTCTTGATTCGTGCTTTGCTGGGCAAGAGCGAAGTTGAGCTTGCACCGTGGCGCGTCGCGCTGGCGGAGGCGCTGGACCTGAACGCTGGACTCATGGTGCCGTTGATTCCGGAACTTGAGCTCATTCTCGGCCCGCAGCCGCCGGTTTCCGAGCTACCGCCAAGAGACGCACAACACCGGTTTCAACTGGTGTTTCGTCGTCTACTCGGTGTCTTTGCGCAGGCGGATCATCCGCTGGTGCTGTTTCTCGATGACCTGCAGTGGATGGATGCGGCAACGCTGAAGTTGGTGGAGCATCTGGCGACGCATCCGGAAGTGCGCCATCTGCTGCTCATCGGCGCCTATCGCAACAACGAGGTCAAGCCTGGGCACCCGTTGCTGCAGCGCTTGAAGACAATCCGCCAGTCTGGCGCGCGGGTACACGAAATCGTGCTGAGCAGCCTTGAAAGCGACGACATTGGCCGGCTCGTTGCTGATGCATTGCACTGCGCACCGTCACAGGTCGAGCCCTTGGCCAGCTTGGTACAGGAAAAGACGGCCGGCAATCCCTTCTTCGCCATCCAGTTCCTGGCTGCGTTGGGGGAGGAGGGGCTGCTTGCATTCGATCAGCGCACTGGTTGGTCCTGGAATCCCGAGCAGATCCAGGCCAAGGGTTTCACTGACAATGTGGCGGACCTTATGCTGGGCAAACTGGGGCGTCTGCCACTGCAGACCCAGGGTGCCCTGCAGCAACTGGCTTGCTTGGGCAATCAGGCTGCGATCCCTATTTTGTCGATCGCCTTGGGGAGAAGTGAGGCCGCACTGGAAGAGGTGTTTTGGGAGGCGGTGCGAGCCGGACTCGTTCTGCGCTCGGAGGGTGCCTATGGATTTCTCCATGACCGCGTGCAGGAGGCGGCTTACGCGTTGATCCCAGAAGGCATGCGGCCGGGCGTGCACTTAGCAATCGGACGACGGTTCGCCGCAGGCTTATCTCCGGAATTGATGGCGGACAACGTTTTCGAGATTGTTGGTCAATTCAACCGTGGCGCGGCTTTGATCGACACGGCCGAGGAGCGGTATAGGCTTGCCGAATTGAACTTGCTCGCAGGCCAGCGTGCCAGGGCAGCGACAGCGTACGCGTCGGCGCTCACCTATCTCACCGCAAGCGCGGCGGTCTTGCCGGACGGCGCCCGCCAGCGCTGGCCCGAGCTCGCTTTCGCGCTGGATCTATGTCGAGCGGAATGCGAGTTCCTGACTGGCGCATCATCTGCAGCAGATGCGCGTTTGGCGGATTTGGCGCCGCGTGCCGCGAGTCTTCCGGATTTGGCCGCTGTCACTCAGATGAGGCTGGAGCTCTTCATGGCCCTTGGCCAGCGCGATCGCGCCGTCGAGGTGGGCTTGGAGTACCTGCGCATGGCGGGTGTCGAGTGGTCGGCTGAGCCAACAAAAGAAGAGGTCCAGCATGAGTACGGCCAACTGTGGCGGCGACTCGATGACCGACCGATCGAAGCGCTGCTTACGCTCCCGGAGATGGTTGACCCGGTGGCGTGTGGAACGATGGACGTCCTCACCGGGTTCATGCAACCGGCCTGGTATTCGAGCGAGAATCTGCGCGCGCTTGTCATCTGCCGGATGGTCAACCTTAGCCTTGAGCACGGCAATAGCGATGCGTCGTGCCTCGGCTATGTCTGGCTTGGCATGATTCTGCCGCCCGAGTTTGGCGAATATGCGCTCGGATACCGCTTCGGTCAGCTTGGTTTGAACCTGGCGCAGCGATGCGCGCGCGACCGCTTCAAAGCGCGCGTCTACCAGGTTTTCGGCGGCTACGTGATGCCATGGGCGCGCCCCATCCGCACCGCCCGCAGTCTAGTTCAACATGCCTTCGAGGTCGTCAACAGGTTTGGCGATCTTACCTACGCATCATTCGCTCGCAGCAACAACCTGATTGCCCATCTGCTTGCGAGTGGGGAGTCTCTGGCAGAAGTCGAGCGCACGGCTGACAGTGCGATCGATTTCGCGGTGCAGGCGCGGTTTGGCTTGGTTGTCGACCAAGTGACCCCACAGCGGCAACTGGCGCGAACGCTGCGTGGTCTAACCCCGATCCTCGGTTGTTTCGACGACGCCGGTTTTGACGAGGCCCGGTTCGAGCAGCACATGGAGGAGACCTCGGGTTGCACGCTACCCAGATGCTGGTACTGGATTCGCAAACTGCAGGCGCGTGTTCTCGCCGGTGACCACGCTGCCGCCCTTATTGCTGCGGAAAAGGCGCAACCGCTTCTCTGGACATCGCCGTCGTTCTTCGAGCAAGCGGAATACCATTTCTATGCCGCGCTCGCACGGGCCGCGGCGTCCGACGCTACCGTTGCGGAGGAACAAGCTTTCAATGTGGAGGCCTTGGCAACCCATCACCGACAGCTCCAGATTTGGGCGGAGCATTGCCCGGAGAACTTTGAGAACCGGGCTGCGTTGGTGGGGGCCGAGATCGCGCGCATCGACGGGCGTGAGACTGATGCCATGCGCCTCTACGAGCTCGCCATCAGTTCTGCGCGCGACAACGACTTCGTCCATAACCAAGCGCTTGCCAACGAGTTGGCCGCACGGTTCTATGCTCGGCGCGGTTTTGACAAGATTGCTCGCGTGTACCTGCAGGATGCGCGACACGGTTATCTTCGCTGGGGTGCGGACGGCAAGGTACAGCAACTCGATGCGCTGTATCCGCATCTTGGTGAGGAAGTACGGACGGCCGCGCCGACTGCCACGATTGGCGCGTCGGTCGAACACCTGGACCTTGCTACGGTGATCAGCATGTCGCAAGCAGTGTCAGGCGAGATCATCTTGGATAAGCTGCTCGACACGCTGATGCGCACCGCGATTGAACAGGCTGGCGCGCAACGGGGCGTGTTGGTACTGCTTCGTGGCGATGAGCCGCGTATCGCGGCAGATGCAAGGACGCAGGGCGATGCGGTCACTGTCCAGTTACACGACGAAGCCATGGCGGCAGGTGCGTTACCGACATCGATTGTCCACTATGTCCTGCGAACTCGCGAGAATGTCGTCCTGAACAATGCGGTGACTGAGGCGCCGTTTTCTGGCGATTCCTATATCCGGCAGCACAACGCACGTTCGATTCTGTGCCTGCCGTTGCTGACCCAAGCCAAACTGATCGGGGTGCTCTACCTTGAGAACGAGCTGGCCGCCAGTGTATTTGCCCCCAGACGGATCGTGGTGGTGAAGCTGCTCGCCTCGCAAGCAGCCATCGCGCTGGAGAATAATCGTTTGTACCGTGACCTCGATCAGCGTGAAGCGAGGATTCGGCGCTTGGTCGAAGCCAATATCATCGGTATCTGCATATGGCACATCGATGGCCGGATTCTCGATGCGAACAACGCGTTTCTTCGCATGCTGGGCTATGAACGGGACGATATTCTCACCGGTCGTCTGCTTTGGACCGAGCTGACGCCGTCGGAGTGGTGGGGGCAGGATTCGCGGTTGGTGCAAGAATTTAAACGGACCAAGAGCCTGCCGCCGTTCGAAAAGGAGTACTTCCGCAAGGACGGCAGTCGAGTACCCGTATTGGTCGGGTGCGCAAGTTTCGAGGATACCGAGGCCCAGGGGGTCTCCTTCGTACTTGACTTGACCGAGCGGAAAAACGCCGAGGATGCGCTACAACGCGCACGGGCCGAATTGGCACAGGTGACACGTGTCACCTCCTTGAGTGCGCTGACTGCTTCGATCGCGCATGAGGTCAATCAGCCGCTGGCGGCGATTGTCACCAACGCCAATGCGGCGGTCCGCTGGCTGGCCCGCCAGCCGCCCGACATCGCCGAGGCGCGGGAGAGAGTGCGGCGCATTGTTGAGGATGGGCACCGGGCAGGTGCCGTGATTGCCGGTGTCCGGGCACTGTTCAAGAAGTCCGCTTCGGTTACGGCGCGGCTGGACATGAACGATCTGATCCAAGACACAACCTCCCTCATCCAAGGAGAGCTTCTCCGCCACCAAATCTTGCTGCGGACGCTGCTTGCGAATGACCTCCCGGCCGTGGTTGGTGACCGAGTGCAGTTACAGCAAGTGCTACTCAACCTGATGATGAATGGCATCGAGGCGATGAGGGAACTGCGTGAGCGACCACGAGAGCTGCTGATCCGATCGACGCTCGATGCATCCGGAAGCTTGCTGGTCGCCGTGCAAGATGCGGGTACCGGGTTGGACCCGCAGACTGCCGAGCGGGTATTCGAAGCGTTCTACACAACAAAAGAAGAGGGCCTCGGTATGGGCTTGGCAATATGTCGGCTCATTGTTGAAGCGCACGGAGGCCAGCTATGGGCAGATGTGAACGCATCCCGAGGCGCCGTGTTCCAGTTCACCTTGCCGATCAGTCAGGATGCGTGGCCTCTGCCTCATGGGCCAGAGCCGATCAGCGTTGATGCCGCAAAGCCAATATGAAAATGCAAGCCTCCCACATCGTTTCTGAACACTGCACGCGCGTCCGCACTGCCTTACTCAATCTGCACAGGGTGTTGATTGATATCGAGCGTCGCGACTATGAAAAGGTGCATGGCCGCCAGTCAGCGGGAGATTTCCTTCAGGTGATGGCCTATGATGAATCGATGCAGTGGCTCGAGCCGCTGAGCCGCCTGATTGTCATGCTCGACGAAGCGCTGGATGAAAAAAGCACGATTGATGTGGCGCCGCATGTCGTGGCGGCAAGGGCGCTTGAATTGCTGAAGCTGGATCGCGAACGCACCGACAGCTTCGCGTCTCGCTATCTGCATCATTTCGATCGCTCTGCCGATTTGGCCGTCGAGCACGCTGCGCTAGTACAACTACTTAATACCGTGGTGTGACGAGGGTGCACCTAGGTCGGGTTTCACGATCGTAGTACGGCAACCATACTGCGCGGAGATTGCCCCGCGTTAGCTAGCCGCAGGCTGTTTTTCCACCGCAAGGTCTATTGCGTAACCTTTACCGACTGGGTGCCGATGAGCTCGACCACCATCAATCCACAGAGCATTGTTACGAGCGTCATCGTTCACGAAGTCGCGCCCGATGCTGTCCAAGAATACGAAGCCTGGCTTGCGGACATTCGTGTCGCCTGCGAAGCGTTTCCCGGCTATCTCAGCACCGACGTGATCCGTCCGGTCAGCCCCAGCCGGGAGTACGCGACGATTCTCCGCTTTGCCGATTTCGAGAGCCTAAGTGCGTGGATGGAGTCTGATGTCCGCCACCGTTTTATCGAACGGATGCAATCGTCGCTGCAGCGGGGTGACCGCTATGAAATCAAGACCGGCCTCGATTTCTGGTTCACACCGAAAAGCACACCGGTTAAGGTGCCGACCGCTTGGAAGCAATGGCTGGTTACGTGGAGCGCGATCTTTCCGCTCAGCATCGTCGTGCCATGGGTCGTTGTCCCGGTACTCTCGCACCTGGGCTTGGCGCACGATTCGATCATCCACAAGGCTGCTGTGACTGCAGGGATCGTGTTCCTGATGGTCTACGTGGTGATGCCGCGCTATACGCGGCTGGTGGCGTCGTGGTTGTTCAGGTGAGGATCGGGTGAGCAGTCGAATTCGATTCGATGGAGCTTGATCGCCAGAAAGCCGGGCCGCCATCGGGGTGCCCGGCGTGTCGTCAGCTTCAATGACGCGAGGGCGGCTTGCTCACGTCGGTTTGATCATGTCCCGCGCATAGGCGAGGCCAGTGCCATATCCGCCGCCATGCTCCACCACGATCGCCCGGGCCTTTTCGTAGGTCTCATGACGGGTCCAGTCTCTTTGGAATTCGAGAAGGAGTTGGAGCCATGAAGTCATGACGGCGCCGGCGGAAGCCATCCGCCGCAATGCAAGGTCATGGCTTGTGGGTGTCAGCCCACCGCACGCGTCGGCGACGACGTGAACCTGATACCCCTCGGATAGCGCTGAGAGCACCGGAAAGCTCACGCAGGCCTCGGTCAGCAGGCCCGCGATGATCAGGGTGCGCTTGCCGGTCGCCGCGATCGCGGCACGTGCTGCGTCATCCTCCCAGAGATTCATGTTGCGACGTTCGATAGGCGTAACGTCGGGCAACACGTCGCGAAACGCTGGCATCAACGGGCCGCTGTATACCTTCGAGGCAGAAGTGGAGACCACAACCGGCACGTCAAAGGCGATTGCCGTCTTTGCGACCGCAAGACCGTTATTGCGCAAAATCTGCGGGTCTTGAGAACCTGCAGCGAAGGCAAGGCCTGCCTGTTCATCAACGAGAATCAACGCGCAATCGGCGGGTTCGAGCAACGGTAGCGTGGGCATGAGAGTTCTCCTGTTCATTTGAGACGGCGAGCTTGATTCAGGCTGTGGTCTGCGACCAATCCCCCCACCGCCAGCGTGCCAGCGAGGATGCCGAGAGATGACGACGTATGAGCATGCTTCAAGAATCCGCTCGCAAACGCAATTGCTGCGAGCTCGCACTTGCTGACAATCTTCTTTATGCGGTTCATCGTTGGACAAGATCGGAGTGGGTGGTTGTCCCGGTGCCTGAAGTGACTGGACGTTCCGCGGAACGTCCAGCTCCCGAATACAGAATTAGCGTTCGATGACCGGCGCGTGGATCGGCGCTAGCGATTCGTGCCTGGTGGCGGTACGTTGCTCAGCCTTGTGGACCATCGTGTAGGCATAGTCCACGCCCATGCCGTAGGCGCCAGAGTGTTCCTTGGCCACCTTCATCACCGCGTCGTACGTGTCGCGGTTCTTCCAATCGCGCTGCCATTCCAGCAGCACCTGCTGCCAGGTTACCGGCACTACGCCGGCTTGCACCATGCGCTGCATCGCATAGTCGTGTGCTTCCTTGCTAGTGCCGCCCGAGGCATCGGCCACCATGTAAATCTCGTAGTCGCCTTCGAGCATTGCGGACAGCGCGAAGGTGGTGTTGCAGACCTCGGTCCAGAGGCCAGCGACGATCACCTTCTTGCGGCCATTGGCAGCCAAAGCGTCCCGCACCTTCTGGTCGTCCCAGGAGTTCATCGAGGAGCGTTCAAGCGTCGGCTTGCCAGGGAACACGTCGAGCAGTTCGGGATAGGTGTAGCCGGAGAACGCCTCCGATTCGACCGTGGTGATGGTGGTCGGGATGTCGAAGATTTTGGCCGCTTTGGCCAAGCCAACCACGTTGTTCTTCATGGTCTGACGGTCCATCGATTGGACGCCGAAGGCCATCTGGGGCTGATGGTCGATGAAGATGAGTTGGCTGTTGTGCGGGGTCAGAACTTCGAGCTTGGCGTTGGTCATGGTGTTCTCTCTGATTAAGTTAATTCAATTTGATTGAAGTATATTGTGGGCGGTAATTCTTTGTTCCGCCGGCATGGAGAGAACTATAGCGACGATAACTTCACTCAAATAGCTCGTTGTGTGGATATGTTATTCAAAATAATTGAATGTGAGCCGGTTGGTTTGGCACGTAGCCGTGATTGAAGCTGATATGCAATGGCGAAGGAGGATTGCACTGAGATGGTTCGAGGCCGCCCCCCCGAATCAATGGCGATGGCGGCAAACATCAAGAGAGCGGGGCACCGCTGCACTGAACCAGCTATCGCGCAACGATGCCGACGAAATGTGTGCTGTGTTCAGCCAACTCGTCGGGCAGCCGATCAAAACGAGCTTTGTCCTGATCCCGCCTTTCTATGCCGACGGCGGGGACGAAATTCGCGTGGGGCGGAATGTCTTCATCAATCAGAACTGCACCTTCTACAACTGAGGCGGCCTGCACATCGCAGGCGATGTGATGATTGGGCCGAATGCCTACATCATCTCTGTGTTGCGTCCGGGTCTGCAACTCACGCCAGGTGCGTGTCGATCGGCAGCCCGGACTTCAACGTCAGGGTAACGGGCGTGCGCTCGGCAACCTCCGCAAGCCGGGCCTTCTGTTTCTCGTCAAGACCCACGATGGAGAGCGTTCGCTCGATCCGCCGATCGTCGATTCCGACGAGCCGCAGGGAGACGTCGAGCGATTCGAGAGGCCACTCCTTGCGGGCGGCATACATCTTGAGCGTAATCGCCGTGCACGCCCCCAGGCTTGCGAGCAACAGGTCGTACGGGGCAGGTCCAACGCCTTGGCCTCCCAAAGCCGGAGGTTCGTCGGCAGTGATTGCATGGCCGCCTACAACGATATCCGTGCGATAGGGCGTCGATCCGATATGCGCAGTGCCGTGGGTCATGGTTTCAGTTTCCTCTGCGTGACGATATGGGCGCGTCAGCGCTCAGTTTGGTAATTCGTTGGGTGTTGATCGTCATGCAGTCAATGCGGTGCGTCAAGCAACCAGTCGCAACGTGCTGGCGCAGGTGGGGATGCTGCTGAAGTTCTGGAGTGGAGCAGGCAGTCGAGAAGGCGGGGCCATTGCGGTCCCGCCATTCAAGTCACAGCGGTCTCCCGCTTTACGGGTTGGGCATCACCAGCAACACCGAGCAAGGTTCGCCGGACTCGTTGAGAAGCTGCCTGGCTTCCCCCGGCTCGATGCGTATCGAATCGAACGGATGCAACTGCGCGACCGAACTGCCCGCATCCCCCATGGTTGAGATCTGCAGCGTCCCTTCGAGAACGACATAGAACTTCTCGACGGGAGAGGCTGTCAGCGTGGTGCCGCCGCCGGGCTGGATGATCGAGACGCCCATCCATACCGAGTCGGTCTTGCCGGCTGCGCGCCCCTGAATCTGACGCATCGCCATGTGCGTGTGCCCGGGCGCCTCGTAGCTTGGGGCATCGGAGAATCGAACCAGTTGCATGGGCGTGTCCTCAGGGAGCCAGCACAACACGCTCGGTCGAGCCCGCGAGCACCTTGCGATAGGCGTCCGATGCCTGCTCAAGCGGAAGGAGCGTGGACGCATCGACGTCGAATGCCTTCAGCGAACCATCCTTGAACCCGGGGAGGAGCTCGTTCAGGATGGCGGCGCATTGCACGGCGGTCAGCTTCAGGCTATCGACGCCCAGCATCTGCAGGTTCCTGCGGTAGAACGCCAGGATGTCGAACGGAACGTTGCGCTCGATGGTCGAGATGAGGATCTGCGTACCGCCCACGGCAAGGGTCTCAAGTGCCAGCCCGAAGTATGGCGACCCGACCGTGTTGTAGGCGATGTCCGCGCCACGGCCACCGGTCGCGGCCATGATTTTCTGCGCCAGATCCGGGTCTTCCGAATGGAACACCTGGACGTTGCTGGTTGCGTGGCCGATGTAGCCCGTTGCGCCGCGCTCGACGCCGATCACGCGGGCTCCGGCGCGTGTCGCCAACTGCGTGGCTGCCTGGCCGACCTTGCCATTGACGCCCAGCACCAGAACGGTTTGGCCTTGTCCATTCAGGCCAGCGCGGCGCAGGCCTTCGTAGGCGGTGATGAAGGGCACGCCGATCGTGGCGGCTGCGGCAATTCCCATCGTCGAGGGTTTACGGGTCAGAGCGCTGACCGGCAGAACCAGGTAGGTGGAATGCGTGCCGTCGCGCGTCATGCCGAGATCGCCGCCGGTGCCCCACACCTCGGCGCCAAGCCATTCATCCGGCCCGGCAACCACCACGCCGGCAAAGTCGCGACCCGGGGTACGTGGCCAGATGGCGTGCGGCATCATGCCGAGCGCCGCCTTGACATCGCTTGGGTTGACAGCAGCAGCCTGCACATGGATCACCGCATGCCCTTCGGGCGGTTGGATCAGGTCGAGTGGAACAATCGCGGGGGCAATCGATTCTGCGTTGGATGCTTTCTCTGCAAGAACAAGCTTGCGAGCCAAAGTCGTGGTGCTCATGGAGTGGTCAATTCAAGAGGTTGTGAAAGAAAGGGATACAAGGCGGCAGAAGCTTCAACGCCGGTTGGTCGGCGCGAGGTTCCAGCGTCTGCGCGCTTCAGCGGGTGAAGCCAGTTGACCGCCCAGGTCTTCAACAATGCGGCGCGCCTTGTGGACCAGCGCAGCGTTGTTCGGTGCAAGCACGCCACGGTCTAGATAAACGGTGTCCTCCAGGCCGATGCGCACGTTGCCGCCCATCAGAAACGACTGGGCGACCGCCTGAAAGGCCTGACGTCCGATCGCAAAGGCGGACCACTGCGCGCCGGCCGGCAGCAGTGAGCGTGCAAACGCAACAGCCTCGGGAGAAAAGGGCAGGGCGTACCGAACGCCCATCACGAACGTGTAGAGCCCCGGGCCATCGAGCGCGCCGTCGCTGATGAGCTTGTTGGCAAGGACCAGATCGCCGCTGTCAAAACATTCGAGTTCCGGAACCGAGCCGGCTTCTTGAATGATGCGCGCCATGCGTGCGACGTTCTTTGGCGTGTTCATGACCACCTGGTCGCCCGAGTTCATGGTGTTCAGGTCCAGCGAGCAGATGTCAGGCTTGAGTGCCGCGATGTGCTCCACGCGTCGTTCCGGGGGCAGAAGCGTCGTTCCGGGGCCGGCGATGCTCGGATTCTCGTCGCTCGGTACATAGCGGCCCCCGGGGCCGGTGGTCAGGTTGATGATGAGTTCGGGATTGTGGCGACGGATCGCGCTGACGACTTGCTCGTAGAGATCAAGCTCCATCGAGGGTGCGCCGGTTTTCGGGTCCCGCACGTGGATGTGTACCGCGGCAGCGCCGGCTTCGGCAGCAGCCAGGCATTCGTCCGCGATGTGGTTGGGCGTGATCGGCAGGTGAGGCGTCTGCTCCGGCTTGGTGAGATTGCCGGTCACCGCGCAGGTAAGGATGGTGGCGTTGTTCATTTTGATGAGGCTTATCCGAGGTGGCGGCCGCCGTCGACGACCAGAATGCTGCCGGTGGCATAACGCAGCGTGGTCGCACAGGCCACGATGGCCGAGGCGACGTCATCCGCTACACCCACCCGCTTGAGTGGGATCGTGGCACCGACCCGTTCGTTGAACTGGGCATCCCGCCCGGACACAAAACCGGTGTCGACGATGCCGGGCGATACCGCCAGTACCCGGATGGCCGGGGCGAGCGTCTTGGCCAGCGCTTTCGTCGTGGCGTCGATTCCCGCCTTGGCCGCGGCGTAGGCAAGGTTGCTGCCGAGCCCAGTGAAGGCGGCAATTGACGAGACATTGACGATCAGACCATCGCCGTGCGCCTTGAGCTGCGGGGCGAAAGCACGGATGGCCGCGAAGGTGCCGCGCCAGGTGGTGGCGAAGATGTCGTCGATCAGTGCGTCGTCCAGGCCATCGAGGTCAGCCGCCGGCACAGGCTTGGTGAAGCCGGCGCTATTCACCAGGATGGTCGCGCCGCCGGTTTTTTCCACCACGGCCTGCGCGGCCCGCGCCAGGCTGGCACTGTCCGTGACAGAGGCCTCGATGGCGAAGTGCCCGGCGCCTGGCAGCGACTGGATCAACGCCTGGGAAGCCTCTGCAGGGGCCCGCTGCAGCAGTACCACGCGCGCGCCCAGCGCTGCGAGACGGCAGGCGGTTGCGTTGCCAATGGCGCCGTTGCCTCCGGTAATGACGGCCACTTCGCCATCCAGTCGGTCTTGAGGTGCAAATGTTCGTTCGTTCATGGTGAGGTCGAGCTGTTCGCTCGCGTGTAGTCAGGGCAGGGGGCAGTGCGGCAGGCGGGTTTCGCCGGGTTCGAGTCTCAGTTCGATGTCGAGGACATAGCCGCCATCACCGTCCGGCTCGAACTTGCGAAGCAGGGAGCCGACCGCGCCAAACACCACGTCTTCAAAGGCATTCGGGTCTTCAATGTCGAAGATCTGCGTGGCCAGCACCTTGTAGCCCTCTGCGGCCACGATGAAGTGCAGATGCGCCGGCCGCATGACCTTGCGGCCTTGTGCGGCCAGCAGTTCGCCACATGGGCCATCTGTAGGGACGGGATAACCGGCGGGGCGCACGCTGGTGAACCAGAAGCGCCCTTGCGCGTCGGTTTCCAGGCGGCCACGCAGGTTCATGTGCTCTTGCGCCTCGTCCTGGTTTTCATAAAGGCCCTCGGGGGATGCCTGCCAGGTTTCGATGCGCGCGCCGGCCAGCGGTTTGCCGTCCAGGCTGAGTACGCGGCCGCGAACCTCGAAGCGCGGCCCTGGTGTGGCGTCCGATGCAATGTGTGCACCGTTCTCCCGCAGCGGCTGGTTTTCGCGCCAGAAGGGCCCGACCAGCGCGGGTTCTGTGCCGCCCGCTGCCACGGCGTCGCGGGCATTGCGCAGTTGCACCAGGGTGGCTAGGCCAAGAATGTCGGCCAGCAGAATGCCCTCGTGCTTCTTGGGGCCGGTGGCCTTTCCGATGGCTACCAGGAAATCGAGCCCTACCTGCAACTCGTCAGGCGTCAAGTCGACTTCGATTGCGAATGCGTGGAGATGGCGGATGGCGGCGGCCATCACTTCCTTGAGACGTGGGTTGCGCGTCGTCTCGTTGGTTTGCAAAACGGCTTCCAGCAGAGCCGCGGGGTTGGACGCTGGTAAAGGTTGTTTCGTCATGTTTGTGCAATTAAATGGGCAATCGATTGCCCAAAGGTTAGGCCAGCATCCCGTTGCGGTCAAGGCGAAATTTCCTGACGTTGTTGATTTTAGCGGGGCGGCCGGCTTGCTGATTGGTGCTAAATCGTTGTAATCTAAGGACAATCGTTTGTCCTTGAGGTGCTTATGTCAATCGAGCCAGTGACGATCGACGACATCGCTCGTGCGGCCGGCGTGCATCCGGCAACCGTGTCCCGTGCCTTGCGTGGGGTCAGCGGCAAGGTGTCGGCGGAGAAGCGCGCGGAAATCGAACGCATAGCCCGCGATATGGGCTACCAACCCAATTTTGTCGCCGCGTCGCTCAGAACCAAGCAGTCGAACATGGCGGCCATCGTCGTGCCCGACTTGAACAACCCCGTGTTCGGCCCGATCGTCCAGGGGCTCGAAAGGGCGTTGCGTCAGCATCAGATGCTCAGTCTGGTGGTGCAGACGCCGGCGGCGCCGGAGGAGCGCCGCGATCTCATCCTCGCGCTGGCCAATCGGCAGGTAAGCGGGCTGCTGATCCTTGCGGCGGAGAGCGGTGACCCCATGCTCGAGGCGGCCAAGTCGAGAAAGCTCCCCGCAGTGCTCGTCAACCGCGGTAGCGGCGATCGTGACTACCCCAGCGTGGTCAATGACGACCGTGAGAGCGTGCGGCTCGTGCTGGAACATCTCACGTCATTGGGGCATCGCTCGATTGCGCACATTGCGGGGCCATCGACTTCGTCAACCGGCCAGGCGCGGCGCGATGCGTTTGTCGACATCGCGCGTGCGATGGGTCTTGAACACAGCGCCGTGGTCGAGGCCTCGGCTTTTACGCGCGTTGCCGGTCAGGAAGCGACTGAGAAGTTGTTGCGTTCCGGGACCAAGCCAACTGCGATTTTTGGCGCTAACGATCTGATCGCGCTCGGCGCCCTGGATGTCCTCAATGCGAAGGGGATTGTTGTCCCGAGGGAGATGTCTTTGGTCGGGCACAACGACATGCCGCTCGTCGATCTGGTCAGCCCACCGCTTACCACGGTGCGCGTTGCGGTCGAGCAGATGAGCGAGCATGCCGCCGCGCTATTCCTTGAGACGCTGCGCAAGCCGGAGCTGGCGCCGTCTACGCGCGTCCTGATGCCTTCGCTTGTCGTGCGCAAGTCCACCGCTGCCATCTAGGCGGCGTGAAATATGTCCTCATGAGGTTGAGTGAAATGGAAGTCTTGCCAGAATTCTTGTCGGTTGAGCCACGCGTGGACGAAGCGGCGTTCATCGCGCCAGGTGCATGGGTCATCGGCGATGTCGATATCGCGGAGGGGGCCTCGGTCTGGTTTGGCGCAGTCGTGCGGGGGGATGTTCAGCAGATCGTCATCGGCCCGCGCTCCAACCTGCAGGATGGGGTGATTGTCCATGTCAGTACCAATGGGCGGCCGACGGTGATTGGTGCCGAAGTGTCGGTCGGGCACGGTGCCATCTTGCATTCATGCACGATCGAAGACGGTGCCCTGGTGGGTTTCGGGGCTCGGGTACTCGATGGCGCGCGCGTGTCGCGTGGCGCCATGCTGGCCGCTGGCGCCGTGTTGACCCCTGGTAAGGTCGTGCCGGCCGGGCAGTTGTGGGCGGGTAACCCAGCCGCGCCGCTTCGCGACTTGCGCGAGGATGAAATCGCCAACCTGCGCACCACCGCACTGCGCTATGTTGCGCTTGCCGAAGCATATCGGTCGGGGCGGGCGCGTATCTATCAGGCGGACTGACCTTCGGGGTGGTGGGGCGGGCTGGTCAGCGCCGCCAGCAGTCGCGGTTCGTGCCCGCGGATTCTGCACGGCAATCCGCTACTTGTGCGGGGCAGCCGTCGAGCCGCGCACGATCAATTCTGGCGGCAGCATGATGCGCAGTGCCGCTGCGCTGGGCGTCGTCAGCATGCCCATCAGCAGCCGGGCTGCCTGCCGGCCCATTTCCCGGTGCTGAATGCGCAGTGTCGTCAGTGGCGGATGCAGCATGTCAAGCAGCGGCATATCGTTGTGCCCGATCAGCGAAATGTCCCCCGGACACTTGATGTGCTGCGCATTGAACGTGTCGTAGCACCCCAACGCAATCAAGTCGTTACCCGCAACGATCGCGGTCACGTTCTTGTGCCGCTTCAGGAGTTGGCTGCAGGCTTCCCTGCCGGCTTCGCGCGTAAATTCTGCAGACTCCACAATCGCCGCTCCTGACAGCTGATGCTGTTGGGTGGCCATTTGGAAACCCTGAATCCGCGAGAAGCCCGTTGCCAGATGCGCCGGCCCGGCGAGGTGGGCAATGTGGCGATGGCCAAGTTTCACCAGATGGTCAACCGCGAGCTTCATGGATAGGAAGTCGTCGTTGACCACCTCCGGAACCTGGCCGCCTTCCTCCGCACGATTCACCAGCACGACGGGCATGCCGTCCAGCATGCAACGCCTGACCAACGGATCATGGCGGGCCGCGGTTGCGAGCACCAGCCCGTCCACCCGGCGCGCCAGCATTTGCTCGAGCACACGTTCCTGGTCTTTCGCGGTTCCGGTTGTGTTGGCGATCAGGACACCATAGCCATCGGCTGCCAACTCTTCTTCAATGCCGCAGATGATCGGCGGGAAGACGGGGTTTTCGATATCGGGCAAGCAGATCCCGATCACTCGCGACTGTCCGTGCCGTAGCGCGGACGCAAGCTTGTTCTGCCGATAGCCGAGCGCCTTTGCGGACGCCAGCACTCTGCGCACGACTTCATCGCCGATCAGGTGGCGGGTTGCCGGATTGAGTGCACGCGAAACGGTTGACGCGTTGACCGACGCGTGCAGCGCCACCTCGCGAATCGTGACGCGGCCAGAGCCGGGCTTTTGCGGTGCGTTTTCCATGTAGTTGATTGTATCCATGCAAAGGATTGCAAACAACGCTGCAAGTGCAAACCCCTAGTTCAAAGCCGTTGACAAGGTTCTTGTGCAGCGTAGTATCTGCAAACGAATGCATTGAATTTGCAGTTCCTTTGCAGGTGCACTAAGAAGCGTGGAAAGTTGCTGGCGTGCTGGTCTGCTTCGCCAGTTGGACCAGGGCGGAATTGCTTTGCGAATGGCGACGAGTGTTGCAGAAAGGGGTTGGCGCGGGGATTGCGCGCGAGCCATTCGACACTGCTTTGGTTCACCCATAGGGCATCGCTTGCGTGGATGGTTCGCTTGCGCGGGAGAGCGTGAATGCTTTGTCCTGCGCGTCGGGGCGAGGCCGTCGCATCGCTGACGGCAATGCGACAGTGCAATTGGGTGTGCAAAAAAAATTTTACTCGCCTATGCAAACGAATGCATAGATGTTGCATAAAAACGTGGGCGAATGATTTTGACTCGGTTGCCGGCCGATTGGCGGTCCAGGTTGGCACCAGAAACCTCGAAGGACCCCAGGAACCATGGAACGGAGACAATCTTGAAAAGGAAACTCGCAACAATCCTCGTGTTGGCATCAGGCACAACTGCGGCCATCGCTGAGCCAAAAATCAACTTTGGCGATGCCGCGAGCCTGGAGATCTACGGGCGCGTCCAGGTCGGGCTGGAGTATCTCCATACCGGCACGACATATATTCCGGACAACACGTTCAGTCCAAACCAAGGCAATCCGGTCCTAGATGACAACGGGCGCTTTATCTCGACCAACACGCCTTCGCATTTCCGCCTCAGAAACCAGCGCTCAGTGATCGGCTTCCGCGGCGACGTCAAGATCAACGATGACCTGAAGGCGGTCTGGCAGATCGAAAGCAGCGCGGCGGCGGATGGTGGTGGCGGGTTACACGTGCCTGTGCAGACGTGGGCCAACCGGGATTCCGGCGTCGGTATCGAGAGCCAGACCTTCGGGCGCATCATTTTCGGCAGCTGGCAGACGCCATATACGCATGCCACCTTCGGATATGACCCGTACTACACGACGACGGGCGCGTACATGGGCATCATGGGGAACGGCTCGGGCGCATCAAGTGACCCGATCAGCGATCCGGCCACGTTCGATCGTCGCGAGCACAATCTGATCCAGTATTGGTCGCCCGACATCAACGGCTTCAAGATGCGCCTTGGTTTTGAGGTCAATGAATTCAAAACCGGCCAACAAAACGCGAATCCTGCTCTAAACATCGCAGCCGCCCCCGCACAAAACCCTTACATGGTGTCGTTGGAGACCACCTACGACAAAGGGCCCTTGAATGTCACCTTCGCGTCCGAAGCGCATCACCAGTATCAGGTTGGCGGTGGTACCGATCTGGGGGTGAAATTCGGTGCAGCGTACTGGTTCCATAACACCACCAGACTCGCAGGGATCGTGCAGCGCCTGCATTACAAGGCTGCGGATGGTGACCTCGCGCAAAACCAGTACTACCTCTCCCTGATTCACAAGTTCACTGCACAAGATCAGTTCAAGTTGGGATACGCCGTTGGCAGCCAGGTGAGCGGTTCCTCCAAGCAGATCATCGGCTACCTGCGTGCGGGCCCGGAAAGCGCGTCGAAGATCCTCACGATTGGCGTTGAGCACCAGTTCAACAAGTATTTCGCGCTCCTGACGTACTGGTCGAAGACGTTCAACCAAGCCAACGCCTTCATGGATTTCCCGATCAACGATACGGCGCCGGCGATGGGCACGAGCCCATCCGTTTTTGCGCTGCTCGGGCGCTTCTCGTTCTAGCGGCTACGGATCGCCTTTGGCGTGCAGAGCCTGCAATGCGCGGGCCGCGTCGCTGGCGATCCAGTCTGCAGCCAGCCCAGGCTCTCCCTTGCCACTGGGCACCGGCTCGCCTCGAGACATGCGTGCCGGTGCCAGCCGACCCATTTAGGAGTCAGTCAACATGATCCCCAACACAGAAGGTGCGTCCTCTGCCGGCATCGATATGCCGGTGCCGCGCGCTGCCAGGAAGCCCTGGTACAAAGTCCTCTACATTCAAGTGCTGATTGCCGTTGCGCTCGGCGTCATCCTGGGTGTGTTGAGCCCATCTATCGCAACCGCAATGAAGCCGCTCGGAGATGGCTTCATCAAGTTGATCCGCATGGTCATCGCGTTGATGGTCTTCTTCACGGTTGCCACCGGTATCGCTGGCATGAAAGACATGAAGAAGGTCGGCCGTGTCGGCGGAAAGGCGCTGCTGTACTTCGAAGTGGTATCGACGCTGGCGCTCTTCATCGGGATGGTTGTGGCCAACTGGCTGCGCCCGGGCGATGGCTTCAATGTTGACCCGTCCACCCTGGATGCCAAGGCGGTCATGGTGTACGCAGGCAAGGCGAAACAGCAGAGCGTGGTGGATTTCCTGCTCCACGTCATTCCCGAAACCGTGGTGGACGCCTTCGCAACCGGCGATATCCTGCAGGTCATCGTCGTGGCGGTGTTGTTCGGCTTTGCCCTGTCGGCCTTGGGGAATCGCTGTAAGCCTGTCATGGACCTGTTTGACGGGATGTCGCACGCCGTGTTCGGCGTGGTCAACATCCTGATGCGGTTTGCTCCGCTGGGCGCATTTGGGTCGATGGCGTTCACGATCGGCAAGTATGGTATCGGCGCGCTCGGGCCGCTGGTCAAGCTGATCGGCGCGTTTTACCTGACCTCCGGCTTCTTTGTGTTCGTCGTCCTGGGTCTGATCGGTTGGGCGGTCGGCTTCAGTATCGTGAAGTTCCTGCTTTACATCCGGGAAGAGGTCCTGATCGTGCTTGGCACCAGCTCATCCGATCCGGCCTTGCCGACGCTGATGCACAAGCTTGAACGCATTGGTTGTTCCAAATCCCTCGTTGGCTTGGTGGTGCCTACGGGCTACACGTTCAATACCGACGGCAGCAGCATCTACATGACCATGGCTGCACTGTTTGTCGCGCAGGCGACGCACACCGACCTCACGTTGACGCAGCAGCTCACCGTGCTGGCAGTTGCCATGTTGACATCGAAGGGGGCGAGTGGAGTGCAGGGCGCATCGTTCGTCGCGCTAGTGGGGACGCTGGCCGTGGTTCCAACGATTCCGGTGGCGGGCATGGCATTGATTCTCGGCATCGATCGATTTATGAGCGAAGCGCGTGCGTTGGTGAACGTCATCGGCAACGGAGTCGCGACGCTCGTGATGGCGCGCTGGGAAGGAGAGTTGACCCGCGAACAACTCCAGCAGAACCTGGCCAACGCATCTTTGCCTGGTGGTGTTGATCCCGCCGTGTAACGTAGTCGCTGACGGCTGTTCAGATGCGATAGAGCCCACTGATGCGAATCAGCGGGCTCTATGTACTTCGTTTCGAGTTTCCGCCACGCACCAAGACTTTTGAAACCCGTGCCGATGCTGTCGCATGGGGCCGTATCGTCGAATCCGAGATCGAACGTGGCGTGTTCGTCAACCAAGAGGAAGCCGAACGACCACGCTGGCTGCCTTTGGTGCGATGAGCGAATCGATGCGGCTGTAAAGCAGCCTCGGATGGCGGTTTGCGGGGTGCCTGGAAGAAGTCTCCCCGAAGAAGCGCAGCGGGAACAGTGACAAGAGCCGCGTGGCGGCAGTCATCAAGCGCTTGGGAGCATACAAGCTCACTGCCCTGAAACCGAAGCTGCTGGCCGAGTATCGCGACGAGAAGCTGCGCACGCTTGGCCCGCAGACAGTCATCCATCACCTTGCGCTTGTCAATCGTGCGCTGACGCTGGCAAAACGCGAGAGTGGGGCATCGTGCTGCCCGGCGGCGTGCCAAAGGTCGTGAAGCCGAAGCTGCCGCCAGGACGTGACCGGCGTGTCCACCAGGGCGAGATAGAGGCTATCGTTGCTACCACGCTGTCCCCTGTGCTAGCAGACCTAGTGCCGTTCGCTGTCGAGACCGGAATGCGCCGAGGCGAAGTGCTGGCCGTGGACTGGGAGTACATCGACTTCCGCCGCCGCACCGCCTACATCCCCAAGACCAAGACCGACACGCCGAGGACAGTCCCGCTATCCAGTAAGGCCCTTGCCATCCTCCAGAATCGTCAAGATGCGGGTGAGGGCGTTCCGTTCGCTATGCAGGAGGGATGCGGCCACCACGGCATTCATGCGTGTTGTGCGACGCGCCAGTGCTGTTTATGAGGCTACCTGCGTGGAAGAGGGGAAGTCGCTATCTGCTCGCTGGCTTGTCGGTAAACGCCCCTGACGGGTGGATTCTGATTGATGCTAGGGGATACGAAGCAAGGGTGGAGATGGGCGAGGAGTCTGGAAAGCTTCGGCTAGCCGCATTCACATCTCTTTCACGCGCCGAGGTGTCGCGCGCCGGGGGCCCACGCCTACCCAAGCTAACCTAAAGCGGGTTGGGTTGTTCTGGGCAACATGAAGGGCGGGGGGGGCGGTAGAATCCGGGCACACTGTGGGCACATTGAAAGTGTGCCCAGGTGGTAAATCCAACGAAACCGCCACATTGTCAATTGCAGCTAAGTCTTTGATTTTATTGGGGGTCTTTGGCCTGCCCAGAGGGATTCGAACCCCCGACCGTCGGCTTAGAAGGCCGATGCTCATGGGGCGCCGCGCCTTTGCTGGCGCGGACTTTATCCAACTGAGCGCGGTTTAGTCACACGATAGTCACACCAACGGTTCCACCAGGAACCGTATGGCAACGATCACGAAGCGCGGCGGCGCATGGCTGTGTCAAGTACGCAGAAAGGGCTTTCCGCATCGGGCTAAGGCGTTCAGCTCGCACGCAGATGCGGCGGCATGGGGACGCTCCCTTGAGGCCGAGATGGACCGTGGCATGCATGTGTCGAGCAGGCGGGCCGAGGGCACCACGCTTGCTGACATGCTGGATCGCTACCTCACGGAAGTCTCCCCGAAGAAGCGCAGCGGGAATAGCGATAAGAGCCGCGTGGCGGCGATCACCAAGCGCCTGGGCGCATACAAGCTCACGGCCCTTACACCGCAGCTCTTGGTCGCGTACCGCGACGAGAAGTTACGCACGCTGAACCCGCAGACCGTCATCCACCACCTTGCACTCATCAACCGTGCGCTGACGCTGGCGACGCGGGAGTGGGGCATCGTGCTGCCCGGTGGCGTACCCAAGGTCGTGAAGCCGAAGCTGCCGCCTGGGCGTGACCGCCGTGTCCAACAGGGCGAGCTGGACGCCATCGTGGCTGCCACGTTGTCCCCTGTGCTGGCCGACCTGATCCCGTTCGCTGTCGAGACAGGCATGCGCCGTGGCGAAATGCT
>NZ_ASZV01000021.1:0-25180 GCF_000442475.1 Ralstonia sp. AU12-08 | reverse complement strand
AAATGCTGGCCCTGGACTGGGAGTACATCGACTTCCAGCAGCGTACTGCCTACATCCCCAAGACCAAGACCGACACACCTAGGACCGTCCCGCTGTCCACCAAGGCTCTCGCCATCCTCCAGAAGCGTCAGGAGGCGGGCGAGGGCGTTCCGTTCGCTATGCAGGAGGATGCAGTCACGACGGCGTTTATGCGTGCTGTGCGTCGCGCTAGGCGGGTCTACGAGGCTGCATGCCTCACAGAGGGCAAGCCGCCTTCGGCGCGTTGGCTGGTCGGTATCCGCTTGCACGATCTACGTCATGAGGCCACGTCCCGGTTCTTCGAGAAGGGCCTAAGTGTCATGGAGGTGACAACGATTACCGGGCACAAGACGATGGAAATGCTCAAGCGGTACACGCATTTGCGGGCGCATGACGTGGCGCTGAAATTGGGGTAGGGGTGCCAGTAGCTACAACACGAAGATCGCGGACGTGTACTCCTTGTCTGACCGCCCACCGTGCTGGAGTCTGGCTCCTGGCGGGCCTCGCCATGGAAGTGGCTGCTCTCGCTGCGATGGTTCGGGCGGCGGTTAGCCTTCTCGTACTGCCCGGACCACTTGACGCCGCTGATAATGAGTCCGTGTGCTCATAACAGTCATCACCAACAGTGGGAGCCAAGAATGCAGCCGGTCCTTTATCTCGATTACGCAGCAATTCGTAGGTTGAACCTGCATCAACTGATCAGCGAAGCAGTCACCGTCATTGAGCTTGCGGCGCGCACCGGCCTGACGCGCGGCGCCATTCAACATTACAAGAGTGGTTTTCGCAACATCGGTGATGAGGGCGCGCGTAGCCTTGAGGATGGCATGGTGGGCTGCTGCCGGTTCAGTGGACACCGACCTAAGCTTCTCGAGCTTGCTCAAACTGTATCGGACTGACGTAGCCGAGCGTCGAATGCCTGCGCGTCGGATTGTAGAAGCGCTCGATGTAGTCGAACACGTCTGACCTAGCTTGCTCGCGACTGCGGTAAACACGACGCGCCGTTCGCTCGGTCTTCAGGCTGCTAAAGAAGCTTTCCATCGCCGAGTTGTCCCAGACCTCGCCGGCGCGGCTCATGCTACAGGTGATGCCCTGTTCCTTGAGCAACTGCTGGAAGTGCTCACTGGTGTATTGGCTGCCCTGGTCCGAGTGATGGAGCAACTGCACCGGTCGCCCACGTCGCCACACGGCCATCATCAGCGCATCGGCCACCAACTGCGAGGTCATGCTCGATTGCATTGACCAGCCCACCGCCCGGCGCGAGTACAGGTCCAGCACCACCGCCACGTACAGCCAGCCCTCGGCCGTCCAGATGTAGGTGAAGTCCGCCACCCACTTCTGGTTCGGTGCGTCAGCCTGGAATTGGCGGTCCAGCACGTTGGCCGCAATGGCGCAGCGCTCGCCATGGTCCTTGGGCAAGCCTCGCCGCCTGGGCCTGGCACGCAGGGCCTGCGCCCGCATCAATCGCTCGATACGGTGCAGGCCGCAACGCTCACCCAGCGCCAGCACGTCGTGCCAGACTCGGCGGGCACCGTAGGTGCGGTCACTGCCAACGAAGCTTTGCCGTACCTTCGCCGCCAGCGCTTCGTCTTCCAGGCTGCGACGGCTCCTGGGCCTCACCAGCCACGCATAGAAGCCACTTCGCGAGACACCGAGCGCCTCGCACATCAGCTTGACCGGCCAGGCCACCCGGTGCTTCGCCACGAACTCGAACTTCACAGTGAGTCCTTGGCGAAGTAGGCCGCGGCTTTTTTCAGAATGTCGCGCTCCTGCTTGAGCTTCGCCACTTCCTTCTTCAGTCGCTCGATTTCAGCCTGCTCAGGCTTCATCACCCCCTTGCCGGGGAATGCCTCCTGAGGGTCTTGCGCCGCCTCCCGCACCCACTTGCGCAGCACGTTCTCGTGCACGTCCAAGTCGCGCGCTGCTTGCGACACCGACACCCCTCGCTCTTTGACCAGCCTCACGGCCTCAAGCTTGAACTCCCGGCTGAATTGCCGCCTCGTTCCCATAAACCACCTCCAGTTTCATTTTCCACCTTAACAAGGCGTCCATGAAACCGGCAGCAGCCCAGTGTTGCTCGTCGTCAAGCGCATCGAGTGCCGCTCGCGCTTCCGAAAGAAGGGCGCAAACATCGGAGTTCAAATGCGTTCGTAGTACGAGTTGCCCCGCCGTTCGCCTGAATAGAGTGGGGTGCCTTTGTATTCGTTGCTCTTGCCCGATGGTCGGGAATTGCTCGTGCCAGATGCAAACGTCCGGTGGTCGGGGCACTGTGCGACTGCCGCCCACGATGTAGCGGTTACTCTGCCGAACGTAGCTAGTAACAATGAAGCTAGGGTTGCTGGCGGTCGTCACCTTGCGCACAAGGATCACGGTGTGGTCAAGGGCGCGACGCAGCGCACCAATGAACTTAGGGATGTGAGATTCATCGCTGCCTGTGAGGCTGCATTTTCCGTCGCCCAGGAAGAGTATCTGTAGCAGCGTAGTAGCGGTTCCCTCCGCCTGCATCTCGGCTTCCACCTCGCCCTGCCCAGGGATGAATGCTGTGGTAGACACTGTGTCGAGCCTAGGCACGATGGCATCCCGCCCACTGCCTTTCACCTTTTGCATAAAGATACGCGCCAATGCTACTGGTGAAGCTCGCATGAACGAAGCTTCGAGCTTTGAGAACACGGTGGTGTTGCAGTAACCGCATACTAGATTCTTCAGCATGAATCTGCGGTCATCCCCACCTAGTCCTTTCGGGAACAGGTGCTCGTCAGTAAAGGGGCGAGCCTGCTTGCAGTAGATGCACGTACGCGCGGTGCCTGCTAGCTTAGTCATGGTCGCTGCAGCTTGATTGCCGTCTTCTACAACGGCGGGTAAGGAGCTGCCCTAGCCGGTAGAGCAGCCAATCTACCTAGGACTGATTGTCTTCAATCTTCCGGTCCTCGTCTGGAACGCGCCCCTTGCTTCTGACCAACGCAAGGACCGACTCTCGGTCATCGTAGAAGTCTTCCAGGATGCGCTGGGCGTATTGCCGTGCAGCCTCCACATCGACCTCGGGTATTTCCCGCCATTCCTCATGTAACACGTCGTTGCCTAGCACTCGAATTTCATCGTGGGCTTTTCGTTGGCGGGAGGCTGTAATTGCACCGTCCGCCGCCGCAGCGTCTATCTGCTGTTCGAGGTTGGTTCCTCGCTTCTCCTTGTAGCCGTTGGCCCGTAGAGTTTTGTCTAGCACTGAGCGAAACATCCCCGCAGCGGCTCGGTAGCATCCGGCAGCAAGGCAGCGCTCTCCCTCACGGAATTCTTTGGTAATGCCTGCTGGCACGTCGGAAGGTAGTTTCAGGCTGCCTTTTGATTCAGGATAGAAGTCCAAAAGCTCCGCTGCTCGGGTACTTCCTCTCTGCGAGACGTGAGTAGCTAGCGCACCAGCGCCGCACCCAAGGCACCTCAACAGTCGATAAGTTTCGACCAACGTGAGACTGACCGGTCGTCTAAACTCCCCGATCTGGTGTCCCTCGGGGGTCGCATCCACGAACATTGACAGGGCACCGCCGCAGGTCATGCAATGTGCCTTGATGTTTCCGGTGTTGGTGTCTAGATCGGCCATGTATGAAGTCAGTAGCGAAGGCGATAGTATGGCTGGTGAATCATGCTGTAGCGTACACGCTCAATTATCAAGCCGCATAGCCATAAGACTACGCTGAGAAGGAGTGCTATGCCGGATAAAGGAAGCAATGACAAGAAGGAGCGGGAGAGGCTTTTCTTCGAGCACACGCAGGCACTACTCCCGGAGCTTTGGCCGAAGGGCTGCACGGACGCGTCGGGAGAGAACCCCGACGTAGTTGTGCAGACCCCCCAAGGCAGCTACGGCGTCGAAGTGACAGAGTTAATGGACGAAATGGTGAAAGCCCATGAACAAGCGCAGCGGCGCATCTGTTCGTTGGCGCAGGGAAGGCTAGGGGATTCTCGTTTCAAGCAAGGCTTGGGCGTGATGGTAGCCTTCAAGCAGGGACTCGATCTGTCTGGCAAGCCGAAGCGTAGTCGGGCGGTGGAGCAACTTGTCGGCATTGTCGAGGGCGCGCTCTCTCACGCTCCAGATGGCGTGTGGAAGCAGCGAATTGAGTGCTGGAGTAGCCCTCATCAATCAGAGTTCTTCCGCGACGTTTGGCTGCACTACCATCCCGCTTTGCCCAGATCATTCTGGCAACCTGTGACTGCGTGGTGGGTCCCTATGCTTAAGCCCGATGCCCTCGCGCGGCGGATCAGTGAAAAGGAAAGACGCATCCCTGACTATCTGCTGCGGGTTGACCGCGTGTTTCTTCTGCTAGTTGCGTACGGGTTTGACGGGTCATCAGCGGTTCAAGTTGGTGACAGTGCGCTGTCTGCGAAGTACCGAACAGCGTTCACTGGGGTTGTGCTACTCGACTACGCGGCAAATCGGGTTCATTGCCTTCAAACGATAAGCAGCCAAATCGGCGACTCCGGACCGGCAGAAACACCTCGGACCAAAATTTGATCGGCATTTCTGCGGGGGCTGCGCCGCCCGTGCAGCAGCCAATGTCCCCGTGTGCCGGGGTGCCTGTGCGGTCATGCACCTCAACCTTCGGGGCTTGCTCCGCAACCGTGGCCTCCAGCTCCAGCACCTTCTCCGTGTACCCGAGCAGCAGGGTACGCAGGGATGCTGGGTCGGATAGGTCAGCGGTGGCCTGGGCAGGTGCCCCGTAGCTGCCGCTCTTGCGGATGCTCGGAAGCACCGTGCCGACCACCCACTCCTCGAACGCTTCCGCGCCGGGGAGTTTCGAGCGCATCACGAGGCGGTAGACATCGCGCTCGGGGATGATCTGGACATGCCGAACCTGACCCGACGAAACGTCGGAGCAGGTCGTCACCGCCTTACAGTGCCGAGCAACCGCCGCATTCGCGTCGGCATACCCCAACACATTCGCCACATCCCGAGCCACGAACCAGGGTTCTCCGTCGCGCTCAATCACCCGGACGTTGCTACCCCGGAAATCAAAGGGGACGATGCTGGGCATACGCGGCGCGCATGGAATTGAACACGGCGAGCCGGAAGGCAGCGTGGTTCATGAACCCGTGGCGGCGGGCAAAAGCGTTCAGCTTTCGGGTACCACGTTTGCCGCTACGGCTACCGCCGACGCTGGCGGTGCTGCTCGGTAATCAATCGTCCGTTTCCCTACCGGCCGGCTGAGCCACAAGCGGCTGGTAAGAAAGTCCTTGTAAACAAGTTCATTACCACCTACGATTGCTTCCACGTTTGATTACCAACTGGAGCAGTCATGTCTCGCACGTTCCTTTACGCCCGTGTCTCCACGGCGGAGCAGACCACGGACAACCAGCTACTCGAAGTCAAGGCCGCAGGGTTCGACGTACAGCCCCGCCGCATCATCACGGAGACTATCTCCGGTAGCGTGCCAGCGGGCGAGCGCCCCGGGTTCTCGAAGCTGCTGGACAAGCTGGATGACGGTGACACCCTTGTGGTGACCAAGCTGGACCGGCTGGGCCGCAACACTGGCGACGTGCTGGCGACGATTGAGAAGCTGGCCACCCTTGGGGTGCAGGTTCATTGCCTTGCGCTCAAGGGTGTGGACTTGACCAGCGCATCCGGCAAGCTGCACATGACCGTCCTGGCAGCCGTGGCTCAGTTCGAAAAGGACTTGTTGATCGAGCGGACTCACGCTGGGCTGGCGCGTGCCAAAGCCGAGGGCAAAAAGCTGGGCAGGCGCGATGCCTTGACCGACGGGCAGAAGGCTGAGATACGCCGCAAGCTGGCGCAAGGAGCGACAGCGAGGGGATTGGCTAAGGAGTACAAGGTCTCGCATCCCACCATCCTCAAGCTGGCAGATGCTCACCCCTGAGCGCCCTCATGCTCGGACCTGCACACACGAGAGCGGTATTCCGGGAGCCTCAAATCCTCCGCACCAATCGGCCACCTTCGGGTGGTCTTTTGTTTCTGTGTCCCCATTAGTACTAATAAGCGACTTCCTGGGCATGCCCCCTGCGGACAAAGAGCGCATCGCCTCGGCGTATCCGCGTCCCACTCTGACAAACCGCACGCCGCATTTTGTGCTCCTCCGCGGACGGAGAACCGTCCGCCCTTGCCCGTTGAGCGGTTCCACCGCACCGAACCATAGGAGAGCTACATGAGCCGTACCAGCAACCACCCGCTTGAACACAACGCTGTCGAGCGGGCGTATTTCACCCAGCAACTGCCACGCACGTCCACGATGGCCGCAGCGGCGTACCGCCGTGCAGTCGAGGCATTGACTGGAAGCTTACCGTCGTGGGCACAGCGAGCTAAACCCGGCCGCAAGAAGGGCATTGACCCAGTAGGGCGCCCGCTTGTAGCTTCCCGGCACAGCGTAGACGGCGGTTGACTACGCTAAGGAAGTCGCGCGTGTACGGTGCATTCGCAGGGCGCAAAGAGATGGAGCCGAGAATCAAACATACAAGACTACGACCGGGCGAACAGAGGAGGCACCAGCTATCGGCCACTTTGGGAACATACGATCTTGCCCAGGATCGTCGGATACGGGCCGAGCTAGTCTTACTAGGTGGCTCACTTGGTGCCGCATGTCGTAGACACCCCGGAGCCGGTCATCAGGAAGCCACCGGCTGCAGAAGTTTCATCGCTCGGGATGAGTTGCATCTGGTGAGCAACGATCAGCCCAGCAACAAGGAGCTGGAGTTGATTGCCCAGGTGATCGACTTCGGAGCTGACAACCGTGAGTTGCGCGAGAGGCTTCCCGAAGGTCTGTACCAGGGAGTTTTGAACGCAGCTTTCAAGGTATTGCACGACGAGTACCAGCAGCTACGCAGAGCGCGCGATACCGGGACCACCCTGGAGTACCTAAAAAGGTTGCAGGAGCAGCCACGGTACAAGCGGCTGGTTATGGACCGCGAACTGGATGCCCACGTGCTGTAGGAGAGCCAGTTATCCACAGACGGAAACCTTTAAGGAACCCAAGGTGGAGCAATGCTTCGCGGGCGATGTGCTTAAAAATTGAGCGGTCAGCCATGCGGGTTCACAGGTAATTGGCATCCCCGAAATTCTTTCGTTGTATCAAAACTGAACAGCACTAGCAGAAATGACATGCAAGATCACCCTCAGCCGCGAGCAGATGCTCGACGAGCTGGCCCCGACGATTGGCGAGACCGTGCGCTATCGCGTTCAGCGGACGCTGGATGCGCTGCAAGGCGATTCGATGGGCTCCTTGCTAGAGCGCGTAGTGGCCCAGGCCGAGCAGGCAGCTATCGACGCCGTAATGGCCCACGTCGGTGGCAATCAATCACTGGCTGCGGAGCACCTTGGGATCAGTAGGGCAACGTTGATCCGTAAGCTCCGGGCTACGTAGCACAACCAACCGCCGGAGGGGGGAGGCGCGCAGCAGCGCATCGCCTCCACTAGAAGGGCCGCGCGAGCGGCCTTTGTCACATCTGGAGCACGGCATTCGCTGCCGACTCAGAACAAACAGGAGAACTAGAACGGATGTACATGAAGAAAAGCATGCGTGACCACAACGGACGCGCGTTCCCAGGCAAGCCTTCGCGGCACGAGTTCATGCAGGACATGCGCGCATCGATTCGAGAGCGGCAGGACGGCCAATGCGCCGACTGTGGGCAACCCGTGGATCGCTTCGGTGGCGAGGCATGGCAGTGGGTGCAGGACTGGAACCTGTGCAAGACGCGAGGCTACGACTACCCACCGATTGATCGGGCAGCGAGCCGCATGGTCTGCAAAGGATGCGGCGAGCCGAAAGGCTGCGCTTCCGAGGACATCTTAGGGTCGGTATGACAGGCACCGCCAAGCGCGCACCCTGGCTATGAGTTCGCCGCACGGCAGCACTCGCAAATCCGACCCTTCCTTCGTCTTGCACCGCGTACCCGCCTTTTCCAAGGTGCTATCGCGCCGCCATAGAGAGGTGGCGATGCGGGATGGTGCGTTTGCTGAAGCGCTGCGCAAGCAGACGATGTACCCCGAACGAATCGACGCGCTGATCGCTGGACGGACATGGTTCATTGGTAAGCCGTGCAAGACGTGCGGATCCAGTAGACGAAGGGTGCGTGACTGTGCCTGCTATGACTGTCGACTGAAGCGCCGTCCACTGCGGCTCGACCACAAGAATCGAGCGTACCCATGGCCTGCAACGTATTCGCGAGCTGGCTGGAAATGGCGACTGGATGCGATTCGCCGGGAGAAGGCTGGCGAGGTGCGGCAGTACGTCGCGGGTGCCTGGAACGGCAACGGTCCCGACACGCGCTGGTACGGCACGGAGACGCCCACAGGCCGCATGTCGGTACGCTGCGCTGCTGCAACCTGGGACGTGCCGGGCTTGCCCAAGATGGCGCGAACGCAGTTCACCGACGAGGTGTTCGGGTACGAGCCGCCGATACGTCGTTTCGAGTGCGCGGACTTACGGCTGTACCCAGGTAAGCAGTTGCATTTGCTGGCCGAGCGCAACCCCGCCCTCCAGGAACTGTTGAAGCAGGCAGGGCGCGTCTAAACGAGTCTAGGCGCTCCGCGACAGCAACAACGCAGGACACACGCGGCAAGTGCCTGCAAGCCGCCTACGGGCCTCCTCCGGTCCGCAGATAGCCCTCTGAGATGGGCTGTCATCACCAACCTCTACCACCACCCGACCAACTGCTGTGCGCCGCCCTGAGCGTGCAGTGGCTATACACGCAGCGCGGACAACCCGCGCCGCCATCTACCCTCAAGGAGATACCTCATGAGTAACACTACTTCCACTCCCAAGCTGGAATCCAACGCAGCCCTCACCGAGCAGCAACACGACGTTGCGCTTCTAGAAGCCGAGTGGGGAGCGGCCCGCCGAGCGGACTACATGGCTTTCCTCTGGAAAGACGCCATCAATCGCATGACCGACGATGAGAAACAGGTCCAACTGGACGCGCTGTGCTGGGAATGGTGGGCGCGCACGCGCGGCACAGACACATGCAAACATGACTGGGACGCGCTGTTCGCCCTGCTTCATCCGCTGTACGTCTGGTGGCGGGAAGAAGATCATGCGCGCTTCGTGGTTTGGCAACAGCGGAAGACACAGGAGCGCGGCCAGGGGCAGGCCATGCACGAACAGTACCGCCGGGAGCACCCGAAGCATCCCGCCCTGGTGGCGCTGGAGAGGTGGGAGCAACCGGCAAGCGAGTTCCGCCTGTCCGAGCAATTGAGCGCCGCGCGGGGCACGCTGGCTTTGCTGGAGGTAGTCCAACCCGCGTGAGCGTGGCGGGTATGCAACGCCAATGCTTGGGCCGACGGTCTGCACAGCAGTTGACACTGCGGGCATGCAAAGGGCGGGGCGCTTGGACCCACTGTCAACGTTCGAGAGTTGCGGGACAAATCGCTCGCTGAGTGCGTGCTTGTCGGAACGTACGCACGTCACTAGACTCCGCGCCGTCGCGTAGACAAACGCGACCGGGCTTGGCCGCTCGGGATCAATAGGCGCACAGCCGCCATGCGCGGCATTACTATTCGTGCGTTGCCTTCGCACGCCCTTTCAATGGCGGGCCGAGGCGGGGACACCTTCGGGTGTGCCGGTTTCCTATTGACCGGTCGGCCAACCTCGCCTTCGGCCCGCCGCCCGTATCTTGGCCGATGCACGGCGGGCCTCCATTCACTCAATAGGAGGCCGCGTCATGCGCCACGCCGTCGCTTGTCCTGAGCAAGCCCGTCATTTCCAAACCGCCCCTCAATCCGGCTACCCCAAGTGCGAGGTAGAGGCCGCGTACAACCTCGGCAAATTTGCCGCGACGTATTGGCCCGCTGCACGTAAGGCGTTGCCAGCAGGGGCGACCATCGGCGACTACCGCATTAAGTGCGAGGCCGATCTGCTGGCGACCTTCTCGCCCGATGGGCATGGCCTCCTAGACCCGTTTCTCGATGGGTTCAACGACGAAGTTGCCCAACGCGCCATGCACCGCATGCCCGGATTCGAGGACGCCCGCGAGGTGCTGGTCGCAGAGGCTCACATGTACGAGCAACAGCACCTCGACGCCAGCGCTGCGCACGAAGCTGCGTGGCAGGCCATCGCGCACTTGCGTGACGCTGACGTGCAAGCGCATGCGCGGTGCGTTCGTGCAAACAGGGCTGTGATGGCCTTCGATGCGCTTGCTGCTTCTGCATAGACGAAGAAACAACCTCATCCATTCACAAGGGCTGGCTACACGCTGGCCCTTGTCACATCTGGAGAACCTATGAAGTTTCAACCGACCGACGATCAACTGTCCAAGGCGCAACAGCAGGACGACAAGCTCGGCCTGCCACGCGGTACCACCGCGCGCCAGATCACCCAGGAGTCCGGCTGGAATCCGAATGCAGTATCGTCCAAGGGGGCGATGGGTTATGTACAGGTCATCCCCAAAACGCTCTCCAAGCTGGAGCAGCGACTTAACATGAAGCTGGACCCGTCGAACTTCGACGACGCCCTCACCATCCACGGCGAGGTGATGGGCGAGAACTTGCGCCAGTTCGGCAACACACCTGATGCCCTGCGCGCGTACAACGCGGGCTGGAAGCGCGAGAACTGGGACAACCCCGAGACGAACGGTTACGTCGAGACGATCCTCGGCAATACTGCCGTTACGCCGCGCGCCGCTGCCGCAGGTAGTGCGGCGGGGAGCCTGCGTGAGAAGCTGACCCTGGCAGACCGTCTGCGCCCGGAGTTCCAACAGAAGGCCGGACAGGACGCAGCCACCAGTAACGCTGCCCAACTGGCCGAGATTGGCCGCACAGACAACGGCGGCGTCCTAGATCGTATCGAGCAGGAAGGCGCTGCGCAGATTGCCGACACGACGCATCAGGCAGGTATGGTCGATGCGTTCACGCAGGGTGCTATCTGGAGCAACCTCACTGGGCGTCTTGGGGACGTGTTCCGCCGCGAGGCCGGTACTCCCGGTTGGTCGATGAGCGCAGCTCAGCGTGACTCTATGCGCAACGAGACGCCGGGTGTCTGGATGAACGACGACCTCCGCAACTACGTGCTGGGGGCGGGCAGTGACGCCGAATGGGCACGCCGCATGGGCTGGGCGCAGGAGCGCGCCGAGTTCTTGCATCGCTTGGACAACACCCGTGGGATGCGAGGCGTGGGAGCACGGACGATGATGTTTGCGGCAGGTCTAGGCGATCCCGCAATGCTGGTCGGCACTCTTGGCCTGGGCGCGGCGGTATCCAGCCTGCGCACCGCGAATGCCATCCGTGCGGTAGAGGCCGCCGGTGTGGCAGCACGCATACCGAGCCCGCTGTCGGCCATTGCGTCGGCAGCCGCTGAGAACGTCGTAGCCGACGTAGCCATGCGCAAGCTGGACAACCAGGACATCGAGTGGACTGGCGTAGCGCAGCAGGCACTCGTCGGTGGCGCGCTTGGCGCGATGGGCCATCTGCTGCACACCAAGATGATGGGCCGCGACGACATGCATGTCATTCAGGGGGCTGAGGGCAACCTCCAGTCAACAGTGGACAACGCAGTGAGCCGCGTCTCCGATCCAGCACGCGACAACAGCGGCGGGACCATCGGCAGCGGACTTACCGAAGTAGCAGCACACGACCCGACCGCCCACCTCCAGGAGCAACCGCGTCTTGTGTCAGTCCGTGAGGACGGTACGCTGGTGGACCCGAACGTCGGCAAGGTCGGCTACCCGGACGTTGCATCTAACGCTGGCCGAGACATCCTGGCCGAACAGCAGCACCTGCACGCTGTACCGGAATACGGTGCGATGGCCCGCGAGCAAGGCAAGGTGGGCGACCTCCGCCGCACCGCATCGAACGACACGTTCACGGCCAACGTCACCGAAATGTTCAAGAAGGACCGAGCCGAGACGGGCGCTG
Organism: Ralstonia sp. AU12-08; assembly: GCF_000442475.1. Taxonomy (NCBI): domain Bacteria; kingdom Pseudomonadati; phylum Pseudomonadota; class Betaproteobacteria; order Burkholderiales; family Burkholderiaceae; genus Ralstonia; species Ralstonia sp. AU12-08. The sequence goes on along the minus strand of NZ_ASZV01000021.1, from coordinate 13,323 downwards.
TGCGTGCCGAGTACATCCGCGAACAAGCGGTAGCGAAGAACGCGACCGAGCCGCTTGCCTCGACACAAGGCATCCGTGCCGAGCTGGCCCGCATCGCCGAAAGTCAGGACGCACTAGCCGCATCCCTGGCGGTTCGCCTGCGCGACTCCATCCGTGATGACGTTGGCTTCCTTCGCACGGAGCACGAGTCCAACGGAGGCACGTACAGCCTCTCCAACCACTCGATCCGCGTGGGCAGTAAAGCCGACGACTTCGTTGTGCTGCACGAAGCTGCGCACGCGGCCACGGCCTACAAGCTGGAGTACGGTCTGAGCAACCCCAACTCGGCTCACGGCAAGATCGTCAAGGAGCTGGAGGCACTGCGCGAGGAGGCTGCTGCTGCGTTTGAGAAGAACGACCGCATGGCGAAGCACTATCTCGGCAACGTCCACGAGTTCGTGGCGGGCCTGTTTAGCGGCAAGTCCGAGTTCATCAACCTGCTGGCAGGTATGAAGAAGGAAGGTCAGTCCATCCTGGGGCGCCTGTTCAACGGCGTGCGCCGCCTGCTTGGCTTGGACGTGTCCGAGTCGTCCGCCCTGGCGCGGGCAATGAACCTGACCGATCGCTTGCTGGACGAACCTCTGAGCACGACAGTATTCCGCAGTGACGGTCGCCACTTCTCGGTGCTGCAAAGTCCGAACACGCTGCGCGACGAGTCCAAGGCATCGCCGCTGGTGCAAGCCTTCGGCCAGCACATCGCTGACCACCAGGAGCACAAGACCGACGTGTCCCGACGCGCCGAAGCGTGGTACGGCAAGGCCAACATCCTGTGGGATACGCCGGGTCTGGGTAAGCTGCGCCGCGCGCTGGATTCGGTGGGCCTGCGCCTGGGCATGTCGGAGTCCAAGGGCGTACGCCTGTGGTCGTCCATCCTGGGCGAGTCCGCCACCGGGATCAACCGCCAGCATGCAAACTCGGCAGCCATCGACAAGGTCAGGCTCACACACTTGTACAAGCAGGGCTTCATCGAGCTGTACAACCAAATCCTCCCGACGCTTCTGAACGGCAAGGACAAGCTCAAGCTGGCTGCGGGTGGTGGTATGGAAGCCGAGAAGGCAATCGGACGCAAGGTGGCCGAGCTGCGTGAGGCGAAGCGCAAGGAACGGCTGGCAGGCCGCGACAGCGGGAAGTATGAGGACACGCCGTACGGCAAGTTGGCCGCAGCGCTCGACGGCTTCTGGCGCAACATCACGGAGGACTCGCTGCAGGCCGGTGAAGCACTGGGCACGGCCATCCACAACGGGATGGGCTGGCAGGGCCACATGCCCTACCGATGGGACTGGTCAGGCATCCTGGATGCGTACCACAACGACGTGCCGAAGTTCAACGAGTTCAAGGGCCTGATCCGCGAGCAGTACGTGGCGAAGGTGCTGGACCCAATGATGGCGAAGCTACGTGACGTTGGCCCGCAGACGCCCGAGGCATTCGACGCCCTGCACACGGAAGTCATGGAGAAAGTCCGCAACCTGACTGACCGCTACGTGGACATGGTGATGCGCAGCCCCGAGGAGCGCATCCAGCACACCGACAATCACTTCCAGGCAATCGCTGGCGACCTGCTGGCCGAGGACTGGAAGAACGCGAAGGTGACGCCGGAAATGATCTCGGCCTTCAAACAGAGGCTGGCGGAAATTCGTGACGACCGCACGCGCACGGAATTCGACCTCCTGGCGCAGTCACCCAACGGCGTGTCGCTGATGGACTTCTTGGATACGGACCTGGGCCGCATGGTCAATGGGAACGCATCCAAGTTCGCAGGCAGCATCGCCCTGGCCCGTCGTGGCCTCAAGAGCGTGGAGCACATCGACGCCCTCAAGGAAGCCCTGCGCCGCGACGGTGCCAGCCCCAAGGAAATCGACGACATCGACTTCCTGATTCGCAGCCACCAGGACCGCCTGAACAACGGTGAGTCCGCCGTGGCCTCCATGCTCCAGATGGGCGCGCACATGTCGATGATGGGCAAGATCGGCTTCAACGTCCTGGCCGACGCGGCTGGTGTGGTGGCGGCTGTCGGCGTGCGCGGGCTGTTCAAGACACTCGGCACGGGCTTCTCCAAGCTGGAGACGCCGCTCATCAAGCAACTGGCAGAGCAAGCTGGCAGCCTGCTGGGCGTGGACTACCGTCTGCACATGCAGCAGACCTCGGAAGGACACCTCCGACCGGAGAGCCTGCTGGCCGAGGGCAGCACGTTCCGACGCATGATGGACAAGGGCGTCAACGCAGTGAACCACCTGTCCGGCCTGAACCTAGTCGGCAAGATGGTGCACCGGGGCATGCTCCCGGCCATCACTGAGGAAATCTGGCAGCACCTGGCTACGGGCAAGTCCGTGATGGGCGACCGCCGCTTCGCTGATCTTGGCTTCCAAGCCTCGGACATCGAGCGCATCCAGGCACAGATGCAGAAGTACGACGCAGGCCGTGCCAAGGGCGATGCAATCAACTGGGACAAGTGGGACGACCAGCACGCTGCGGACGCCTTCATCGGCGTACTGCACCGGGCGACGTTCCAGTCCATGCAGCGGGCCATGATCGGTGAAGTGCCGCGTTGGGCAGCCGAAGGTGCGCTCGGTAAGGTAGTCAGCCAGTTCCGCCGCTCGGGCCTTCTGGCCTCCGAGAAGCAGATGATGCGCAACCTGTTCATCAACGACTCGAACACCTACACGGCGTTCACCTTTGCGACCGCCTGGGGCGCAATGCTGTACCAAGCCAAGGCCTACACCAACACCATCGGCATGTCCGAACAGCAGCGGGACAAGTACCTCAAGGAGAACCTGTCCGGCTACAAGCTGGCGACCGGCGTGGCGGTCATGGTGAACATGGCGGGCCTCCTGCCTGACACGATGGACGCGGGCTCGCTGATGTTCGGCGGGCAGACGCACGGCAACAGCGGCCCGATTGCAGCCCTGGGCTACCTCCAGAACCTCGGGCGCGGAGTATCCGCTGTGGGCAACGTGGCCTACGGTGCGGCCACCGGCCACAAGCAAGGCAGCGTCGATCCGGTGGACTACTTGAAGGAGGTGAAGCAAGGAACCCGCTGGGTGCCCGGTGCGAACACCATCTTCGGGACGGCGCTGTCGAATGAGCTTGTGAACAACTCGCGGTAGGAGGTTGCGCAGTATTGAGGGTTGGCCCCGCTTCGGCGGGGTCCTTTTCTTGTTGGCACGCTGTCGGTTCAGCCGAGGGTCTAGCAGTTTGACGATCGGATCAAATCGGCCAGAATGCTTCGTGCTCCGACGGTTGCCGACAAATTTCGCATAACAAACGCCTTATGAGATCGCTTTTCCTTTCCCTGATCGCGTGCATCACCTTGGCTGTCTCGCTCCCGGCCATGGCCGATGATCTTCCTTTCTACGAGGCTACGCGCCAATGCAGCGTTTCGGCGGATGCGCACCCGTTTCGCTTGCGCGTGTTGATTGGTGAGCGGACCACGTATTTGTTCGATCAGGACACGGCATTCACCCGTTGCTTATCGCGCGAAGCCGCAGCAAAGGACGAAAACGGCAATCAAAGGAGGCGTTCGCTCGGTGTCCAACTGGAAAACGCTGTACGAATGTGCGAGACCAAATTTGGTCCTATTGGCAGTTTCTTCATTGATTTCGAGCCTGCACGTGATGGCGACTTCAGCGTTCACCGTAGCCCTGATTCCACCAAAGCACATGGTTGCGTTGCGTTCTTTTCGCTCGTTATACAACCAAGGGGATTTGGTGCACAGCGATAACCCCTTGGTCCGGGCGTCGGTTTTGGTTGCTGGGCCTCTAATCCAGCTTCGCCGCCAAGTCCTTGACCTGTAGATGCGTGTAGCGCTGGAGCACCCTGATGTCCTTGTGTCCGGTGATCGAAGCCACTTCCATCGCTGATAGACCTTTCTCGAACATCCGGCTGGTTGCTTCGTGCCGCAGATCATGGAAGTGGAAGTCGTCGACACCGGCCCGTTCCAGCATCCGCTTGAAGGCCAGTTTCAGCGCGTTCGGAGTCACGCCTGGAAACACAGGGCGCTCATCGGGACCATTGAGGGCAGCCGAAGTGTCGTAGGCCATCTGTCGTACGGTCTGTAGCGTAGCCATCGCCTTGAGAGATAGCGCCACGCCTCGGGATGCTCCGTTCTTTGTATCTGTCAAATGGACGGATCGTCCCTCATAGCTGACTTGCCACCACCGCAGGCCCAGCATCTCGCCGCGCCGCATGCCTGTCTCCAGGGCTAAGTCCAGGATGGGGAGCACGTACGGGTTGCGAGTGTCCTCTCCTGCTTGTCGGATCGCAGCTTCCTCCGCTTTCGACAGACGCCGCACACGGGAAGCGGGGTTCTTAGGGCGTCGCACGCTGCGGATCACGCTATCCGGCAGATCGACACCCCATTCATCGCGCGCATGCTTGAGAGCAGCGTTCAGGATGTTCAGTTGGCGGTTGACGGTGCTGCCTTTGACCTGCTCCAGTCGCTGGTCCCGCCAGTCCTGCAAGTCGCGTCGGGTCAGGTTCTCTAAGTGGATCAGGGCGAGCGGGGAGTCCAGTATGCTGCGGACGTGGTACTCCTCTGCGCCGGCCCCTTTCTTCTTTGGCGTCTCTTCGACCAGATAGCGGCGTAGTAGGTCCGCGACGATGTGCGGCCTCGCTTGAAGCTCTGCGGCGAGCTTCGCCTCGGCTTGCCGCTTGGCGGCGGCGCGCGACCGGAGTCTTATGCTGGCCTCGATTCCGAACAGCCAACTCTCAGCCTCTTCGCGGGTCGGGAATGTCTGAGAGAGGGGAGGGAATCCCTTGCGGCGAACCTTCGCCTGGAACGTGGCAGCGCCCGCGTTGTTGGTGCGCTCGGAGATCGTGCCCATGCCTGTCATCCTCTATGTGGATGCACAGGTACTGGGTGCTCTACTGCTCCGTTCCTCAGTGCGAGTTGTGCACCCGTTGCAGGCGCCGTGGCAACTATGCCACTTTTAACCGGGCAAGGCACGGTCACACTGTGTGCCCGAGTCCTCGCAAGTCTAGGCGTCCTTATACTGACGCGAGTCTTCAGGGAACGTTACTAAACATTGGGGTGGGAATGGGGCAGAACGATGCGAAGCCAATAGATCAGGGTGCCTATGATCTCGCGTTTCAAGGGAAACAACGGCGAGCGGCATTGGAACGCGCGCTGGACATCAGAAAATTTGAGATCGAACTTTACTGGAAGCGAGCAACGTACTTTTGGGTTTTCTCGGGCGCTACATTTGCTGGTTATGCGACGCTGGCAGCAAGCAAAGGAGTGGTCGATCAGACCTTGTTGGCGGTGGTCTCGTGCGTTGGATTTATTTTTTCCTTCGCATGGGTTCTGGCTAATAAGGGAAGCAAGCAATGGCAGGAGAACTGGGAAAACCATGTAGACCTGCTTGAGAACGATGTAATAGGCCCATTGTTTAAGACGGTGCTTAGACGTCCCGCTCCGGCACTGTTCGCCCAGGCCTGTAAGGAGGCCATAGCTGGACCAGCTTCATTCTCCGTATCGGCGATCAACCAGATTGTCAGCCTATTTGTTGCCTACATGTGGCTGTTCTTGTTCGGGCGAGCGTTACCTACTTTTGTGCCCCATTGGGAGTACGCGGTGCCAGCGACGTTGGGTGGGCTGGCTTTGATAACGTGTGCGACGTTCGTGTGGGCAGGGCGTACCTATCGGGGGAACCATACCCCCAAGGGGACCCGAAGGACGTCGATCATTCAGGCGCCGACACTGCATGAAGCCGATCTAGGCGACCAGGAAGCGAAATCGCGCCGTGCGGATTCGCCAACGTTACGTCCGCGCGTAGCGCAGCACGTTGTTTTAGTCCTTCTCGGGCTACTAATAGCGTGCGCAGGCAACGCTGGAAAAGATGCTCTGGCGGCGGCATCTAATGGTCCCGAGCAAGCACGCGAGGTATCGGGAAATTCAGTCGTGCCTGACTGCGGTGCCAACGTGATCGGGGGCGTCAAGACGGGTTGGATGGAGCCCCCCTTAAGGTGTCATGCGCGGTCACCGTGTACGACGCAGGGCTGCCGGTAAAATGAGTCACACTGTAGTCACAATGAATTGTGACTACGGCCAACTTTCAACCTACTACCGTTGGATGTGCCTGTCGTAAGCCCTTGATTCTTCTAGAGTCTTTGGCCTGCCCAGAGGGATTCGAACCCCCGACCGTCGGCTTAGAAGGCCGATGCTCTATCCAACTGAGCTATGGGCAGATGTGTGCGCTGCCCAGGCAGGTTAGCGACGAACGGCTTCCGGATGCCTGGGAGGCCGCGATTCTAACAGATGGCGGATGCCGAAAACCGCGGCGCCCTAGCGCTGGGGCGGGATTTCCGGCGGCACTTCGCCCGGAGGCAGCTCGATCGGTGGTGTCAGGGGTTCCGGGTCATGGACGGGATCGTGAGACGGCTCGTCCGGCGGCGGCATCTCGGGTGGTGGATGCGGCGGAGGCTCGTGCGGTGTCGGCGGCGTAATGTGCGCGCGCAAGCGCAACTCGGGCTGGGCGGAATGCATGGATGGCTCCGTAACAGTGCAATGAGGTCGGTTTGGCCCCAATCCGTCCGCAAGCGTCGTTCCCACGCATCATCCAAATGGTGATACCTAAAATGCGTACCCCCCATCAGGGGGATTCTTTGATACATTTCGTGGCGTCGGGTAGTGCCATAACAAGTAACGATTCAACTCGAAATTCCGCGCAATGACGCGGAACGCTGTGCCTACACACGCCAAAAGGGCGTGACGGATGTCTTTTTCGGTTCCGACCAGACGGGAAAACGGGAGTCTTGTTTGGGCAGCCTTGGGAGGCTGCTGTGTTTCGCCGGCAACAGGGAGCCAGGCGAGGCGTCAGCCATGGGGCAGGGAGGAAAGGAAGAATGAGTACACGTCACGCACGACGCCCGGCAGGGGCGTCGCGGTCCACATATGTCCGCAACGCGCAGAGTGGGCGCATTGGCGACCGTTCCAATGCCGCGGGTCACCGCCTGCCACCCAGTGGCGTGCCGCGCCTGCTGCTGTGGCTGTTGGCAGCGACGATTCTCTTTGCGGCGGCAAACTATGCGTTCAAGCTGCTCGGCTGAAGCCGACGCGGCTTACAACACCTTTCCCGGATTCATCAGGCCGCGCGGGTCCAGTGCCTGCTTGATCGCGCGCATGGCTGCCAGTTCGACTGGGCTCTTGTAGCGCGCGTTGTCCTCGCGCTTGAGTTGGCCGATGCCGTGCTCCGCTGAAATCGAGCCGCCATGGGCATGCACGCTGTCATGCACGATGCGGTTGATGCCGTCCTGATGCGCCAGGAAAGCCTCGTGTTCATGCCCCTCGGGCGGTGACACGTTGTAGTGCAGGTTGCCATCGCCGAGGTGGCCGAAAGTCACCATGCGGATGTCGGGGTAGGCCGCCGCCAGCGCGCGGTCGGTCACGTCGATGAAGTCTGCGATGCGCGAGATCGGCACCCCAATGTCGTGCTTGATGTTCTTGCCTTCGTCGGCCTGCGCCAGCGGGATGTGCTCGCGCAGGTTCCAGAAGTCGCGCGATTGCGCCACCGATTCCGCCACCGCCGCATCGTCGATCACGCCGCGGGCCAGTGCGTCTTCCATCAGCGCCTCGAACAGCGCACGGGCGTGTTCTTCGCTCTCCAAGTCGGACAGTTCCAGCAGCACATACTGCGGATACGCCTGCGCAAACGGCACACGCAACTGCGGATAGTGCTTGCGCACCAGTTCCAGACAGAACGCCGACATCAACTCGAAACCCGTCAGCAGCGTGCCCGCATGGCTTTGTGCGAGCGACAGGAATGTTAGCGCCTGACGCGGTGATTGCAATGCCGCCAGCGCTGTGACCTTGGCGCGCGGCTGCGGAAACAGCTTCAGCGTTGCCCCAGTGATGATGCCGAGCGTGCCTTCTGCGCCGATCAGTAGATCGCGCAGGTCATAGCCGGTGTTGTCCTTGCGCAGGCCGCGCAGGCCGTTCCACAGCTCGCCGTTGGGCAGCACAGCTTCTATGCCGAGGCACAACTCGCGTGCGTTGCCGTAGCGCAGGACGGCCGTGCCGCCCGCGTTGGTCGCCAGGTTGCCGCCGATGGTGCAACTGCCCTCGGCGGCCAGGCTCAGCGGGAACAGGCGATCGGCCGCGGCTGCGGCCTGCTGCACGTTGGCCAGAATGCAGCCGGCATCCACGGTGATGGTGTTGTTGATCGGGTCGACCGCGCGCACGCGCTGCATGCGCTGCACCGAGATGACGACCGCGTTGCCTTCCATGTCAGGCGTGGCGCCACCGCACAGGCCGGTGTTGCCGCCTTGCGGGACCATCGGCACCGCGTGCTCACCACACAGCCGCACCAGCGCAGCCACTTGCGACGCATCGGCCGGACGCAGCACCGCACTGGCGCGGCCAGTGAAACGCTTGCGCCAATCGGTCAGATAGGGCGCCTGGTCTTCCGGCGTTGTCAGGACATACGCGGCGCCGATGGCGTCAACGCAAGCTTGCAGAAACGCATCGTGGGTCATGGCGGGTCAGGTGCTCTCTTGGGGGCTTTGCTTGGCGCGTGCTTTGGCCGCACGCTTGAACGGACGCAGATAGAAAATCGTGGCGAAGAAGAACGTCACGCTGAGCACAACCTCCACCCACGCCAGCGATCGCGACAGGCCGGCATCCGACGTTGCACGCACGATGCCCTCCGTAAAGAACAGCAGGATGAACATCGACGCCCACTGCATCGTGTAGCGGTTTTTGCGCAGCACGCCAGGCAGCGGCCACGCCAGCAGCAACGCTTTGAGCGCAAGCCACGAACCGCCCGGGCGCACCGGCGCGAGCCACAGTTCCCACGCGGCACACAGCGCAATCAGCGCGATCAGGCTGCAGACACTCAGCACATACAGTGCTCGGGATTCGACAACAGGTTGATCGGCGAGCGTCATGCTGCGAGCTTCAGGGCGGTCTGGGCAAGCCGGCGGCCCATTGCGGTGGCGAGCGTGCGCTCGTGGGCGGTCAGCGGTGCCGTGTCACCTCGATGCGCGACATGCGATGGCCCATAGGGCGTGCCGCCGGCATCGGTGGAAAGCAGTTCGCTTTGTTGATACGGCAGGCCGAGCACGACCATGCCATGGTGCAGCAGAGGCAGCATCATCGAGAGCAGGGTGGTTTCCTGCCCGCCATGCATGCTGCCCGTGGAGGTGAATACGCAGGCGGGTTTGCCGGCCAGTGCCCCCGACAGCCATTGCGGCGTGGTGCCGTCCAGAAAATACTTGAGCGGGGCGGCCATGTTGCCGAAGCGCGTGGGCGAGCCCAGTGCCAACCCGACGCATTCCTCCAGATCGCGCACTTCCACATACGGCGGGCCGCCATCGGGCACGTCCGGTTGCGTGGCTTCACACACGGTGGAGACGGCGGGCACCGTGCGCACGCGCGCCTGGGCGCCATCCACGCTTTCAATGCCTTGGGCGATGGCCTCGGCCAACGCGCGGGTGCTGCCATGACGGCTGTAGTACAGGACCAGGATATCTTTCATAACAAAGCGTTGAGAGCGTCGCGGTATTATAGTTGCGCCCCCCAATCTCCCTCATTGGCCTTGCGCCGCCTCATTCTTCATGCTTTTTGATCTCCGTGCGCTTCGTCAATGGAATGCCGCCAAGCTGCGTGCGCTGTCGCGTTATGCGTTGCGCCGCGCGGGCGAAGACCGCCTGCCGCAGGTGGCCGGCAGCCTGACGTTTACGACCGTGCTCTCGGTGGTGCCAATCTTGACGGTGGCGTTTGCGCTGTTCACGGCGTTTCCAATGTTCAAGAGCTTTCGTGCGGACATCGAAGGCTACATGTTCAGCAACCTCGTGCCGGGCAACATCAGTCGGCCGATCCTCACGTATCTGAACCAGTTCTCCACCAACGCCAAGGGACTGACGGCTGCGGGCCTGATCGGCTTGGTGGTGACGTCGGTCATGACCATGCTGACGGTCGAGAACGCGCTCAACGCCATCTGGCGCGTGCGCCAACGCCGGCCCTTGGCGCAGCGTGTGCTCGTGTTCTGGGCACTGGTGACGTTCGGCCCGGTGCTGATCGGTGCGAGCCTGTCAGTCAGCTCGTACATGGTGTCGATTTCGGCGGGCTATGTGCACAAGCTGCCGTTCGGCCTGGGCGTGATCGTGGGTGTGGTGCCGATCCTGCTGTCGGCGATTGCGTTTGCGATGCTCTATGTCTTTGTGCCGAACACCTACGTGGCACGGCGTGACGCGTTTCTGGCGGGGCTCATTGCCGCCGTGGCGTTTGAAGTGGCCAAGCGTATCTTTGGTTCCTATGTGGCGCACATTCCCACGTACACCGCCGTTTATGGCGCGTTTGCGACGTTGCCGATTTTCCTGACGTGGATCTACGTGAGCTGGCTGGTCACCCTGCTGGGCGCGACCATTGCATCGACGTTGCCGATCATCCGCCAGGGCTACTGGCAGCGGCGTACGTTTCCGGGCAGCGAATTCTTCGATGCGCTGGGGGTTCTGCTGTTGCTGTACCGTGCACGCGAACAGGCGCCGCGCACGGTGGCTGAACTCGAGATCGGGCGGCGTCTGCAATTGGAGGCGGAATACCTGGCTGACCTGCTGGCCAAGCTCAAGGCGCTGCACCTGGTCGGCAAGCTGCAGCAGGATCGCAGCGAAGCACATTGGGCGCTGCTGTGCGACGCCCATACGACCACGTTGCGTCCGCTCTATGAAAAGCTGGTGCTGAACCTGCCGCGCCTGCCTCGCACGTCGCTGGCGCGGCTTCTTGGGGATACCCAGGCGCTGGCCGCCCAATTGCACAATCCTGCGCTCGACAGCACGCTGGAGAGCGTGTTCGCCACTGGTGAGCGCGGTGTAGCAGCCGCCAGCCAGGCTGCTGCCCCAGCGAAGATGTCGCCGGTGCCGGCTGCTGCTCGCGCCTGATCGCTCAGAAGGGGATCTTCCCGGTCCAGATGTCGCGATACATCACCCAGTCGCCCATGAGGCTGTAGATCGGGTGACGGAAGGTGGCGGGCCGGTTCTTCTCAAAGCCGAAGTGCCCAACCCACGCGAACGCATAACCGCTGACCGCCGCACCGAGCAGCCACCACAGGTTGCCAGTGAAGATCAGCAGGATCAGGCACACCAGAGCGACGCTCGATCCCACGAAATGCAGGCGCCGGCAGGTGCGGTCCTGGTGCTCGCCCAGATAGAACGGATAGAACTCGGCGAAGCTGCTGAAGGTGGGGGTCTCGGTGGTGGCCATGATGCGTCTCCTGAATCCTGGCGGGCGCAGTTACGCGGCAGTTGCAGCAGGCTCTCGCTCGCGCGCAAAGGCAATCAGCGCATCGAGCGTGCCGTCCGGGCATTCTCCCATGACCGCATGTCCGGCAGGCAGACCCACGACGCGGCTGCCTGCCAATCCGGCAGCCACCTGTCGGCCTGCTTTTGCCGGTGTCATCTGGTCCTTCTCGCCAACGATCACGAGTGACGGGCACTGCACGGCCGCCATGGCCTCGGCGCCGCGTGCGTAGCCGTTGCAAGCGGAGAAATCCGTGTGGAAGACGGGGGCGTCGGTGCCGTGCGCCACGCGTTCCATCAGGCGCTGACTGCCGCCGTGCATCCAGAAACCCGGCCCCGGCGCCGACGGTTTGTTGGCGAGGCTGGAATGCGACCAGACGTTCACCATGTCGATCGCGCTGGCCGTGTTGTTGAGCGCCGCGTCGAGCAGCGCATCCGACACCTTCATCGGCCAGGCGGTGGCTACCAGCGCAATGCGGCGCACGCGACTGGCGTATCGTGAGGCGCACTCCAGCGCAATCAGCGAGCCCATGCTGTGCCCGACCACCATCACCGGCTGCGTGACACCCGCGGCTTGGACGAGCGCCATTACCCAGTCGGCCATGGCTTCCACGGTTTGCAGTGGTGTGCCGCCGCTGCGGCCGTGTGCGGGCAGATCCACCGCCAGCACGCTGAAACCGTGGTGCGCGAACCAGCGGGTCTGCAGCCCCCAGACCGAATGATCGTTCTGCGCGCCATGCACGAACACCACGCACGGCAGCGCCGGATTGAACGGCTTGCCACCGGTGTAGGCGTATGCGCGTTCGCCTTGTACGGTCCATTCCATCAGCGGGCTCCGGTTGTGTTGGATGCGGCTTTGCCGGGCGCGGACGACATCGCGCGCTCGGCGGCTTTCAGGCCGCGTTTCAGATCGTCGATGAGGTCGTCGGCGTCTTCCAGGCCAATCGACAGGCGGATCGTGCCTTCGCTGATGCCGGCAGCGGCCAGTGCATCGGCGTCCATGCGGAAGTGCGTGGTTGATGCCGGGTGAATGACCAGTGAACGGGCATCGCCCACGTTGGCCAGGTGCGAGAACAAACCAAGGGACTCGATGAATTGCTGGCCTGCACGCCGATCGCCGCGCAGGTCGAAGCTGAACACGGCACCGCAGCCACGGGGGAGCAAACGCTTGGCCAAGGCGTGGTCGGGGTGCGATTCCAGCTCCGGATAGGCCACGGATGCCACCATCGGATGGCTCGCCAGGAAGGCGGTGATGCGGCGGGTGTTCTCTACGTGGCGAGCCATGCGCAGCGGCAGCGTTTCGATGCCTTGCAGCAACTGCCACGCCGCCATCGGATTCATGCAGGCACCGAAGTCACGCAGGCCCTCGCGGCGCGCGCGCAACAAGAAGGGGGCGACGGTGCTCTCCTCGGCAAACACCATGTCATGGAAGCCCGCATAGGGCTCGGTCAGCTCGGGGTGTTTGCCCGCTGCTACGTAGTCGAAGGTGCCGCCGTCGATCAGCACACCACCGATGGTCGTGCCGTGTCCGCCCAGGAACTTGGTCGCCGAGTGGTAGACGAGGTCTGCCCCGTGCGCGAACGGTTGCAGCAGCCACGGCGTGGTGAAGGTCGAATCGACCAGCAGCGGTACGCCCGCGTCATGCGCGATCGATGCCACGGTCGGAATGTCGAGCACATCCAGCCCCGGGTTGCCGAGCGTCTCGCCAAACAGCAGGCGCGTGTTCGGGCGGATGGCGGCGCGCCAGCCGTCGATGTCGCCGGGCTTGACGAAGGTCGTCTCGATGCCGAAGCGGCGCAGCGTGTAGTGCAGCAGGTTGTGCGAGCCGCCATACAGCGCCGACGAGGCAACGATGTGCGAACCCGCGCCCATCAGCGTGACGATCGCCAGATGCAGCGCCGCCTGGCCAGAGGCCGTGGCGATGGCGCCGACACCGTTCTCCAGCGCAGCCATGCGCTCTTCGAACACGGCGACGGTCGGGTTGGAGATGCGCGAGTAGACGTGACCTGCGCGCTCCATGTTGAACAAGGAGGCGGCGTGTTCGCTGTCGTGAAA
>NZ_ASZV01000020.1:0-4345 GCF_000442475.1 Ralstonia sp. AU12-08 | reverse complement strand
GTTTTTGACATGTCTTTTCTGCCGCATTTTTTGTGCATGTGCTTGTCGACGCCCTCCGGTTTGGGCTAGCATCGACACATAACGATAACCACAACCCGCGCGCGGTCGCCCCCCGGCAGACTGGCACCCCGATACCTTGGGAGACGCAATATGAAAGTCAGCGATATCCTTCACGTGAAGGGCAACACGCTCTACACCGTGGCCCCGGAAACCAAGCTCCAGGTGGCGGTGCAGACGATGGCGGAGTACGACATCGGCTCGCTCGTGGTGATGGAGTACGGCGAGCTGGTCGGCATGCTGACCTTCCGCGAAATCATCAAGGTCCTGGCCAAGGGCCACGGCACGGTGGGCGAGGGCACGACCATCCGCAAGGTGATGGACGATCATCCGGTCACCTGCACCCCGGAAACCGAAGTCAATGAAGTGCGCCGCATCATGCTGGAGCACCATGTGCGCTACCTGCCGGTGCTCAACAGCCGTACGCTGATGGGCGTGATCTCGTTCTACGACGTCGCCAAGGCCGTGTTTGAAGAGCAGAACTTCGAAAACAAGATGCTCAAGGCGTACATTCGCGACTGGCCGGAAGAAAAAGCCAACGAAGACTGATCTGCACGCCGTCTTTGCCGCACACCAGAAACCCGCCCGCCGTTGCGAGCGGGTTTTTTGTTGAACCCGATTTGAACCACGATCGCCCCTGCCGATGAGCCAATCGAGCCAGTTTTCCCTGTTGAAGCAGCGCCGTTTCTCGCCGTTCTTCTGGACCCAGTTCCTGGGGGCCATGAATGACAACGTGTTCAAGGTGGCGTTTTCCTCGCTGGTCACGTACCACGCGGCGCTGTTTGGCAATACGGACCCAGCATCGGCGGCGTTCCTGATTTCGGCGATCTTCATCGCGCCTTTCGTATTGCTGTCGGCCACCAGCGGGCAGATTGCCGATCGCATGGACAAGGCCCGGCTGATCCGTCTGGTCAAGACGCTGGAAATCGCCATCATGGCGATCGGCTGCGCAGGCTTTGCGCTGCGTCACGTCGAACTGCTGTATCTGTGCACGTTCCTCATGGGCGTGCATTCGACGCTGTTCGGGCCCGTGAAGTACGCCTATCTGCCGCAGCATCTGCAGTCGTCCGAGCTGGTGGGCGGCAACGGGCTGGTGGAAATGGGCACCTTCGTCGCCATCCTGATCGGCACCATTGGCGGCGGGGAGTTGGCCAACTACACACACAATGGCGATCTCATCGGCCCCACGCTCACGGGGATTGCCTGCCTAGTCATTGCCGTGAGCGGCTGGCTGACAGCGCGCGGCGTGCCGGTGTCGCCGGCGTCGCAGCCGGATCTGCGCATCAACTGGAACCCGATTTCCGAGACGTGGCGCAATCTGAAGCTGGCCAGCAACCAGCGCGCCGTGTTCCTGAGCCTGATGGGCATCTCGTGGCTGTGGTTTGTGGGGGCGACGTTCCTGACGTCGTTCTTTGCCTTTGCACGCAACGTGCTCGGTGGTGACCAGAACGTGGTGACGCTGCTGCTGGCGGTGTTCTCGGTCGGTATCGGGCTGGGGTCGGTGCTGTGCGAGAAGCTCTCGGGGCGCACGGTGGAGATCGGCTTGGTGCCGTTTGGCTCGATTGGCATGACCGTGTTTGCGGTGGATCTGTACTTTGCCTCGCATGCCGAGGCGCTGGTTGCGCACGATGTGCTGACGGGCATTTCGGGCTTTCTGCAGAACCACCGCCACTGGCGTGTGTTGGCCGACTTGTTTCTGCTGGCGATGTTCGGCGGTTTCTACAGCGTGCCGCTGTATGCGCTGATCCAGAGCCGCTGCGAGCCGACGCACCGTGCCCGCATCATCGCGGCCAACAACATCCTTAACGCGCTGTTCATGATCGCCTCAGCCGTGCTGGCGATGGTGCTTACGCACGCTGGTTTCACGATCCCGCAGTTGTTCCTGGTGACCGGTATCCTCAACGCGGTGGTGGCCATCTACATCTACACGCTGGTGCCGGAGTTCCTGATCCGCTTTGTGATGTGGCTGCTGATCCATACCGTCTACCGGGTGAAGGTGGAGGGCGCAGAGCGCATTCCGGATGACGGCCCATGCCTGCTGGTCTGCAACCACGTGAGTTTTGTCGATGCCGTGGTGGTGGGGGCCTTCGTGCGTCGGCCGGTGCGCTTTGTGATGGACCACCGCATCTTCAAGGTGCCGGTGCTGTCGTGGTTCTTCCGCACAGTCAAGGCAATTCCCATTGCGCCGATGCACGAAGATCCGGAGATGCTTAAGCGCGCCTACGACGCCATCGCCGCAGCGCTGGCCGAAGGGGAAGTCGTCTGCATTTTCCCCGAAGGCAAGATCACCGCCACCGGCGAGATGAACCCGTTCAAGGAAGGCGTACGTCGCATTGTTGAACGCACGCCGGTGCCGGTGGTGCCGATGGCGCTGCGCGGCCTGTGGGGCAGCTTCTTCTCGCGCCACGGTGGCGCGGCAATGACGCGGCCGTTCCGGCGCGGTTTCCTCAACAAGCTGGAGTTGTGTATTGGTACGCCGGTGCCGGCGCAGGCGGTGTCGCCGGAAGGGCTGCAGGCCGCTGTGTTAGCGCTGCGCGGCGAGTGGCTCTGACGGTTGGTGCACCGTCGGAATTCGCTACACTGCCGGTTGGCCCGCTACCGGCCTCGCTTTTTTCTTATCCTCAAACTCTTCCGTTATCTGCCATGAAACTCGCTTCTCTGCTGCTGTGCGCTTCGTCGCTTGCCCTGGTTGCTGTTAGCGTGCAAGCCGCATCGCCCGCCAGCGAAACCTTGCCCTCCGGTGTGATCGTCCAGACCCTGACCAAGGGCACTGGCCCGTCGCCCAAGGCCAGCGATACGGTCAAGGTGCACTACCGCGGTACGCTGACCGACGGCAAAGAGTTCGACAGCTCCTACAAGCGCGGCCAGCCGATCTCGTTCCCGCTGAACCGCGTGATTCCTTGCTGGACCGAGGGCGTGCAGAAGATGCAGGTGGGCGGCAAGGCCAAGCTGACGTGCCCGGCGGCCACCGCCTACGGCGAGCGCGGCGTGCCGGGCACGATTCCGCCCAATTCCACGCTGAACTTCGAGGTGGAATTGCTTGGCATCGGCGGCTGATCGTCGGTCGCCAATGCGCGGCTTACAATAGTGGTTTCCTGATGTCCCGTGCCGCCACTTTGGCGGCACATTTCTGCGCACAATCGCGAGCACGATCATGTCTGGCAATACCCTGGGCCTGCTGTTTTCCGTCACCACCTTCGGCGAGTCGCATGGCCCGGCCATCGGCGCTGTCATTGACGGCTGCCCGCCGGGCATGACGCTGTCGGCCGAAGACATCCAGCCCGATCTGGACCGTCGCAAGCCCGGCACGTCGCGCCACGTCACGCAGCGTAAGGAAGAAGACCTCGTCGAGATCCTCTCCGGCGTGTACGAGGGCAAGACCACCGGCACGCCCATCTGCCTGCTGATCCGCAACACCGATCAGCGCAGCAAGGACTACAGCAACATCGCCGAGACCTTCCGCCCCGGCCACGCTGACTACACCTACTGGCACAAGTACGGCATCCGCGACCCGCGGGGTGGGGGGCGCTCATCCGCACGGTTGACCGCGCCAACGGTGGCCGCTGGCGCGGTGGCCAAGAAGTGGCTGCGCGAGAAGTTCGGCGTGGAAATCCACGGTTTCATGTCGCAATTGGGCGATATCCAGATTCCGTTCATGGACTGGAACGAGGTGCCAAACAACCCGTTCTTTGCGCCGAATGCCGAGATCGTGCCCGAGCTCGAAACCTATATGGATGCGCTCCGCAAGGACGGCGATTCCGTCGGCGCGCGTATCGAGGTGGTGGCGACCGGCGTGCCGGTTGGCTGGGGCGAGCCGCTGTTTGATCGTCTGGATGCCGACATCGCCCACGCGATGATGGGCCTGAACGCGGTGAAGGGTGTGGAGATTGGTGCCGGTTTCCATGCCGTGGCGCAGCGCGGTTCGGAGCATGGTGACGAACTAACGCCGGATGGCTTTGTCGGCAACAACGCAGGCGGTATTCTGGGTGGGATTTCGACGGGGCAGGACATCTCTGTATCACTGGCAATCAAGCCGACGTCGAGTATTCGCACGCCGCGTCGCTCGATCGACAAGGCGGGGGATCCGGCTGTGGTCGAAACGTTCGGCCGCCATGACCCGTGCGTGGGCATCCGCGCGACGCCGATCGCCGAGGCATTGCTGGCGCTGGTGCTGATCGACCACGCGCTGCGCCATCGCGCGCAATGCGGCGATGTGTCGGTGGAAACGCCGGCCATTGCGGCGAAAGCGTCGTAAGACGATTCGCTCAGGTAACAAAAAAGCGACGTC
>NZ_ASZV01000019.1:0-55430 GCF_000442475.1 Ralstonia sp. AU12-08 | reverse complement strand
TCGAACGCGCTTTTTTGTTGGTCATTCGGCGCTTACATGCCGACGTAGTTCGGACCGCCGCCGCCTTCTGGCGTGACCCATACGATGTTCTGCGTCGGGTCCTTGATGTCGCAGGTCTTGCAGTGCACGCAGTTCTGCGCGTTGATCTGCAGACGCTCGGCGCCGTCGTCGTTCTTCACGAACTCGTACACGCCGGCCGGGCAGTAGCGCTGCTCGGGGCCTGCAAACTGCGTCAGGTTGATGCGCGTCGGAACGGTTGGGTCCTTCAGCGTCAGGTGGGCCGGCTGATTCTCTTCGTGGTTGGTGTTCGAGATGAACACCGACGAGAGGCGGTCAAACGTAATTTTGCCGTCCGGCTTCGGATACTCGATCTTTACGCACTCGGCGGCAGGTTTGAGCGACTGGTTGTCCGACTTCGTGCCGTGCAGCGTCCATGGCGGGTTGCTGACGCCAATCTTGGGCAGCAGCCATTGCTCGATGCCGGTCATGATCTTGCCCAGCGTCGGGCTCTTCTTGAACCACAGCTTGAAGTTGCGCGACTGGTCCAGTTCCTCCTTCAGCCAGCTTTGCTCGAAAGCAGCCGGGTAGGCGGACAGCTCATCTGCGGAGCGGCCAGCCGTCACGGCGTCGAATACGGCTTCGCCGCACATCATGCCGCTCTTGATAGCTGCGTGGCTGCCCTTGATGCGTGCAGCATTCAGGTAGCCGGCGTCACAGCCGACCAGCGCACCACCCGGGAACACCGTCTTCGGCAGCGCTTGCGGCGTACCGTTGTTGATGGCGCGGGCGCCATAGCCGATGCGCTTGCCGCCTTCGATATGCGCGCGGATGGCCGGGTGAGCCTTCCAGCGCTGCATTTCTTCAAACGGGCTCATCCACGGGTTCTTGTAGTCGAGCCCGATCACGAAGCCGAGCGTGACCTTGTTGTCTTCCAGGTGGTACAGGAAGCCGCCGCCGAAGGTGTCGTCTTCCATCGGCCAGCCGGCGGTGTGCACCACTAGGCCAGGCTTGGCCTTGGCCGGATCGATTTCCCACAGTTCCTTGATACCGATGGCGAAGGTCTGCGGGTCTTTACCGGCGTTCAGCTTGTACTTGTCGAGCAGTTGGCGGCCCAGATGGCCACGCGCACCTTCGGCGAAGATCGTGTACTTGCCAAGCAGCTCCATGCCGAGCTGGAAGTTTTCGGTCGGCTCACCATCCTTGCCGATGCCCATGTTGCCTGTGGCGACACCGCGCACGGCACCCTTGTCGTCGTACAGCACTTCAGCCGCGGCAAAGCCCGGGAAGATTTCCACGCCCAGCGATTCGGCCTGCGTTGCCATCCACTTGACCACGTTCGACAGCGAGATGACGTAGCAGCCGTGGTTGTGGAAGTTGCGCGGCACCAGCCAGTCAGGCGTGCGCTTGGTGCCGGTTTCGCTCAGGAAGAGCACATCGTCACCCGTCACGGGCTGGCTGAGCGGGGCGCCGTCGGCCTTCCAGTTGGGCAGCAGTTCAGTGATTGCGCGCGGGTCCATCACCGCGCCCGAGAGGATGTGCGCGCCGGGCTCCGAGCCCTTTTCCAGCACGACGACCGACACATCCTTGCCGGTCTCGGCGGCGCGTTGCTTGATCCGGATCGCGGTCGCCAGGCCAGCGGGGCCGCCGCCGACGATCACGACGTCGTACTCCATGGACTCTCGGGGACCGTACTGTTCGAGGAGCTGCTGCTGGTTCATAGATGTCTCGTCGCTCTTTTAGGGACAGTTAAGGGCGTTTGCTTATTGGTATGGCGGAATGCTGCATTAGAATTTCCCGCATTGTCGGGGACACGCCCGCATGCGGCAAGTGAAATTTCTGAACGATCGTTCGATTTTTTGCTAAGCTGCGCCGACTTCACATGCCGAGACCGCCTGCAGCGGGCCTCGCGTATGCCAAACCACACGCGAAACCAACATACGGGGATCACGCATCATGGGTCTGTCGATCAATCTGGAAGGCAAGGTTGCGCTGATCACCGGCGCATCCAGTGGCCTGGGGGCGCGTTTCGCGCATACGCTGGCGGCTGCCGGTGCCAAGGTCGTGCTGGCCTCGCGCCGCGTCGAACGCTTGAAGGAGCTGCGCGCCGACATCGAATCGAAGGGCGGCAGCGCTCACGTCGTGCGCCTGGATGTGACGGACCCGGACAGCATCCGTGCCGCCATCGCCCATGCCGAAACCGAGGCGGGCACCATCGACATCCTGGTCAACAATTCGGGTGTGTCGACCACGCAGCGCATGGTGGACGTGACGCCGGACGACTTCGATTTCGTCTTTGACACCAACACGCGTGGTGCCTTCTTCGTGGCGCAGGAAACCGCCAAGCGCATGATCGCGCGGGCCAAGGGCGCGGAGAAAAACGGCTCGCCGCTGCCGCAGTCGCGCATCATCAACATTGCGTCGGTGGCTGGGCTGAAGG
The DNA here is from genome assembly GCF_000442475.1 of Ralstonia sp. AU12-08. NCBI lineage: Bacteria > Pseudomonadati > Pseudomonadota > Betaproteobacteria > Burkholderiales > Burkholderiaceae > Ralstonia > Ralstonia sp. AU12-08. The sequence continues at coordinate 52,993 of NZ_ASZV01000019.1, read as the reverse complement.
TGTTGTCGCAGATCGGCATCTATTGCATGAGCAAGGCTGCCGTGGTGCACATGACCAAGGCCATGGCGCTGGAGTGGGGGCGTCTGGGCATCAATACGAATGCCATTTGCCCGGGCTATATCGACACCGAGATCAACCACCACCACTGGGAAACCGAAGCCGGCCAGAAGCTTGTGCAGATGCTGCCGCGCAAGCGCGTGGGCAAGCCGGAGGATCTGGATGGGTTGATCCTGCTGCTGGCGTCGGATCAGTCGGATTTCATCAACGGCGCCGTCATCAACGCTGACGACGGGATGGTCTAAAGGGTCTGGTCCTGGGGCTCAATGCCCCATCAGCCGCTGCACCAGCTCCAGCGAGGTGCCGGCGGCGTACTTCTTCATCAGCCGCGCGCGGTAAATTTCCACCGTGCGTGGGCTGATCTCCAACTGCTTGCCGATCTGCTTGCTGGTCTTGCCTTCGACCAGTTGTGCGGCGATGTCGCGCTCGCGTGGCGTAAGTGCCGCCGTGACTGGTCTGTGCGCTGACAGATCCTCGAACGTCCAGATACCTTCGCCGAGCGGCTTGGTGCGATCCAGTGCGCGGCCCGTGACGTGGCACCAGAAAAGCTCACCGTTGGCGCGTTTCATGATGCGTTCGTCCGAGTAGCTGCCGCGTGCGTTCATGACAGGGATGATGCGTGCGCCGGTGCGCTCGTACTCATCGTGGGTCGGATAGAGCAACTCAAACGATTGCCCGATCATCGTGGTGCGTGCGTGGCCGAAGATGCGCGCGGCTTCGTCGTTGACGTCGAGCATCACGCGCTCGCGTGACATCACCATGCCGACCGGGGCGAGCTGGAACGCGGTCTGATAATCGAGTGCGGGCATGGGATTAAGCCTTATGTAGTCGTACGTATTGCTGCGTTGCGTGACGCTTGCGTATTCTCGCCAGATTGTATCGTTACTATTTTCCGGCGCTGCATCGCACAAACCCCAACTGTGTGATCGGTCAAAAACCTGCCGGATTCGTTGGACCACCAAGGAAGGAGTACGCATGAACAAAATCTTCGCCAGCGCCAGCGAGGCGCTCGCGGGCGTCGTCAAAGACGGCCAGACCATCGCCGTGGGCGGCTTCGGCCTGTGCGGCATTCCGGAAGCGCTGATTGCCGCGCTGCGCGATTCGGGCGTCAAGAATCTCACCTGCATCTCCAACAACGCTGGCGTTGACGGATTCGGCTTGGGGCTGCTGCTGGAAACCCGTCAGATCAAGAAAATGATTTCGTCCTACGTGGGCGAGAACAAGGAGTTCGAGCGCCAGTACCTGGCCGGCGAACTCGAGCTGGAATTTACGCCGCAAGGCACGCTGGCAGAGAAGCTGCGTGCAGGCGGCGCGGGCATCCCCGCGTTCTTCACCAAGACCGGTGTCGGCACGCTGGTGGCTGAGGGCAAGGAGCTGCGTGAATTCGATGGCGAAACGTACGTCATGGAGCGCTCGCTGGTGCCCGATGTGTCGCTGGTCAAGGCCCAGGTGGCCGACAAGTCCGGCAACCTGCGCTTCAATCTGACTGCACGCAACTTCAACCCGGCAGCGGCAACCGCCGGCAAGATCTGTATCGTCGAGGTCGAAGAGATTGTCGAAGTGGGCGAGCTCGCACCGGACGACATCCATCTGCCCGGCATCTACGTGCAGCGCATTGTGCTGAACGCCACGCCCGAGAAGCGCATCGAAAAGCGCACTATCCGTGCAGCCAACTAAGGAGACCGACATGGCCTGGACTCAAGACCAAATGGCGGCGCGTGCTGCCCAGGAATTGCAAGACGGTTTCTACGTCAACCTCGGGATCGGTATCCCGACGCTTGTCGCCAACCACACCGGCGACAAGGAGGTCTGGCTGCAGAGCGAAAACGGTATGCTCGGCATCGGCCCGTTCCCCACGGAAGACGAAGTGGATGCCGACCTGATCAACGCCGGCAAGCAAACTGTGACCACGCTGCCGGGCAGCGCCATCTTCGGCAGCGACCAGAGCTTCGCGATGATCCGTGGCGGCAAGATCAACCTGTCGATTCTCGGCGCGATGCAGGTGAGCGAGAAGGGCGATCTGGCCAACTGGATGATCCCCGGCAAGATGGTCAAGGGCATGGGCGGCGCGATGGATCTGGTGGCCGGCGTCAAGCGCGTGATCGTGCTGATGGAGCACACCGCCAAGAAGAAGGACGGCACTGAAGACCTGAAGCTCCTGCCCAAGTGCACGCTGCCGCTGACGGGTGTGGGCGTGGTCGACCGCATCATTACCGACCTGGGCGTGATGGACGTGACCGAGCAGGGCCTGAAGCTGGTTGAAACCGCGCCAGGCGTTTCGCGCGAAGAAATCCAAGCCAAGACTGGCGTCACCCTGATCTAACCCGGAGACTGCGATGCTGCAAGGAAAAACCGCCCTCGTTACGGGCTCGACCAGCGGGATCGGTCTGGGCATTGCCTGCTCGCTGGCCGCGCAGGGTGCCAACATCATCATGAACGGCTTTGGCGATGTGGAAGCGCCCAAGGCCCAGATTGCCGCGGCGGGCAAGAACGCCATTCGCGTTGGTTACCACGGCGCCGACATGAGCAAGGCGGCCGAGATCGAAGGCATGTTTGCCTATGCCGAGGCTGAGTTCGGCGGTGTGGACATCCTCGTCAACAACGCTGGCATCCAGTACGTGGCCAATGTGGAAGACTTCCCGACCGAGCGTTGGGACGCCATCATCGCCATCAACCTGACCTCGGCGTTCCATACCACGCGACTGGCCGTGCCCGGCATGAAGCGCAAGAACTGGGGTCGTATCATCAACATCGCTTCGGCGCATGGTCTGGTGGCGTCGGCGCAGAAGTCGGCCTACGTGGCGGCCAAGCACGGCATTGTCGGCTTTACCAAGTCGGTGGCGCTGGAGACGGCGCAGACGGGCATCACGTCCAACGCGATCTGCCCGGGCTGGGTGCTGACGCCGCTGGTGCAGAAGCAGATCGATGCGCGCGCCGAGAAGGATGGTCTGTCCGCGCTCGAAGCCAAGAAGGACCTGCTGATGGAAAAACAGCCTTCCGGTGAATTCGTCACGCCCGATCAGCTTGGCGCGCTGGCGGTGTTCCTGTGCAGTGACGCGGCCGAACAGGTGCGCGGCGTGGCCTGGAACATGGACGGCGGCTGGGTGGCGCAGTAACGCGACCGACGTCGTGGAACAGCCTCGCTGCGGCGAGGCTTTTTTGTTTGTGCGAAGACACGCATGCCTGCTGCACCGCCGCATGGTTGCCGGGCCGCGTACAATCAGGCTTCGCTGTCTCCGTCATTTTCGTGTAGGAGTTGTAGATGCCAGTTTCGCCGCGCCTTGCCTTCGTGCAGTGCCTGAGCCCGTCCGGCCTGCATCGGATGGCCTATCACGAGTGGGGCGATCCGCAGAACCCGCGTGTGCTGGTTTGCGTGCACGGCCTCTCGCGTACCGGCCGCGACTTCGACGTGTTGGCGCAGGCGCTGTGCAACGACTACCGCGTGATCTGCCCCGATGTGGTCGGGCGTGGTCGTTCCGACTGGCTGCTCGATCCGAAGGGCTACGTGATTCCGCAATATGTGGCCGACATGGTGACGTTGCTGGCACGCCTGAACGTGGAGTCGGTCGACTGGTTTGGAACCTCGATGGGCGGGCTGATTGGCATGAGCCTGGCGGGCCTGCCGAAGTCACCGGTCCGCAAACTGCTGCTCAACGATGTGGGCCCGCGCGTGACGGAATCGTCGTTGACGCGTATTGGCGCGTACTTGGGCTTGAACGTCCGCTTCAAGACCTTCGACGAGGGGCTTGCGTATCTAAAGACGATCAGCGCGTCGTTCGGGCCGCATACGCCCGAGCAATGGCGCGAGTTGAACACCGCCATTCTCAAGCCGCAGGGCGGTGAGTGGATCCTGCACTATGACCCGCGCCTGGCCGAACCGTTCAAGAGCGCCACGCCCGAGTTGATCGCTGCGGGGGAGGCCACCTTGTGGAAACTCTTCGAGGCGATTCCCGGCGAGGTGCTCATCGTGCGCGGCGCGCAGTCCGATCTGCTCACGCGCGAGACCGTTGAGGCCATGATGCAGCGCGGTCAACACGTCAACACGGTGGAGATTCCCGACGTGGGCCACGCGCCGACCTTCATCCAGCCGGACCAGGTGGCGATCGCCCGCAAGTTCTTTCTCGGTCAATGACCGTTTGTCTGCTCCCAATTCGATTCGCAATATGAGCACTGAACTGAAACGCTACAACGTCGAACATCGTTACTCCGACGCAGCCGTCTACAACGGCGTCGTCTACGTGGCCGGCCAGGTGCCCGAGACCACGCTGGATGCCGGCATCGCCGAGCAGACGGCCGAGGTGCTCGCCATCATCGACCGCGTGCTCGCCGCCAACGGCAGCGACAAGACGCGCATCCTGATGTGCCAGATCTTCCTGAAAGACATCACCGAGATTGGCGAGATGAACAAGGTGTGGGACCAGTGGGTCGCCGCCGAGTCCAAGAACTCGCCGCCGCGCGCTACGGTTGAGTCCGCACTGGCCAACCCGAAGTACCGCATTGAAATCGTCGTGACGGCTGCGCAGAAGAGCTAAGCCCGTCGCGTCACAGCAGGACGCATCATGGAGAACAAGACCGACCGGCCAGCCGAGGGGGCTGGCAAGTTGGCAACACCCGCGGCAGAGCAGGTCGCTAGGGCGATCGAATACCTCGCCGCCAATGCCGGCGATAACGTCACGCTGACGGGCGAGTCGCTGGAGTCGCACGCGCGTGGCACGATCGCCATCCTCGAAGGGCTGCGCGTTGATACCCCGTCGCTGCAGGCGGCCGCGCTGTTCCTGTTGCCCACGTTGGCGATGGACAACGAAAAGGCGCTCGAACCCGCTTTCGGCCCCGAGGTGGTCAAACTCGTGCACGACGTGCGGCAGTTGCTGCGCATCGGCGCGATTGCTGGCTTGGTGAGTCCGACGGATGCCGGTATCACGCGCAAGAACGAAGCCGAGGCGCGCCGCGCCCAGGTCGAAGCGCTGCGCAAGATGCTGCTTGCGTTCGCGCAGGACATTCGTGTGGTGCTGATCCGGTTGGCGTCACGGTTGCAGTCGTTGCGCTGGTTGGCGCAAAGCAAGCGTCCCGCGCCCGAGGGTATGGCACGCGAGACGCTCGACATCTATGCGCCGCTCGCCAACCGCCTCGGCATCTGGCAACTCAAGTGGGAGCTGGAAGATCTTGGCTTCCGCTTCGAAGACCCCGACACCTACAAGCGCATCGCCCGCCTGCTCGACGAGAAGCGCATCGAGCGTGAAAAGTTTATCGGCGAGGCCATCGCGCAGTTGCAGAAGACGCTGCACGACGCCGGCATCCAGGCCGAGGTGAGCGGCCGCCCCAAGCACATCTACAGCATCTGGAAAAAGATGCGCGGCAAGGAGCTCGACTTTGCCGATCTGTATGACGTGCGGGCTTTCCGCGTGATCGTCGACGACATTAAGGATTGCTACACGGTGCTCGGATTCGTGCACCACATGTGGCAGCCGATCCCGAAAGAGTTCGACGACTACATCTCCCGTCCGAAGGCCAACGGCTACATGTCGCTGCACACGGTGGTGATCGGCGACGACGGCCGCGCGCTGGAGGTGCAGATCCGCACGCGCGAGATGCACCACTTTGCCGAGTACGGCGTGGCTGCACACTGGCGCTACAAGGAAGCGGGCAGCAAGGGCTACGGCGGCCAGTTCTCCGCCAGCGAGCGCTACGACGAGAAGATCGCCTGGCTGCGTCAACTTCTCGCCTGGAAGGACGACGCCGAACACACCGTCGCGCACGAAGATTCGCCCTGGGAGCAGCTCAAGCACACCGAGCTCGATGACCATATCTACGTGCTGACGCCGCAGGCACGCGTGATCGCGTTGCCGCAAGGCGCGACGCCGGTCGACTTTGCCTACCATCTGCACAGCGATCTTGGCCATCGCTGCCGCGGCGCGCGCGTCGACGGCACGATGGTGCCGTTGAACACGCCGCTGAAGAACGGGCAGACGGTGGAGATCGTGACCGTCAAGCACGGCGGCCCGTCGCGTGACTGGCTGAACACCGAGTTGCACTATCTGGTCAGCCCGCGTGCGCGCACGAAAGTGCGTGCCTGGTTCAACGCGATGGAACTGGAAGAGACGCTCGCCCAAGGCCGTGCGCTCATCGAAAAGACGCTGCAGCGCGAGGGAAAGACCGCCGTCAATCTGGAGGAGCTGGCGGCCAAGCTCGGCTACAAGACGCCGGACGATCTGTACGCTGTGGTCGCCAAGGATGAGCTAAGCCTGCGCCGCATCGAGGCGGTGCTGCGCTCGGATGGTGCGCCGCCCCCCGTGCCGGTTGACGACGAGGCGTTGATCACCAAGAAGAGCAAAGCGACCAGTGTGGCCCGTGGCGCCAAGAGCGGCGTGCTGGTGGTGGGCGTTGATTCGCTGCTTACGCAGATGTCGCGCTGCTGCAAGCCGGCGCCGCCGGACCCGATCGTCGGTTTCGTTACGCGCGGGCGTGGGGTGTCGATCCATCGGCAAAGCTGCGCGACATTCCAGCAGCTGGCCGCTCGCGCGCCGGGCCGCGTGATCCAGACGGAGTGGGGTCAACGCAGTGACTCAGTCTATCCAATCGATATCCAGGTCGAAGCGCTGGACCGCCAGGGGCTGCTGCGCGACATCTCGGAAATCCTCTCGCGCGAGAAGATCAACGTGACGGGCGTGCGCACGCTGTCGAGCAAGGGCGTTGCCAAAATGCAGTTCACCGCCGAGGTGGCGGAGGCAACGCAACTGCAACGCGCACTGACTTTGATAGAAGAAGTGCAAGGGGTGTTGACAGCCAGGCGCAAGTGACGGTATAGTCTTGTTCTTCGGCAGGCTCGTAGCTCAGCTGGTTAGAGCACCACCTTGACATGGTGGGGGTCGTTGGTTCGAGTCCAATCGAGCCTACCAACGCATTTAGCAGGGCGCGTCGGGTAGGATGTCCAAGCCGTCATCCCTCGGGTTTGTCCCGTACAACTGAAGTGAAGGGCAAAACATGATTCAAGCACCGCGAACTACAACCGCTTCGGAGCGACAGTAGTCAAGGTGCGGTTTTCGCCCTTTGTGCTCTGCCCAAGCGGTAGTCAGCGCAAAAGAAAACGCGGCCTTGGCCGCGTTTTTTTTCGTCCGCGTTTTTATGTCATACGTGGCGATCAGGCTGAAAGCGCTTCGAAGCATCGATTCGACAATCTGCCGCACCGGCTTGGTGTGGCGCACGACAGAATGACAGCCTTCGCGTGGACGACAAGCGCGACGGTGACTCCACAGGAGCAAGCATGATCGCAATCACGTTGCCGGACGGTTCCCGGCGCGAGTTTCCCGGCCCGGTAACGGTGGCTGAGGTGGCGCAGAGTATCGGCGCAGGTCTGGCCAAGGCCGCACTGGCCGGCCGCGTGGACGGCCAGATGGTCGACACCAGCTACACGATCGACCGCGACGCCAAGCTCGCCATCATCACCGACAAGGACGCCGACGGCGTCGACGTAATCCGCCACTCGACGGCGCACTTGCTGGCCTACGCCGTCAAGGAGCTGTATCCGGACGCGCAGGTCACCATCGGCCCGGTCATCGACAACGGCTTCTACTACGACTTCGCCTACAAGCGTCCCTTCACGCCGGAAGACCTCGTCGCCATCGAAAAGAAGATGACCGAGCTCGCCAAGAAAGACGAGAAGGTCACGCGTGAAGTCTGGAACCGTGACGAGGCCGTCAAGCTGTTCCAAAGCATGGGCGAGAAGTACAAGGCCGAGATCATTGCCTCCATTCCGGAGGACCAGGAGATCGGCCTGTACCGTGAAGGCAATTTCGTCGATCTGTGCCGCGGCCCGCACGTGCCATCCACGGGCAAGCTCAAGGTCTTCAAGCTGATGAAGGTCGCGGGCGCCTACTGGCGTGGCGATCACAACAACGAGATGCTCCAGCGCATCTACGGCACGGCCTGGGCCAAGAAGGAAGATCAGGAAGCCTACCTGCGCATGCTGGAAGAGGCCGAGAAGCGCGACCACCGCAAGCTGGGTCGCGAACTTGATCTGTTCCACATCGACGAAACGGCGCCGGGTATGGTGTTCTGGCACCCCAAGGGCTGGACGCTGTGGCAGGAGGTCGAGCAGTACATGCGCCGCGTGTACCGTGAAAACGGCTACCAGGAAGTGAAGGGGCCGCAGATTCTCGACAAGTCGCTGTGGGAGAAAACCGGCCACTGGGACAAGTACCGCGAGAACATGTTCATCACGGAATCGGAAAAGCGCGAATACGCGCTCAAGCCGATGAACTGCCCCGGCCACATCCTCATCTACAAACAGGGCATCAAGAGCTACCGCGATCTGCCGCTGCGTTTCGGTGAGTTTGGCGCCTGCCACCGCAACGAGCCTTCGGGCGGTTTGCACGGCATCATGCGCGTGCGCGGCTTCACTCAGGACGACGGTCACATCTTCTGTACGGAAGACATGATCCAGGCCGAAGTGACGGCGTTCACCACGCTGCTGCAGAAGGTCTACAAGGATTTCGGATTTACCGAGATTCTGTACAAGTTGTCCACGCGCCCCGAAAAGCGCATTGGCACCGAAGAAAGCTGGGATCGCGCCGAGGCTGCCCTGGCGGACGGCTTGCGTGCCTCCGGCTGCGAATTCGAGTATCTGCCCGGCGAGGGTGCGTTCTATGGCCCGAAGATCGAATACGTGCTGAAAGATGCACTTGGTCGTCAGTGGCAGTGCGGCACGATCCAGGTCGACCCGAACCTGCCGGAGCGCTTGGACGCCGAGTTTGTCGGCGAAGACGGCGCGCGCCATCGCCCCATCATGCTGCACCGGGCCATCGTGGGCAGCCTTGAGCGATTCATCGGTATCTTGATCGAGCAATATGCCGGTGCGCTGCCGACGTGGCTTTCGCCGGTACAGATTGCGGTGCTCAGCATCACCGATTCGCATGCCGAATACGCACAATCCGTTGCGCAATCCCTGCAAAAACAAGGATTTAGGGCGGTTGTCGATTTGCGGAATGAGAAAATTGGGTATAAAATCCGCGAGCATTCCGTGCAGAAGGTCCCTTACCAGATTGTGGTGGGCGACAAAGAGCGGGATGAAAATCAGGTGGCCGTGCGTGCCCGTGGCAACGTCGATCTAGGCTCCATGCCGCTGTCGGCGTTCGTTGAGCGACTGCAGAACGATCTCGCCAACAAGTCATGAGCTGGGCACGGCCTGTTTTTTTGAATCTTTGAGGACATCAACATCGCTACTGATAAATCTTCTCACCGCCTCAACCGCGAAATCACCGCGCCGGAAGTCCGGCTGACGGGGGTTGAGGGAGAAGCGCTCGGCATCGTCAAGCTGTTCGACGCACTGCGTCTGGCAGAAGAGAAAGACGTCGACTTGGTCGAGATCGCGCCGACTGCGCAGCCGCCCGTCTGCCGCCTGATGGACTATGGCAAGTTCAGGTATTCGGAGCAGAAGAAGGCTCACGAAGCCAAGCTGAAACAGAAGGTCATCCAGGTGAAGGAAGTCAAATTCCGCCCTGGTACCGATGACGGCGACTATGACGTCAAGCTGCGCAATCTGAAGCGCTTCCTGGAAGAAGGGGACCGCGCCAAGATCACACTGCGTTTCCGTGGCCGCGAAATGGCTCACCAGGAACTCGGTATGCGCGTGCTGGAGCGTATCAAGTCTGACCTGGAGGAATACGGCCAGGTTGAGCAGATGCCCAAGATGGAAGGTCGCCAGGCTGTCATGATGTTGGCACCCAAGAAGAAAAAGTAACGCAGTGGCGGCCGGACGATTCCGGCTGCACTGAGCAGGTTTCAGACGGAAACGTCGGAAAACGCGGCGGGTGTCAAAACTGGCCGCGATACAACAAGTGAGTCCGGGTCATGCAAGTGTCGGCGCTAGCCGTCCACCTGGCTTCATGTCAAAAACGGAGTTGTTCCATGCCGAAGATGAAGACGAAGAAAAGCGCCTCCAAGCGCTTTACCGCCCGTCCTGGTGGCACGATCAAACGTGGCCAAGCCTTCAAGCGTCACATCCTGACCAAGAAGACCACCAAGAACAAGCGTCACCTGCGCGGTACCGAGGGCGTCCATGAGACGAACCTGAAGTCCGTTCGCGCAATGATGCCGTACGCCTAACCCTAACTAACTACGAAAGGAGCATTTCATGCCTCGAGTAAAACGTGGGGTCACAGCGCGGGCCCGTCATAAGAAGGTTATCAGCGCAGCCAAGGGTTACCGCGGCCGTCGCAATAACGTCTATCGCATCGCCAAGCAGGCGGTCATGCGTGCTGGTCAGTACGCTTACCGCGATCGTCGCAACAAGAAGCGCGTGTTCCGCGCACTCTGGATTGCACGTATCAACGCTGGCGCACGCGAGCATGGTCTGACGTACAGCAAGTTCATGAACGGCCTGAAGAAGGCGTCCATCGAGCTGGACCGCAAGGTGCTGTCGGACATGGCCATTCACGACAAGGTGGCTTTTGCCGCCATCGTGAACCAGGTGAAAGCCAACGTCGCCTGATGGATTAGCCGGGCAGGCTGCTGGAATTGCCCAGTAAGTTTGCCGGCTGATCACCCTGACGGGGCTCTCACCGAGCCCCGTTTTTTATTCTGCAGTTCCGAATCACCCGAATTCTTTTCGCTCGCCTTCCCATGTCACTGGATCTGGACCAAGTCGTCGTCGATGCCCAAAACGCGTTTGCCTCTGTGGAGGACAACGCCTCGCTGGAAAACGAGAAGGCGCGCTTTCTCGGCAAGTCCGGCGTGCTGACCGACTTGCTCAAAGGTTTGGGCAAGCTGGATCCGGAGACGCGCAAATCGGAAGGCGCGCGCATCAACCAGGCCAAGAGCCGCGTTGAAGAAGCCCTGACCGCCCGCCGTCAGGCACTGGCCGATGCGCTGATGAACGCGCGCCTGGCCGCCGAAGCGATCGACGTGACGCTGCCCGGCCGCGACGTTGCCGAGGGCAGCCTGCACCCGGTGATGAACACCTGGGAGCGCGTCGCCAAGATCTTCGGCTCGATTGGTTTCGATGTGGCCGACGGCCCCGAAATCGAGTCCGACTGGATGAACTTCACGGCGCTGAACAACCCGGACAACCACCCCGCGCGCTCGATGCAGGACACCTTCTACATCGATGGCCGCGACAGCGACGACAAGCTCCTGCTGCTGCGCACGCATACCAGCCCGATGCAGGTGCGCTACGCCCGCATGCACGTCGAGAAGTACAAGCACCTCGACCGCATTCCCCCGATCAAGGTCATCGCCCCCGGCCGCACGTACCGCGTCGATAGCGATGCAACACACTCGCCGATGTTCCACCAGGTCGAAGGCCTCTGGATTGCCGACAACATCAGCTTTGCCGACCTGAAGGGCGTCTACACCGATTTCCTGCGCAACTTCTTCGAGCGCGACGACATCCAGGTGCGTTTCCGCCCGTCGTATTTCCCGTTCACCGAGCCGTCGGCCGAGATCGACATGGCGTTCGGCAACGGCAAATGGCTGGAGATTTCCGGTTCCGGCCAGGTGCACCCTACCGTGGTGCGCAACATGGGCCTGGACCCGGAGCGTTACATCGGCTTTGCGTTCGGCTCCGGCCTGGAGCGCCTGACGATGCTGCGCTATGGCATCAATGACCTGCGCCTGTTCTTCGAGGGCGATGTGCGTTTCCTGCGCCAGTTCGCGTAATACGCGTTCATTCGCAGCTTAGTCATCCCGTCGCCCCGTTAATCGAATTCTCTTTTCTGTCGCGCCATGCAATTTCCGGAATCCTGGCTTCGCAGTTTCGTCAATCCGCCGATCACCACGGATGAGCTCTCCCATCGCCTGACGATGGCCGGCCTTGAAGTGGAAGAGGTCGACCCTGTTGCGCCGCCGTTCACGAATATCGTCGTCGGCCATGTGGTCGAGGTGAACAAGCACCCGGACGCCGATCGCCTGAACGTCTGCAAGGTGGACGCGGGTACGGGCGAGTTGCTGCAGATCGTCTGTGGCGCGCCGAACGTGTCGGTGGGTATCAAGGTGCCGTGCGCGATGGTGGGCGCCGAACTGCCGCCGGGTGAAGACGGCAAGCCGTTCAAGATCAAGATCGGCAAGCTGCGCGGCGTGGAGAGCTACGGCATGCTGTGCTCGGCGCGCGAGCTGAAGCTGTCGGAAGACCACGGTGGCCTGCTGATCTTGCCGGAAGACACGCCGGTGGGTGAAGACATCCGCAAGGTGCTCGATCTGGATGATCAGATCTTCGTGATCAAGCTCACGCCCAACAAGGCGGATTGCCTGTCGATTCATGGCGTGGCACGTGAAGTGTCTGCGCTGACGGGCGCACCGATCACCGTGCCGTCGATGGCCCCCGTGGCCGTGACGCTGGCCGACAAGCTGCCGGTCAAGGTCGAAGCGCCGGACCTGTGCGGCCGTTTCTCGGGCCGCATCATCCGCGGCGTGAACGCACACGCGAAGACGCCGGCGTGGATGGTCTCGCGTATCGAGCGCGCTGGCATGCGCAGCGTGTCGGCGCTGGTTGATATCTCCAACTACGTGATGCTGGAGCTGGGCCGTCCGTCGCACGTGTTCGATCTGGACAAGATCCACGGCGGCTTGACGGTGCGCTGGGGCAAGGCCGGCGAAGAGCTGAAGCTGCTCAACGGCGACACGATTACCGTCGACGAAAAGGTCGGCGTGATCTCGGACGAGCAGGCCATCGAAAGCCTGGCCGGCATCATGGGTGGCGACAAGACTGCCGTCACGCTCGACACGCAGAACATCTACGTCGAAGCTGCATTCTGGTGGCCGGAAGCCATCCAGGGCCGCGGGCGCCGCTACAACTTCTCGACCGACGCCGGTCATCGCTTCGAGCGCGGTGTCGATTACGCGACCACCGTTGAACACATCGAGCGCATCAGCGCCCTGATCCTCGACATCTGCGGTGGCGAGGCTGGTCCGATTGACGATCAGGTCGTCAACCTGCCCAAGCGCGAACCGGTGCGCATGCGTGTCGCGCGTGCGGCGCGTGTGCTCGGCATTGAGCTGTCGCACGAAGTCGTGGCCGATGTGTTCAAGCGCCTGGGCCTCACGTTCAGTGTGGACGGCGATGTGTTCATCGTCGAGCCGCCGTCGTATCGCTTTGACATCGAGATCGAAGAAGACCTGATCGAAGAGGTCGCGCGCATCTACGGTTTCGAGCGGATTCCGGCCAAGCCGCCGGTCGCCGAAAACGCGATGCGTCCGACCAACGAGGCACGCCGCACGATGCACGACGTGCGTCACGCCGTGGCCGCGCGCGACTATCACGAAGTCGTCAACTTCGCCTTCGTCGAGACCGAATGGGAAGCCGACTTTGCCGGCAACACCAACCCGATTCCGTTGCTGAACCCGATCGCCAGCCAGTACTCGGTGATGCGCAGCACGCTCATCGGCGGCTTGCTCGACAAGGTGCGCTACAACCTGAATCGCAAGGCTTCGCGCGTGCGCATGTTCGAGGTGGGCCGCGTGTTCCACCGCGATGCGAGCGTCGCGGATGGTGGTCTGTCGATTGCCGGCTATGCACAGCCGATGATGGCGGGCGGTATTGCCTATGGCCCGTCCAAGGAAGAGCAGTGGGGCGTGCAGACGCGCCCGGTCGATTTCTTCGATGTGAAGGGCGATGTGGAGTCGCTGCTGTGGCCGCTGCAGGCGCGTTTCGAGCGCGCCGAGCATCCCGCGCTGCATCCGGGGCGCTCCGCCCGTGTGGTGCTGAATGGACGCGCCATCGGCTGGATCGGTGAGCTGCATCCGCGCTGGCTGCAGAAGTACGATCTGCCGACCGCGCCGGTGGTGTGGGAGCTGGAGCTCGATGCGATCACCGCCATCGGCCTGCCAACGTATCGTGAAGTGCCGCGCGTGCCGGCCGTGACGCGCGACATTGCGCTGGTCGTGCGTCAGGATGTGGCGGTGCAGGACTTGGTCGACACGTTCGAGAAGACGGCTGTCGGCACGCCGTGGCAACGCTATCTGCAGGGTGTTGTGCTGTTCGACGAGTTCCGTCCGAAGGCCGCTACGGCGGCGATTGGGGCGCAGGAGAAAAGCCTTGCCTTCAGAATTACGTTGCAAGATACTGACAGCACCCTCCAGGACGACATTGTCGAGGCCGCCACGCAGCAACTGATTCGAGCGGCCAGCGATGCATTCGGCGCGCGCCTGCGTGCCTGACGTCTCAGACGTCCGCACTGCGCTAGAGACAGCTCGAACGAACCTCCGCATTCGGATCGATCAACGCCCAAGCGAATCCTATGAACGATCAACACGCGCCCGCACTGGTGGCATCTTTGGACGACTCGCTCGGTTCTTCTTCGGCAGCACAGGCTGACGCGCGTGATGCGCGCGGCCAGGATGTGCCGACGCTCACCAAGGCTGAGCTTGCCGAGATGTTGTTCGAGCAGGTCGGCCTGAACAAGCGTGAATCGAAGGATATGGTCGAGGCGTTTTTCGACGTGATTCGCGAGGCGCTCGAGCAAGGTGACAGCGTCAAGCTGTCCGGCTTCGGCAACTTCCAGTTGCGCGACAAGCCGCAGCGCCCGGGGCGCAATCCGAAGACCGGAGAGATCATCCCCATCACGGCGCGCCGTGTCGTGACGTTCCACGCCAGCCAGAAGCTCAAGGCGCTCGTTGAAGAGCGCCTTGAGCCGATGTCTGCGGACGTTGCGTAATTCAGCCGTGTGATTCTGTAGTTCCAGCCGTTTCGACAATCCGGATCTTTTCGCCTGCCCTTCATGGCTGCCGATAAACACACGGAGCGGGTCAACCTGCCGCCGATTCCTGCCAAGCGCTACTTCACCATTGGTGAGGTGAGCGATCTGTGCGCCGTCAAGCCGCACGTGCTGCGCTATTGGGAGCAGGAGTTCACGCAACTCAAGCCCGTCAAGCGGCGCGGCAATCGTCGTTACTACCAGCATCATGAAGTGCTGCTGATTCGGCGCATTCGCGAGCTGCTGTACGAGCAGGGTTTCACGATCAACGGCGCGCGCAATCGGCTTGATGAGCTGCGACATGGTGTGAGCGTCGCGTCGGTAGAGGAAGTCGACGTGCCACACGTGGAGACCGTGGCGCCGGTGCCAGCTGTCGTGAGTGGCCCCGTCGATGTGCTGGGCTTGCGTCATGCGTTGCAATCGGTGCTGGAGATTCTGCGCAGCGATAAACGGTAAGCGAGCGCGGTACCCACTAGTCATCTGCGTAGCGGCTCTGTTATACTTTCATGCTTGTTCGGGGCGTAGCGCAGCCTGGTAGCGTACCTGCATGGGGTGCAGGTGGTCGGAGGTTCAAATCCTCTCGCCCCGACCAGAAATATCGAAGGACTTACGGTGATGAGCCGTAAGTCCTTTTTGTTTTCTACGGGGATATCACCCGCGCATGCGCGCGGGTTCAGGCCATGAGCCAATTTCGGTATAGCGACGGTGAAGTCGACGCCGTCTATCGGGTGATCCGCGAGCGGCGAGACATGCGCCATTTCCGGCCCGACCCACTTGATGCGGCGCTGCTGACACGTCTGTTAGAAGCCGCACACCTTGGCCCCAGCGTCGGCTTCATGCAGCCCTGGCGCTTCATCCACGTCACAGATCGAGACCTGCGGACCAGTGTGCACGCACTGGTTGAAGCCGAGCGTCAGCAGACTGCCGCTGCACTGGGCGAGCGGCAGGATGATTTCATGCGGCTCAAGGTGGAGGGCATTCTGGAATGCGGAGACGTCCTGGTGGCGGCGCTGATGGACGACCGCGAGCGGCATGTTTTTGGCCGCCGCACGCTGCCGGAGATGGATCTCGCTTCGGTCGCCTGCGCGATCCAAAACCTGTGGCTCGCCGCCCGGGCTGAAGGGGTCGGTATGGGGTGGGTGTCCCTATTCGATCCGGAGCAGTTGGCCGAGCTGCTTCATCTGCCGCCGGGCGCCCAACCTGTCGCAGTGCTATGCCTGGGCTATGTGGATCAGTTCTACGACCAGCCGATGCTGGAGCAGCAACGGTGGGCAGCGCGACAGCCACTCCATGAACTGCTGTTCGAAAACGGCTGGGGCAATCCGAGCTCGCTTGCTGATCGTGCCCAGAACCGCTCCGACTAAGGGATCTGGCTCAGGATGAGATCGCTTCGCGCTCGGGCCCAGCGGTCGCCCGTCGGTACCGCGCCGGTGTTATTCCCAACTGCTGCTTGAACGCTTTGCCGAATGCCGCTTCGGATTGATAGCCAACGTTCGCGCTGATCTCACCCACGCTCAGCCGCGTATGCATCAACGCATCGCAAGCCAGGGTCATGCGCACGCGCGTGAGGAAATCCCACACGGTCATGTCGGCGCGTGCCTTGAAGTGGCGCGCATAGGTGGCGCGTGACATGGCCGCCAGGTCTGCCAGCGCATCAATGGTCCATGCCTGTTCGGGTGCGGTGAGCATGGCTTGCACGGACGCGCTCATACGTGTGTCCGATAGCAATGTGAGCGTCCCTGGGCCGGCGGCCTCGCGCTGGCCGTAGACGCGCAGCGCAAGCGTCAGCAGGGTCTGGCTCAACGATGTGACGATCGCCAGCGCACCGGGGGCGCGCGTTTCAGCCTCGCTGCGCATCATGCCAATGACGGCTTGCAGCGCTGGAAACGACGCACTATCACTCAAGGACACATGCAGCGGGTCGGGCAGCGTGCGCACCAGCAGCGTGGTCGAGCCACGCTCGTGCACGAAGCGGCCGCACAGCAGGTCGACTTCAGCGGCGCCACGGCCGGTTCGTTGCAGAGGGAGCATGCCGTCGTGCGAGGCGCGCGGTCTGCGCACGGGCGCGTTGGCTGCGCTTGCCGGGTCATGGATGGTATGCGCGTGGCCGCGCGGAAACAGGATGAAATCACCTTCGCGTAGGGCGAGCGTGCGGCCGCTGGTTTCCACCAAACATGTGCCAGCCAGCACTAGGTGGAAGATCACCTGACCCTCCGGCTCAGGATCATGCGGGATCGAGAAGGGGCCTTGGAACAGGCAGCGCAAATCAAGACTGGCCTGCGGGCGGGTCAACTGAATGAATTGGCTGAGCGCATCCATTGAGACGATCTCGATAAAAATTGCTTGAATCGAGTATTCAACGGATCGAGCGCAAAGACAATACTCTTTCCAACGGCGCAGGCATCGGGCCAGCGCCACACCACCGGGAGCACATCATGCTGAACTGGGTTGAGTATCGGAAGGAACTGCTGGGGCGCATTGGCGAGATCGGCAAGATCACGCCGGATACCGTCAAGGGCTATCAAACGCTGTCGGGCGCGAAGACCGGCAGCCTGGATGCCAAGACGCGTGAACTGATTGCCCTGGCCGTGGCGGTGACGACGCGCTGCGATGGCTGTATCACCGTGCACACTGCTGAAGCGCTCAAGCACGGCGCCACGCATGAAGAGATTGCGGATGCGCTGAGCGTGGCGATTTCGCTCAATGCCGGTGCAGCGCTGGTGTACTCGGCACGCGTGATGGACGCGGTGCAAGCGTACGAGAAGGCCTGAGAGGTTCGAGCGCGCTGGCTAGCGCGTGATTCGCAACCGGCAGGTGGCTTGGCGTGTTTCGCCAGGGGCGAGCAGGTGCAGGCCTTCGCCGTGGTGGATGGCGTTGGGTAGGCCCATCCAGGGCTCAACGCAGTAGAAGTCGGACGTGGCGTTTTCCGTCCAGGTGGTGATGGCGTGCCAGGGTACCGGCGCGCCATCCACCTCGATGTGGATACGGCGGCCAAGTGGCGCATCTGCGTGCGGCGGAATGATCAGCGTGGCCGCGCCGGCGTCATCCAGCAGGTGATAGCGATCCTGCAGCGCTGTGTCGTCGAACCTGTAGGTTGGCCTTCCAGGTTCCGGCATATCGAGGCTGCCATCGGCCAATTGGCGTGAAAGCCGCGATGGCGGCATCGACAGCTCAGCCGCACTGCGCAACGCGTGCGGCAGCGCGAAATAGAAATGGTGGCCGGCGTAAAACGGCATCGGCGCCTGGATATCGCCTTTGTCGAGGTGCTTGACCGAGAACGTTGCCTCCAGCCCGTCAATCAGCAGTCGATACGTGATGCGAAATTCGAACGTGAACGGATAGCCTTCGTGCGCTTGCGGGCGGTCACGCAGCAGCATGACGATGTGCGTGTCGCTCGCGTCTTCCACCTCAAACGGCAGGTCTCGTGCAAAGCCGTGTTGCGGCAGGGCATGTCGTTGTCCGCGTGCGTCGCGCCACTGGCCGATCTCGCCATCGACAAAGTGCCGGCCGATGAAGGGAAACAGCAGCGGATTGCCGCCACGTACCTTGGCCGGGTTGGACCAGTCCGCATGCTCCGGCCAGAAGAGGATCTCCTCACCAAGATGGCGCCAGCGCGCGAGCCGGCCGCCAGCTTCCGGTGCGAGCAGCAGCATAGAGCCGTCCGCGCTCGGGTCGTCAACATCGCCGATGCGGACTAGCGTGCGGTCTTGGAAGCGGGCAGTGGGCAGGTCGTGCATGCGTGGTCGGGTAGGGTGACTTGTTGGCGTGGGGTTCGCGTACTAGATTGTCAATGCGTTTTGCCCGGAGGGAAACCATGTCCGCCAGCCGTTACGCCAATCCGTCAGTCAATTGGGCGGGCCGCGCGCGCAGCCTGATGCATCCCGCACACACTGTTCCGCCCCCTGACGAGCCATCGCCGCCGGGTATTCCTCCTGATTTGCCGTCGCCCGATGAAACCCCGCCGCCGGTCGAGCCACCGGAGGTGTTGTGGCTGTGATGTGTTGTTACCAATCGTCACAGCTTTACGCAAAGCGGTTCGTAAGATAGCGTCAGTCCTCGCGCGACTTGCGCATCTCTACAACGACAATACGAGCCTAATCATGTCGATTCTTCCGCGTCTGACCCTGTGTGCTGTGCTGGCGGCTTCCATGGCCGGCTGTGTGGTGGCCCCGCCGCAGCAAACTCGCACGGTGGTTGTGCACGAACCCGCGCCGGCTCCGGCACCGGTTGATCCGCGCGCCCGCTTTGACCAAGTGCAGGGCCGCATCGCCGAGGAATTCCATCGCGTCGACGTGCGCCAGTCGCAGGGCTATATCGATCCGTACCGCGGCGACGGCCTGCGTGACCGCCTGCGCCGCATCCGCCAGGAAACCAACGACATGGCCAGCCAGCACAATGGCGGCCTGTCCGGCGACGAGCAGCGTGCGCTGAACGACGAGCTGGGTGCCGTGGCACGCGACATCAACCGTTAAGCCGCGCTTCCCGCCCCATCATTCGCCGATGCTGCGCTGCAGTATCGGCGAAATGCATTGTTGCGCCGCCGAGCGTGCGCATTCGGCGCGCACCCGGCGGAAGCTGGTACGCTTGCGTTCCTCCTGAACGTGCAAGCCCGCATCTGACGCGGCTTGTTGTAGCCCGTCCTGACGGCCTCCTGCCGTGCGAAAGATCATCCACTGCGACTGCGACTGCTTCTACGCCGCCATCGAGATGCGCGATGACCCGCGCCTGGTCGGCAAGCCGCTGGCCGTTGGCGGGCGGCCCGAGCGGCGCGGTGTGGTGGCCACCTGCAACTACGAAGCGCGCAAGTTCGGCATCCACTCCGCGATGCCCATGTCGCAGGCCGTCAAGCGTTGTCCGGACTTGCTGATCGTGCCGCCGTCCATGGACAAGTACCGCCAGGTCGCGCGCCAGATCTTCGCCATCTATCACAGCTACACGCCACTGGTTGAGCCGCTCTCGCTGGACGAGGCCTACCTCGACGTGAGCGACAGCCCGATGCTTGCCGGCAGTGGCACGCGCATCGCAGAGGACATCCGCCGCCGCGTGCGGGAAGAGATCGGTATCACGGTGTCAGCCGGGGTAGCACCCAACAAGTTCATCGCCAAGATCGCGAGTGATTGGAAGAAGCCCGACGGCCTGTTCGTGGTGCGGCCGGAACAGGTGGATGCCTTTGTGGCCGAGTTGCCGGTGGAGCGCCTGTTTGGCGTGGGCAAGGTGACGGCCGCCAAGCTGCGCCGGCTGGGCGCTGAAACGTGTGGGGATCTGCGCAGTTGGGGCACCGACCGGTTGCAACAGCATTTCGGCGTGTTTGGTTTTCGGCTGCATGACCTTTGCCGCGGCATCGATCACCGGCAGGTGCAACCCTCGCAGATCCGCAAGTCCGTCAGCGTGGAAGAAACGTACGCCACGGACCTGCGCACGCTCGATGATTGCCAGCGTGAGCTGATCATCCTCGTCGAGCAGCTTGCCGCGCGCGTTGAGCGTGCCCGCGCTGCCGGCATGATCCACAAGACCTACGTCAAGCTGCGCTTTGCGGATTTTCGCGGGACCACGGTTGAGTGCATCCACCCGAAAGTGTCGTTGCCGGTGTTCGCGAAGTTGCTGACGCAGGGCTTCGAGCGGCGGCAGATTCCCGTGCGGCTGCTGGGGGTGGGCGTGCGCTTGTATGAGTCCGATGCACACGCGCGTCAACAGACGCTATTCACAGAAGACGCCGACACGGTTGAGTGAGCCTCAATTGTCGTGAGTTGTTGTGACGCACGTCAGTCGGGTACGAATTGTCCTATTTTCTTGTCTGCATCACGGCGATGTGAAGGGGCGGACGTCGCCAGCGGGTAAAATGCCCGCTTTTTGCAAAAATCCGCCGCCGCGCGCCACACGTGCGCGACAGTGCATCCGTACCCACGGAGGCACGCAGACAGGAGACGCAGTCAATGAGTTTGTTCCGTACCAAAAACGTGGATCACATGATCCGCACGGGCCACAGCAATACCGGCCTGAAGAAAGTCCTCGGGCCCCTGGACCTGACCTTCCTGGGCGTCGGCGCCATCATCGGCACCGGCATCTTCGTACTCACGGGCACGGGCGCGCTGACCGCGGGCCCCGCACTCACGTTGTCGTTCATCGTTGCGGCGCTGGCTTGCGGGTTTGCCGCGCTGTGCTACGCCGAGTTTGCCTCGACCATCCCTGTATCTGGCTCGATCTACACGTACGCTTACGCAACGATGGGCGAGCTGGTTGCCTGGATCATCGGCTGGGACCTGATGCTCGAATATGGGCTGGCGACTTCCGCCGTGTCAGTCGGCTGGTCCGGCTACTTCCAATCGCTGTTGTCGGGCTTCGGCTTGCATTTGCCGGTGGCGCTGACGGCGGCACCGGGCGCAATCCCGGGCGTGCAGACGCTGTTCAACCTGCCTGCGCTGGTGATCATGCTGCTTGTCACCACGGTGCTGTCGTTTGGCGTGCGTGAATCGGCGCGTGCCAACAACATCATGGTGGTGATCAAGGTGACGGTCGTGCTGTTGTTCATCTTCGTGGGCGTGCGCCACGTGCAGCCGGCCAACTGGCAGCCGTTCATGCCGTTCGGCATGGAGGGTGTGTTCGGTGCTGCAGCCATCGTGTTCTTTGCCTTCATCGGCTTCGACGCAGTGACCTCTGCGGCGGAAGAGGTGCGCAACCCTAAGCGCGATCTGCCCATCGGCATCATCGGTTCGCTGGCGGTCTGCACGGTCCTTTACGTTGTGGTGGCTGCCATCATGACCGGTATCGTGCCGTTCACGAAGTTTGCAGGCGTTGACCACCCGGTGTCGCTGGCGCTACAGATGGCCGGTGAAAGCTGGGTCGCGGGCTTTGTTGACCTGGGCGCCATCATCGGCATGACCACGGTGATCCTGGTGATGGCTTACGGCCAGACCCGCATCATCTTCGCCATGTCGCGTGACGGTCTGCTGCCCAAGCGCCTGTCGCACATCCACCCGCGCTACGCAACGCCGTTCCTGAATACGTGGGTGGTCGGCATCGTGTTCGCGGTGATCGCCGCGTTCGTGCCGCTGAACGTGTTGGCCGAGCTGATCAACATCGGCACGCTGGCAGCGTTCTCGCTCATCGCGGTTGCCGTGCTGGTGCTGCGCCGTACGCGTCCGGACCTGCATCGCGGCTTCCGCTGCCCAGGCGTGCCGGTGGTACCGCTGCTGGCCATCGGCATGTGCCTGTTCCTGATGAGTCATCTGCAGGCCGTTACCTGGATCGCCTTTGTGGTTTGGGTGGTGATCGGCCTGCTGGTGTACTTCGGCTATGCACGTCGCCGCTCGCTGCTGCACACGCCGCAGCAAGGCGCCGCTCCGGCCTCGGAAACGGCGCGCTGATCGCCTACGCCTAATGGCATAGCGGCGCGGAAACCGCTTGCAGGATTTCCGCGTCGCGTGGCCGCTCGATCAAGGCGACCACACTCACATCGGTCGGGTGCGCATTGGCGGGCAGGGGAATGTCGCCCTGCCATTGCGTGCTCGCGCCAGTCAATCGGATTGGCCCGATCCATTCCCTTACGACATGGTCGTGGCGTAGTTCCACGCCGCCGTTCTCACCGCCACTCGGGTGGCTCACCAGGTTGTTTTGCGTCAGTGCGATCCACGCGACGGTTGGGGTGGAGTCGTTGGCTGCGCTCGGCCGCAACGTGAAGCGCGCGCGGGTTTGCAGTGCCGCACGCGGCGTGTTCGTTGCAGTGGCATCGAGTGCAATATCCGCCGTGGCAGGCTGTGCGTTGCGTGCCGCAATGGCGCGAGAGAAGTCGGCGCGATCTGCCCAACGGCGCAACTCGCGGTCAGAGACGAAGACCTCTGGCGTGTAGATTGTTGGCGCGCGCGTGGCATCGCCCAGCGCACGTTGCCGCTCAGAGAAGGCCGCGCGGCCGAAGCTGTCTTTCCAGCCGAGACCGTCCCAGTAGTCCACATGCAGTGCGAGGGGAATCCAGTGCAGCGTATCGACTGGTGTGCGGCTCAGCCAGCGGTCAGCCGGAGGGCAACTATTACAACCCTCGGATGTATAGAGTTCAACAACCGCAACCGTGTGCGGTGGGCTCTGGACGTGCAGCGCGGCGCAATCCGCGGCTGGCGCTGGGCGCGCGGCGCTTGTCAGTACTAGCAATGTCAGTGTTGCGCTGACACGAAAGTGTCGCAAACAGTGTGGTTGGATGCGCATGATGGTCTCCTTGTCAGCATGTCGGCACGGGCTTTGCATGTGGCTCCCGCTTTGCTTAGTCGGGTGGCGCTCGCGGTCCTGACAAAAAAGCATAACTATGGCGATGGGTGTGCGAGCCCTGATGCAGCCTGGGATGGCGAGCTAGCGCCCTTGTTTGGGTTCGCTGGCTTTGGCGATGTGGTTCGCACGCGCAGCGCAAGCTGTGGTTAAAATGAATCTCGCGGTCAGACACATTGTTTGACGGAATCGTGCCGGCCCCCCCGCACGGTTTCCACGCAACGGCGTGTGCGTTGTTGTCCATTGCAATCGGAGGGCTTTGACGATGGAAATCAAGTTCGAAAAGAAAGAGGCGTACGACATCAACAACGAAGGCCTGCTGTTCGACGCATTGGTCGACGGCGAAAAGGTGACTTGCGTGGCAACGCGCGAGGCCCTGTGGGAAGGCCTGGAAGGTGATCAGGTGTTGTCGCTTCAAGCGGCCTTTGAGGCCGGCCAGGATCGGATCCAGGATGCTGCGCGCGTGCTCATCGCAGATGGCGTGCAGCGATCTCAAGGGTTGACTGATTTACCGCAACCGGTTGTGGTCAAGCGCGTGCACGTCGCCGTGGCTTGAGCGTGGTCGATTGCCTCCGCAGGCATCGGCGCGTCCGATATGCCCGCATGGTGGACACACGTCCACCGTTCTGAAAAAGCCGGTCCGCGTGACCGGCTTTTTCATTGCCGATGTTCCAGTGTTTCCCGACTTGACAGAGCCGTCATCTGATTAGATGATTAACATGTTAATTATATGGGCAGCGTTGATGCTGACCCGAAGCCAAGGAGACAGGGATGCGGCGAGGCAGAGTGGCATTGCCGGATGGTCGGGCGAGCGAAATCGCCTGGGCAACGGCACCTGGAGATGCTGAAGCGGGCGCCGCGCAGCACTGGCTGCCACCGGTTGGCGGCACGGTTGTCGGCGCGTTGCTGAACTACCGTGGCGAGCTGGAAAGCTTGGGCGACGCGCTCTCGGCACCGCCTTATCAAGCGCCACCCAAAGCCCCCATCCTGTATCTCAAGCCGGCCAACACGCACGTTGGGCACGGTCGTGATGTGGTTCTGCCGGCCGATGTTGACGCGGTCTGGGCAGGCGCCTGCCTGGGCGTGGCGATTGGCCACACCGCCACACGTGTGAGCGCCGCGCAGGCCCACGCATTCATTGCCGGCTACACCATCGTCAATGACCTGACCGTGCCGCATGCCAGCTACTACCGCCCGGCAATCCGTCACAAGTGTCGTGATGGTTTCTGCCCGATCGGCCCCTGGGTGGTGGATCGAAGCGATGTGCCCAATGCGGACGCACTGGATATCACCGTGCGTATTAACGGCGAGATCAGGCAACGCGCCTCGACCGCAACGCTGGTGCGCCCGATCGCGCAACTGCTGGCCGACGTGACGGCCTTCATGACGCTCGAAGCTGGTGACGTGCTGCTTGTCGGCATGCCCGAGAACCCGCCGCTGGCCCGTGCCGGTGACCGCATCGATATCGACATTGCCCACATTGGCACACTGACGACGCGGCTGGTTAGGCACGCGCAGGAGGTCTTGCAATGAAGCGCGCACGCATTGCCTATGACGGCGCGATCCATCAGGCCACCGCCGTACCTGGCGACGACACTCGCTTGCAGCTTGCCGATGGCCGCGTACTGCATGACAACGAAGTGATCTGGTTGCCACCGGTTGAGCCGCGCACTATCTTCGCGCTGGGCTTGAACTATGCCGACCATGCCAAGGAACTCGCCTTCAAGGCACCGGAGGAGCCGCTCGCTTTCCTGAAAGGGCCGAACACGCTGATCGGCCACCGCGCCCACACCGTGCGCCCGGCGGGTGTGGCCTTTATGCACTACGAGTGCGAACTGGTGGTGGTGATCGGCAAGACTGCGCGCAATGTGCCGCGCGAACGCGCCTATGAGGTTGTCGCTGGCTACACGGTGGCCAACGACTACGCCATCCGCGATTACCTCGAAAACTACTATCGCCCGAATCTGCGCGTGAAGAGCCGCGACACCTGCACGCCCATTGGCCCGTGGCTGGTGGATCGCGATGACGTGCCCGATCCGATGAACCTCGCCCTGCGCACCACCGTCAACGGCCGTGTCACGCAGGAAGGCAGCACGCGCGACATGATCTTCGACATCCCGGCGCTCATCGCATGGTTCTCCAGCTTCATGACGCTCGAAGCGGGCGACATGATCCTGACCGGCACGCCCGAGGGTTTGGCCGATACGCAACCCGGCGACGAGGTCGTCACCGAAATCGAAGGTATCGGGCGATTGGTCAGCACCATCGCCGCAGAACAACCGAGCAAGGAGCCCGCATGAACACGCGCATGCACCCCGTGAGCATGGACCCCGTCAAACACTTGATCGATGGCCGTCAGGTCGATAGTGCCGAGCGGTTCATCACCACCAACCCGGCCACAGGTGAGGCGATTGCCGAGGTGGCTTCGGGCGGCGAGGCGGAGATCAACGCGGCGGTGGCCGCAGCCAAGGCCGCATTCCCCGCCTGGGCCAATACCCCGGCCAAGCAACGCGCCAAGCTGATGCGCCGCCTGGGCGAGCTGATTGAGCAGAACGTGCCGCACCTGGCCGCGCTGGAGACGATGGACACCGGCTTGCCCATCGCCCAGACAAGCAAACAACTCATTCCGCGCGCATCGGAGAACTTCCACTTCTTTGCCGAGGTGTGTACGCAGATCAACGGCCGCACGTATCCGGTCGACGATCAGATGCTGAACTACACGCTGTATCAGCCGGTGGGTGTGTGTGCGTTGATCTCGCCGTGGAACGTGCCGTTCATGACGGCCACGTGGAAGGTCGCGCCGTGTCTGGCATTGGGCAACACGGCGGTGCTGAAGATGTCGGAGCTGTCGCCGTTGACTGCGGATCAACTGGGCCGTCTGGCGCTGGAAGCCGGCATTCCTCCGGGTGTGCTGAATGTCGTGCAAGGCTATGGCGCAACCGCCGGGGATGCATTGGTGCGGCATCCGGATGTACGCGTGGTGTCCTTCACGGGCGGCACCGCCACAGGCAAGCGGATCATGGAGCGCGCCGGCCTGAAGAAATTCTCGATGGAGTTGGGCGGCAAATCGCCCGTACTGATCTTTGACGACGCGGATCTGGACCGCGCGCTGGATGCATCGCTCTTCACCATCTTTTCGATAAACGGCGAGCGCTGCACCGCTGGCTCGCGCATCTTCGTGCAGGAGAGCGTGTACGACGACTTCGTGCGCAAGTTTGCCGAGCGGGCCAAGCGCCTTGTGGTGGGCGATCCGGCGGATGAGAAGACCAACGTCGGCTCGATGATCACGCGCGCGCACTGGGAGAAGGTCACGGGTTACATCCGCCTGGGCGAGCAGGAGGGCGCCAGGATTCTGGCCGGCGGCCCAGACAAGCCTGCAGGCCTGCCTGACCACTTGAAGAACGGCAACTTTGTCGCGCCTACGGTGCTGGCCAACGTCGATAACCGCATGCGCGTGGCCCAGGAAGAGATCTTTGGCCCCGTGGCGTGCCTGATCCCGTTCAAGGACGAGGCGGACGGCCTGAAGCTCGCTAACGACGTGGAATATGGTCTGGCCTCGTATATCTGGACGCAGGACGTAGGCAAGGTGCATCGCCTGGCGCGCGGTATTGAGGCGGGCATGGTGTTCGTCAACAGCCAGAACGTGCGCGATCTGCGTCAACCATTTGGCGGGGTGAAGGCATCCGGCACGGGGCGCGAAGGCGGCGAGTACAGCCTGGAAGTGTTTGCCGAGATCAAGAATGTCTGCATCTCGATGGGCAGCCACCATATTCCCCGATGGGGCGTGTAAGGGCGTTCGGTCGCCAACTCACACAGTCAAACAAGGGCGGAAGGAGACACCATGGGCAAGCTGGCCTTGGCCGCGAAGATTACCCACGTACCGTCGATGTATCTGTCGGAGCTACCCGGCAAGCATCATGGCTGCCGGGCAGCGGCCATCGAGGGGCACCGCATCATCGGGCAGCGCTGCCGGGATCTGGGCGTGGACACCATCGTCGTGTCCGACGTGCACTGGCTGGTCAATGCCGGCTATCACGTCAACTGCAATGCGCGCTTCGAAGGCATCTACACGAGCAACGAGCTGCCGCATTTCATCAAGGACATGCGGTATGCGTATCCGGGTAACCCGGCGCTCGGTCGCCTGATTGCAGAAACGGCGACCGCGCGCGGTGTCTTTACGCGTGCGCACGAGATCGACAGCCTCGAACTCGAATACGGCACGCTGGTGCCGATGCGCTACATGAACGGCGACCAGCACTTCAAGGTCGTGTCGATTGCCGGCTGGTGCGCGTGGCACAAGCTGGACGAGAGCCGCCGCTTTGGCGCCGCGCTGCTCGAAGCCATCGAGGCCAGCGACAGCACCGTCGCGTTCCTGGCCAGTGGATCGCTCTCGCATCGCTTCAACGATAACGGCAGCCCCGAAGAGTCCATCCACCAGATCAGCCGCGAGTTCTTCAAACAGGTCGACCTGCGTGTGGTGGAACTGTGGAAGCAGGGCGATTGGAAGACCTTCTGCGCGATGCTGCCCGAGTACGCATCGTTGTGTGAAGGCGAGGGCGGCATGCACGACACGGCCATGCTGCTCGGCCTGCTCGGCTGGGATGCCTACGACAAGGGCATCGAAGTCATCACCGAGTATTTCCCCAGTTCCGGTACGGGCCAGATCAACGCGATCTTCCCGCTGCCCGAACGTGGTCAAACCGGAGCTTGAGCAGGAGACCACCATGCCGCACGTCATTGTTGAATACACCGACAACCTGGGCGAAGACGCCCGCATCCCCAAGCTGCTGCAGACAATCAATGAGACGTTGATCGCGCAGAACGGCGTGTTCCCGACCGGTGGCATCCGCTCGCGTGCCATCCGGTTGACGGACTACCGCGTTGCCGATGGCAAGGAAGACGACGCCTTCGTCCACGTCACGCTCAAGATCGGTGCAGGCCGCACGCCCGAGGTCAAGAAAGCCGCCTGCGATGCGTTGTTCGACGCGATCAAGGCGCACTTTGCAGAAGCCTTTGCTCGCCGCTATCTGGCGCTCTCGATGGAGCTGACCGAATTTGACGAAGGCGGCAGCTACAAGCACAACAACATCCACGCGCGTTTTCGCAAAGCCTGACCCATGCTCGAACCCACGATCATCCAGACCATTGCGCGTCGCCTGCACCAAGCCGAGATCGACCGCAAGCAGATCCGCCAGGTCTCACTCGACCACCCTGAGATCACCATTGAAGACGCCTACGCCATCCAGCGTGAATGGGTGACCATGAAGATGGAGGAGGGCCGACGCCTGAAGGGCCACAAGATCGGCCTGACGTCGCGCGCGATGCAGCAGTCCTCGCAGATCGACGAGCCAGACTACGGTGCGCTGCTCGACGACATGTTCTTTGCTGACGGCAGCGAGATTCCCGCCAACCGCTTCATCGTGCCGCGCGTGGAGGTGGAGCTGGCCTTTGTGCTCGGCAAGCGGTTGGAGGGGCCGGAGGTGACGCTGTTCGACGTGTACGACGCGGTGGATCACGTGATCCCGGCGCTGGAGATCATCGATGCGCGTTCGCAGTCGATCGACCCGGACAGCGGCCGCCCGCGCAAGGTGTTCGACACGATCGCGGATAACGCCGCCAATGCCGGCGTGGTGATGGGTGGCCGCCCAATCCGCATGCGCGATGTGGACCTGCGCTGGGTCGGTGCCATCCTGTCGCGCAATGCCGTGATTGAAGAGACCGGCGTGGCGGCGGGTGTGCTGAACCACCCGGCCAATGGCGTGGTCTGGCTGGCCAACAAGCTGGCACCGCACGGCGTGGCCCTGGAGCCCGGGCAAATCATTCTGGGGGGCTCGTTCACACGCCCGGTGCCTGCACGCCCCGGTGATACATTCCACTGCGACTATGGTCCGCTCGGCAGCATCGCCTGCCATTTCGTCTAACGCTCAAAGGATGTTTCCGTCATGCAGCTCCCGGTGAACCACTTCAAGCGCGCGCTGGCTGAGCGCCGCCCGCAGATCGGCCTCTGGCTGGCGGTGACGCATCCGTATCCTGCCGAGATCGTCGCAGGGGCCGGCTTCGACTGGCTGCTGATCGACAACGAGCACGCGCCGAACCAGCTGCAATCGACATTGGCGCAGCTGCAGGCGGTTGCGCCGTATCCCTCGCACCCGATCGTGCGGCCGGCCTGGAATGACGCCGTCGAGATCAAGCGCCTGATGGACATCGGTGCACAGACACTGTTGGTGCCGATGGTGCAAAGCGCAGACGAAGCCCGCGCGGCCGTTGAGGCGATGCGCTATCCGCCCGAGGGCATGCGCGGCGTGGGCAGCGCATTGGCCCGCGCGTCACGCTGGAACCGCGTTGACGATTACCTCCGCCGTGCTAACGCAGAGATGTGCACGCTCGTGCAGGTGGAAACCACCGAGAGTCTGGTGCATCTCGACGCGATTCTTGCGGTGGATGGGGTAGACGGCGTCTTTATCGGACCAGGGGATCTGGCTGCGTCCATGGGCCACCTGGGCGAGCCGGGCCATCCGGAAGTCCGCAAGACGATCGACGACACGATTCGCCGTATCGTGGCCTCGGGCAGGGCAGCAGGCATTCTCTCGGCTGACCAGGCGCAGGCCAGGCACTACCTGTCGCTCGGAGCGACCTTCGTTGCTGTCGGAACAGACGTCACCTTGCTGGCCCGCAGCGCCGAGCAACTGGCTCAGGCGTTCAAGGGCGAGGGCGCCAAGCCGCAGACGGGCGGCAGCGTTTACTGAGCGGCGTTATTCGTCGCCGGTAAAGCGGGACATCGGCGTGTGCGTTTCCATCACTCGGATGGATTCGTCGATGGCGACATAGAGCGCATCCAGACGCGCGCGTCCAAGCTGGGCTTCGATGCGCGCATACTCCGCGTCCACTTGCGGCTCCACATCGGCCAGGAACCTGCGGCTCTTGGGCGTGAGCGAAATCACCTGCCGGCGCTGATCCACCGACGATCGCGTACGTACGATCATCTCGGACTGCTCCATTGCCGCCAGCATGCGCGTCAGGCTCGGGCTCAGGATCAGGCACGCATCGGCGAGCTGATTGGGCTCCATGTCGCCGGTGTCGTTGAGCGTGCGCAGCACACGCCATTGCTGTTCGGTGATGCCGTGTTCGCGCAGGATCGGCCGGAAGCGCGCCATGAAGGTCTCGCGCGCGCGCAGCAGCAGATGCGGCAGGTTGCGGTGCTTGAAGGTGGATGCCATGCCGAACCTACCTTATGCGTCGCGCAGCGCAGCGACCACCGGCGTGTGGTCGGATGGCTGCTCCCACGCTCGCGGCACCTTGTCGATATGGCACGACTCGCACAGCTTGGCGAGCTCGGGTGACAGCATGATGTGGTCGATGCGCAGGCCGGCATTGCGCCTGAAGCCGAACATCCGGTAATCCCACCAAGAGAACAGCTTGTCTTCCTGCTCGAACATGCGGAAGGCGTCGACCAGCCCGGCACTCTGCATCGCGCGAAACGCCGCACGTTCTTCCGGCGACACCAGGTTCTGGCCTTCCCACTTCTTCGGGTCGTGCACGTCGCGGTCTTCCGGGGCGATATTGAAGTCGCCCAGCAGCATCAGACGGGGGTGCGCAGCCATTTCGTCTTTCAGCCATGCTTGCAGGGCTTCAAGCCAGCGCAGCTTATAGACAAACTTGTCGGAGTCCAGCGCCTGGCCGTTGGGGATGTAGGCGGAGATCACGCGGACCGGGCCGCCGGCTACGTCATAGGTGGCGGCCACGATGCGTTGCTGATCGTCGGCAAAGCCGGGAATATTCTTCACCACGTCGCGACCCTCGGGCACAGCAGCCTTGCGCGCGAGGATGGCGACACCGTTGTAGGTCTTCTGGCCCGTGAAGAGCGACGCGTAGCCCGCGGCGTCCAACTCTGCCAGCGGGTAGCGGTCATCCGGCAGCTTGAGTTCCTGCAGGCAGAGCAGGTCGATGGGCGTGCCGTCGGCTTCGCGTTCTGCCAGCCATTGCAGCACTTGCGGCAGGCGGACTTTGAGGGAGTTGACGTTCCAGGTGGCGACACGCATGGGGGATCGGTCCTTGCAAATGGCGACGGCGCATACAAACGGCGCCGTCTAAATCGAGCGTATTGTGCCATCAAGCGCCCATGCCACCGCCATACCCGCTTGAGGTAGATTGGCAGCCATGTTGCATGAGGAGCCCGTATGGATTTCGTGATTCGCAACGCCAGCTTGCCCGACGGCCTTACTGGCATCGATATCGGCATCACCGCCGGACGGATCGAGGCAGTGCAGCCGCAGTTGCCCGCGCATGGCGCGCAGGAGTTCGACGCAGCGGGGGCATTGGTCAGCCCACCGTTCGTCGATGCGCACTTCCACATGGATGCGACCTTGTCGTACGGTTTACCGCGCGTGAACCAGTCCGGCACGCTGCTTGAAGGCATCGCGCTGTGGGGCGAACTCAAACCAACGCTCACGCAAGACGCGCTGGTCGAACGCGCCCTGCGTTACTGCGACTGGGCCGTGGCGCGCGGCCTGCTGGCAATCCGTTCCCATGTGGACGTGTGCGACCCGCGGTTGTTGGCCGTCGAGGCGCTGCTACACGTCAAGCGGCAGGTGGCGCCATATTTGGATCTGCAGCTTGTCGCTTTCCCGCAAGACGGCCTGTTACGCAGCCCGGGCGCCTTTGACAACCTCAAGCGCGCCATCAGCATGGGCGTGGATGTCGTTGGAGGCATCCCGCATTTCGAGCGGACGATGGCCGATGGCGCCGAGTCCATCCGCCTGCTCTGTGAATTTGCTGCCGAGTGCGGCCTGCGCATCGACATGCATTGCGATGAGTCCGACGATCCGCTCTCGCGCCATATCGAGGTGCTCGCCGCGCAGACGCATCGCCTGGGTTTGCATGGGCGAGTGGCCGGCTCGCACCTCACGTCGATGCACTCGATGGACAACTACTACGTCAGCAAGCTGCTGCCGCTGATGCGCGAGGCGGGTGTGGCGGCGATTGCCAATCCGCTGATCAACATCACGCTGCAGGGGCGGTCCGATACGTATCCGAAGCGGCGTGGCATGACGCGTGTGCCGGAACTGCTGGCTGCCGGTATCGATGTCGCATTTGGTCACGATTGCGTGATGGACCCGTGGTATAGCCTGGGCTCCGGCGACATGCTGGAGGTTGCGCATATGGGTTTGCACGTCGCGCAGATGACCGGGCAAGACGCCATGCGCCAGTGTTTTGCAGCGGTGACAGAAGCCCCCGCGCGGATCCTGGGGTTGGAGCGTTACGGCATCGTACCGGGGTGCCATGCAGACCTGGTGGTGCTGGATGCGCGCGACCCAATCGAGGCGATCCGCTTGCGCGCAACGCGCACGCTGGTCATGCGGCGAGGCCAAGTGGTGGCTCGCGCGCCGGCGCCGCATGCAACGCTGTCACTGCCGGGCAGGCCAGCGCACGTCGATTTCCGCTTGCCCCAATGAAAAACGCCGCTTCGGCTTGCGCGCGAAGCGGCGTTGTTCTTGCTACGTAGACCGTCAGGCGGCTTCCGCCACCATGCCACCGTGACGCAGCAGCGCGTCGATGCTCGGCGCGCGCCCGCGGAAGGCGGTGAACGATTCGATGGCCGGGCGGCTGCCGCCGACTTCCAGCACTTCGCGGCGGTAGCGCGCGCCGGTTTCGGCGTCGAGTACCGAGCCACTCAACTTGCCGGCTTCCTCAAATGCCGCGTAGGCATCTGCCGACAGCACCTCGGCCCACTTGTAGCTGTAGTAGCCAGCCGCGTAGCCGCCCGCGAAGATGTGGCTGAACGTATTCGGCCAGCGTGACAGCTCCGCCTGCGGTACGACATGGAAGCGGTTGTTGACCTGGCGTGAGAGTTCCAGCACCGACGTCGGACCCTTCGGGTCGAAGTCCGTATGCAGGTGCATGTCGAACGTCGAGAACACGATCTGGCGCAGCGTCATCATGCCGTTCTGGAAGTTCTTCGCGGCCAGCATGCGGTCGTACAGGGCGCGCGGCAGCGGCTGACCGGTCTCCGCGTGGCGGGTCATGCGCGAGAGCACTTCCCACTCCCAGCAGAAGTTCTCCATGAACTGGGAGGGCAGTTCCACCGCATCCCATTCCACACCGTTGATGCCGGACACGCCCAGCTCGTCCACGCGCGTGAGCATGTGATGCAGGCCGTGGCCGAATTCGTGGAAGAGGGTGATGACCTCGTCGTGCGTGAACAGCGCGGGCTTGTTGCCGACCGGGCCGGAGAAGTTGCAGGTGAGGTAGGCCACCGGGGTTTGCACGCCAGCATCATCCAGCAGCTTGCGACCGCGGGCGTCATCCATCCAGGCGCCGCCGCGCTTGCCTTCGCGGGCATACAGGTCGATGTAGAACTGGGCGAGCAGCTCGCCCTGTGCAGATTCGACGCGGAAGAAGCGTACGTCCGGGTGCCACACCTCGGCCTGCTCCGGGCGGATCTTGACCGAGAACAGCGTCTGCACAACCTCGAACAAGCCATCCAGTACGGCGGGTTCCGGGAAGTACTGCTTCACCTCCTGCTCGGAGAAGGCATAGCGCGCTTCGCGCAGCTTTTCCGACGCATAGGCCATGTCCCACGGTTCCAGCTTGTCGATGCCGAGAGTGGTCTTGGCGAAGGCTTGCAGCTCGGCCCAGTCCTTCTCAGCGAACGGGCGGGCGCGGTCGGCCAGTTCGCTCAGGAAGCGCAGCACGTCTTCGGGCGAGTCCGCCATCTTCGGCACGAGCGACACCTCGCCGAAGTTGCGATAGCCGAGCATGTGCGCCTCTTCCGTGCGCAGCGCGAGCTGCTCGGCCATGTTGGCGGTGTTGTCCCATTCAGCCTTGCCGCCGCCGTATTGCGCGCCCAGTTCGGACGCGCGCGTGACGTTGGCTTCGTACAGCGTGCGGCGCAGTGCGCGGTCGTCTGCATATTGCAGCACCGGGAAGTACGACGGGAAATGCAGCGTGAACTTCCAGCCCGTAGCGTTCGGGTTGTCACGGCGGGCGGCTTCCTGCGCGGCTTGCTTAGCATCGTCGGGCAGGCCGGCCAGGCGGGCTTCGTCGTTGATCAGCAGCGCATAGGCGTTGGTGGCATCCAGCACATGGTCGCTGAAGGCCTTGGTCAGTTGCGCCTGCTGTTCCTGAATGGCGGCAAAGCGCGGCTTCTGATCTTCCGGCAGTTCGGCGCCGCCCAGGCGGAAGCCGCGCAGTTCATTGTCGAGCAGCTTCTTGCGGGCGGAAGTGAGTGTGGCGTATTCGGCGCTTTGTGCGATGGCCTTGTATTTCTCGAACAATTCAAGGTCTTGCCCCAGGCCCGACCAGAACTCGGTCACACGCGGCAGGTTGGCGGCATGCGCCTCGCGCAAGGCTGGCGTGTCAACCACGGCGCTCAGGTGGCCGACCACGCCCCAGGCGCGGCCCAATGGCTCGGTGGCATCTTCCAGAGCGGTGACGACGGTGTTCCAGCTGACCGGGGTGGCTGGGTCCTTGACCTTGGCAACCGCGGCCGCTGCGCGCTCGAGCAGCACGTCGATGGCCGGCGTGATGTGCTCGGGGCGAATGTCCGCAAAGCGCGGCAGACCGGAGAAATCGAGCAGCGGATTATTGGCTTGGAGCGAAATGTCGGTCATGGCGGGCTCAGTAGGAAAAATCGGGTGCAAAAAAAGCGTCCGATCCAGCAGGTTGGGACGCTTTTTCCGTTTCCAATGGTGGAAAGTGAAGCTTACGCTGCCAGCGAGGCTCCCGCGGCAACACGTTCAGCGGCTTCCAAGGTGTTGATCAGCAGCATGGTGATCGTCATCGGGCCGACGCCGCCCGGCACGGGGGTGATGTAGCCGGCGACTTCCTTCACGCCCGCAAAGTCGACATCGCCGCAGAGCTTGCCGGCATCGTCGCGGTTCATGCCCACGTCGATGACGACGGCGTCCGGCTTGACCATGTCGGCGGTGATGATGTTGCGGCGGCCCACGGCGGCCACGATGATGTCGGCCTCACGCGTGTGGGCGGCCAGATCGCGCGTCTTGCTGTTGCAGATGGTGATGGTGGCGCCGGCCTGCAGCAGCAGCATCGCCATCGGCTTGCCGACGATGTTCGAGGCACCCACCACCACGGCATTGGCGCCGCGCACCGGGTAGTTGACCGATTCCAGCATCTTCATGCAGCCATACGGCGTGCACGGGCGGAACAGCGGGGCGCCGGTCATCAGCGCGCCGGCGTTGGCGACGTGGAAACCGTCGACGTCCTTTTCGGGCGCGATGGCTTCGAGCACCTTGTGGCTGTCGATGTGCTTGGGCAGCGGGAGCTGGACCAGGATGCCGTGGATGCGCGGGTCGCGGTTCAGGGCATCGATGCGGCCGAGCAGGTCCGCTTCGGTCAGGTCAGCGGGGTAGCGGTCGAAGACGGAGAGGAAGCCATTGTCTTCGCACGCCTTGATCTTGTTACGCACGTAGACCTGGCTGGCCGGGTCTTCGCCGACGAGGATGACGGCGAGGCCGGGCTGGTGGCCGCGCGCGGTGAGGGCGGCGGCGCGTTGCGCGGCTTCGGCGCGGAGTTGTTTGGCAAGCGCGTTGCCGTCAATGAGTTGGGCGGTCATGGCTGGGCGGAGGAGGGAGAGGGCAAACCGCGATTATAAATCGGCGCCTCCCTTCCAGCCGCCCTGGTTGCTCACAACCGGCCCACAAAATGAATCAGCTATTGCGCGAGAGGGCCAAGCGCAGCAGGTCGGCGACCGTGTTCACGTTGAGCTTTTCCATGATGTTGGCGCGGTGCGCCTCCACCGTCTTGATGGAAATGCCCAGGTCATCGGCGATCTGCTTGTTCAGGCGGCCGGCAACGATGCGCTCGAGCACCTGTTGCTCACGCGTGGTCAAGCGGCCGAGCAGGTCCTTGGCGGCCTTTTGCTCGCGCGCAACGGAGTCTTCCGAGCGGGCCTTGCTGAGCATGCGCTCGACCAGTTCGCGCAGTTCCGATTCGTCGAACGGCTTCTCGATGAAGTCGACCGCGCCCTTCTTCATGGTCGATACCGCCATCGGCACGTCGCCGTGGCCGGTCACGAACACGATCGGCAGGCGGCTGTTCTCGGCCATGAGGCGGTCTTGCAGCTCGGGGCCGCTCATGCCCTGCATGCGCACGTCGAGGATCAGGCAGCCGACGCCTTCGGTGCGCTTGTCGTCCACGAGAAATTCTTCAGCGCTGCGGTAGGTGCGCACGGTGTAACCGTTGCCTTCGAGCAGCCACGTCAATGAGTCACGCATGGCTTCATCGTCGTCGACGACGAACACGGTTTCGTTGCGCGGAGCAACTGCTGCGGGCGTTGTGCTCATGGAGAGTCCTCGGTCTACGTTCTGTTTTAAAAACGATTTACAGCGGGTTACAGCGGATTCAGCGGCAGGATGATTTTAAACGTACAGCCGATGCCATCGGCATTGTTTTCTACCCAGAGCCTGCCGAGGTGGGATTCTATGATGGAGCGGCAGATGTTCAGGCCCATGCCCATGCCGTCGGATTTGGTGCTGAAGAAGGGCTCGAACAGGCGTTCCTTGGTGCTGTCGTCCACGCCCGGGCCCTGGTCGATGACTTCAATCAGCACGGAGTTATCCGGGTCCTCGATGAGGTTGGCGTGCAGGCGCAGGACGCTCGCGGCGCGCAGGCGCGGGTGCGCAGCCATCGCTTCGGCGGCGTTCTTCAGCAGGTTGACCAGCACCTGCTCGATCAGCACCGGGTCGACGTACAGGTGCGGCAGGTCGGCTGGCAGGCGCGTGAGGATGGTGATGCCGCGCCGCGTGGCCTCCAGCTCCGCCAGGCCGACGGCGTCGGCCACGATGTCGCGCAGGTCGGATTCGCGCCGCTGCGGCTGGCTGCGCTTCACGAAACCGCGGATGCGCTGGATGATGGTGCCGGCGCGCACCG
Organism: Ralstonia sp. AU12-08; assembly: GCF_000442475.1. NCBI lineage: Bacteria > Pseudomonadati > Pseudomonadota > Betaproteobacteria > Burkholderiales > Burkholderiaceae > Ralstonia > Ralstonia sp. AU12-08. The sequence continues at coordinate 16,112 of NZ_ASZV01000019.1, read as the reverse complement.
CCTGGGCGGAGGTCTTTTCCAGCACCGGAATCAGCTCTTCCGCCGTGCTGCGCCCGCTCTTCAGGCGGCCGACTGCACCCATGCAGTAGTTGTTGATGGCGGCCAGCGGCTGGTTCAGCTCGTGCGCCAGCGACGAGGCCATCTCGCCCATGGTCGTCAGGCGGCTAGTGAACTGCAGGCGTTCTTCGTGCTGGCGCGTCATTTCTTCGGCAGCCTTGCGCACGGTGATGTCGGTGGCGATCTGCATCTGCGCGAGGTGGCCGTCCACCCATTGGATGTAGCGGCGGCGCACTTCAAACCATTTCTGCATCGCTGGGACGTAGATTTCGCGCGCGTCGGCGGCGTGTGGCGTCAGCTCGGAGGCGGGCAGGCCCGCGTAGCCGTCCACCATGTCGAGCGCATCGCTGGAGACGTCTTCCGTGTTGACGTCTTGGCCGGACAGTTGCAGGTGGCCGAAGGCCTCCCAGCCGAACAGCTGGCGGTAGTAGCGGTTGGCAAACAGCAGCTCGGCCTTGTCGGTGGACAGCACGGACACGGCGGCGTCCAAACTCTCCAGCACCGTGGTGAAGCGATCGTGCGCGGCGGCCAGGTCTTCGCGCGCGCGCTTCGGTTCGGTGATGTCGGTGATCGAACTCATCCAGCCAGTGTGCCGGCCACGTGCATCGATCAGCGGTGAGACGTACATCCGTGCATAGAAGCTCGTGCCGTCGCGGCGCATCATCCGTAGTTCCATGCCGTTGGCCGGGGCCTTGCCACGCAGGGTCAGCTCGATGTGCTTCTGCATCTCGCCGATTTCGTTGGGTGGCCAGTATGGGAAGGGTGGCATGCGGCCAACCAGTTCCGCCTCGGTCCAGCCGATCATGCGGCAGAAGGCAGGGTTGACGTAGGTGATGCGGCCGTTGAGGTCGAGCGCGCGCATGCCGATCACCATGGAGTTCTCCATGGCGCGGCGGAACGAGGTTTCCGCCAGCAGGGCGCGCTGTGCTTCGGAGCGGCGGCTGGTGTGCCGCCAGACGCTCCACAAGCTCCAGATCACGAAGCACGACAGGCCCGCCACCAGCCACATCAGCATGTTGTTGGGCAGATTGGACGGCGCCGGATACGCTTCGGCCCGCAGCGACAGCGAATGCCCCGGCGGGTCCAGCAGCACCTCGTACGAGGCCGCGGCCTTGGGCACCGGGCGCAGCGACGTGCTGGCGCGAATCACGTTGTTCTTGTCGACCAGGGAGAACCGGTAGCGATCGGTCAGTTCACCCGGCAGCAGTTGCGTGAGGATGCCGGTGACGGAGTACATGGCGCCCACCGTGCCGAGGAACTCGTTGTCCCGCACGATCGGCACTTCCATGAGCATGAAGCTCTCGCCGCGTTCGTTCTGGATCGGGCGCGAGTAGACGGCACGCTGCGTCTCACGCGCGGCATCATAGGCGGATTGGATCTCGGCTTCGAGCGGGTGATCGCGCGTCTCGCGCACCCGGGTGACAAACTCAGAGCTGGCCGGGAAGGCCCAGCGCGGGCGGCGGGTGGCGTCCAGCCAGTTGATGAAGACCAACTCGGGGTTTTCGCGCAGCAGTTGGCGCGCGGCGTCGCGGTAGGCGCTTGGGTCCAACTGCGCGGCGCCAATGTCGCGCGCCAGCGCCGCCACTTGATCCTGGTTGCTTTGCAGGGACAGGCGCACCTTCTGCTCGGCCCAGGCGGCATCGCGGTAGAGGGCGTCGCGCTGCTGCTGCACTTCGGTGGCGTGCAACTGATACAGGATGAAGATCATCGCGCCGGCAAACAGGACGATAGCCACCAGCGGAATGAACATGAACCAGTTGGTCGTCCACAGCCGGCTCAGGCGTGTCATCCACAGGCGGCGCGGCACGTTGGGGCGCCCACCGTTTTCGGGCGGCAATTCGGGCGCAGGCACCGAAACCGAGATCGCCGGGGGCGAGGCAGGTTTCGCCGGCTCGGGTGCAGCCGAATCCTGTGAGGCGTGGGAGGGGGAAAGCATGATGGGCGGACGAACGCCGGAATTCTGCGGAGGTAAAGGTGTGGACATCTGTGCAACTGCGCAAAACCAAGTGTAACGGCAATTAACCTGCTGGTCGCTTGGGGAAACCGCTTGGTGAGGCACATTTCACCAGCGGGAAAATGCTGCGCTGCAGCGTTAAAAGTGATTTGTTTTGCAGCGCCGCAATATTCCGCATTATAAAAAACCATATCGCAATTTGAAAATTCCTCTTGTGCTGCATTTGCGGGTGCCCATAGAATCAGCGCAAAAGTTGGGGTACCCCCAATCTAAAGAGACGCACCTACCGTTACTGCTACCAAGGAGACCGCCATGTCGGCCGTACCAGAACAAGTCCTGGGCGCCACGCGCGCCAGCGACGTCGATCCCCAGGAGACCAAGGAATGGCTGGAGGCGCTGCAAGGCGTCATCGGCGCGGAAGGCCCGCAGCGCGCGGCGTTCCTCCTTGATAAGCAGATCGAGTACGCGCGCATCAACGGCGTGACCTCGCCGCTGCACGCAGAGACCCCCTATATCAATACGATTCCGGTCGAAAACCAGGACCGCATTCCCGGCGACCAGGAAATCGAGCACCGCATCCGTTCTTACACCCGCTGGAATGCCATGGCGATGGTGCTGCGTGCGAACAAGGACACCAACGTCGGTGGCCACATCTCGTCGTTCGCGTCTGCAGCCACGCTGTATGACGTCGGCTACAACCACTTCTGGCACGCCCCGTCGGGCAAGCACGGCGGCGACATGGTCTTTGTGCAGGGCCACTCGGCGCCGGGCGTGTACTCGCGCGCTTTCCTGCTGGGCCGCCTGTCGGAAGAACAGCTCGACAGCTTCCGCCAGGAAGTGGACGGCAAGGGCATCTCGTCGTATCCGCACCCGTGGCTGATGCCGGATTTCTGGCAGTTCCCGACCGTGTCGATGGGCCTGGGCCCGATCATGGCGATCTACCAGGCGCGTTTCACCAAGTACCTGGCCAGCCGCGGCCTGATCCAGAACTGGGAAAACCGCAAGGTCTGGGCCTTCCTGGGCGACGGCGAAACCGACGAGCCGGAATCGCTGGGCGCAATCGGCATGGCCGGCCGTGAGAAGCTGGACAACCTCGTCTTCGTGATCAACTGCAACCTGCAGCGCCTGGACGGCCCGGTGCGCGGCAACGGCAAGATCATTCAAGAGCTGGAAAGCGAATTCCGCGGCGCCGGCTGGAACGTCATCAAGGTCATCTGGGGCAGCCGCTGGGATCAGCTGCTCGCTCGCGACACCAAGGGCCTGCTGATGAGCCGCATGATGGAATGCGTCGACGGCGAGTACCAGACCTTCAAGTCGAAGAGCGGCGCCTACGTGCGCGAGCATTTCTTCAACACGCCGGAACTCAAGGCCATGGTGGCCGACTGGTCCGACGACGACATCTGGGCGCTGAACCGTGGCGGCCATGATCCGCACAAGATTTACGCGGCATTCCAATCGGCGAGCAACCACAAGGGCCAGCCGACCGTCATCCTCGCCAAGACCATCAAGGGCTATGGCATGGGCGAAGCCGGTGAAGCGATGAACATCGCCCACCAGCAGAAGAAGATGCCGGTGGACGCTATCCGCAAGCTGCGCGATCGCTTCAACATCCCGGTGGCTGATGACCAGCTCGAGCACGTTCCGTACGTTAAGTTCGAAGAAGGCTCGAAGGAACTCGAATACATGCGCAAGGCGCGCATGGATCTGGGCGGCTACCTGCCGGCCCGTCGCCAGAAGGCTGACCCGCTGCAAGTGCCGGCGCTGTCGGCGTTCGACGCGCTGCTCAAGGCCACGGGCGAAGGCCGCGAAGTGTCCACGACGATGGCCTTCGTGCGCATTCTGAACATCCTGCTCAAGGACAAGAACGTCGGTAAGCACGTCGTGCCCATCGTGCCGGATGAATCGCGCACGTTCGGTATGGAAGGTCTGTTCCGCCAGGTCGGTATCTGGAACCAGGAAGGCCAGAAGTACGTGCCGCAGGATCACGACCAACTGATGTTCTACAAGGAATCGCAGACGGGTCAGGTGCTGCAAGAGGGCATCAACGAAGCCGGCGCCATGTGCGACTGGATCGCGGCCGCCACGTCGTATTCGACGCATGGCGTGGCGATGATCCCGTTCTACATCTACTACTCGATGTTCGGCATCCAGCGTATCGGCGACCTCTGCTGGGCCGCTGGTGACATGCGCTCGCGCGGCTTCCTGCTGGGCGGCACCGCTGGCCGCACGACGCTGAACGGCGAAGGCCTGCAGCACGAAGACGGTCACTCGCACGTGTACCACGCTGCCATCCCGAACTGCATCTCGTATGACCCGACCTTCCAGTACGAACTGGCGGTGGTGATGCAAGACGGCCTGCGCCGTATGTATGTCGAGCAGGAAGACGTCTATTACTACCTGACGGTGATGAACGAGAACTACGAGCACCCGGAAATGCCGGCGGGTGTCGAGGCCGACATCATCAAGGGGATGTACCAGTTCAAGAAGGGCGTCGAAAACAGCAACGCACCGCGCGTGCAACTGCTGGGCTCGGGCACGATCTTCCGTGAGGTGATTGCAGCTGCTGAGCTGCTCAAGAAGGACTGGGGTGTCGAATCCGACCTGTGGGGCTGCCCGAGCTTTACCGAGCTGGCCCGCGAAGGCAACGCCACCGCACGCTGGAACCTGCTCAACCCGACCGCTCCGCAACGCGAGTCGCACGTCGAGAAGCTCCTCAAGAACGCACGCGGCCCGGTCATCGCATCGACCGACTACGTTCGTACGTTCGCCGAGCAGATCCGCGCCTTCGTACCGCGTCGCTACGTGGTGCTGGGCACCGACGGCTTCGGCCGCTCGGATACCCGCGAGAAGCTGCGCCACTTCTTCGAGGTGGACCGCTATTGGGTGACGGTTGCGTCGCTCAAGGCGCTCGCCGATGAAGGCGTGCTGCCGCGCGAAAAGGTGGCCGAGGCACTGAAGAAGTACAACCTCGATCCGAACAAGCCCAACCCGATGACCGTATAACGGAGCCGCCGGGCGCGCGGGTTGCGTCCCCGGCCGGGCACTGCCTCGGCAGACTTTCCGCGACGTGCATTTGCCTGCACGATGCGGTAGCCTGCGGAGCAGTTTGTGCCCGCCGCCGGACGCACCCGCCGCCAGACCCTCTGGAGACAGAAGAATGAGTCAAGTCGTAGAAATCAAGGTGCCGGACATCGGCGACTACAAAGACGTCCCGGTGATCGAAGTGCTGGTCAAGGCGGGCGATACCGTCAACGCTGAGGATTCGCTGGTCACGCTGGAATCGGACAAGGCGACCATGGACGTGCCGTCGCCCAAGAGCGGCGTCGTCAAGGAAGTGAAGATCAAGGTGGGCGATGCCGTGTCGGAAGGCTCGCTGGTGCTGCTGCTTGAAGAGCAGGGCGCTGCGGCTGCTCCGGCCCCGGCACCCCAGGCTGCGCCCGCACCGGCTCCGGCCGCTGCTGCGCCCGCTCCCGCTCCCGCACCCGCTGCACAAGCGCCGGCCCCCGCGTCGGCAGCAGCAGGTGGCGGCACGGTGGAAGTGAAGGTGCCGGATATCGGCGACTACACCGACGTGCCGGTCATCGAGATCAGCGTGAAGGTGGGCGACAAGGTGGAAGCCGAGCAGTCGCTGATCACGCTCGAATCGGACAAGGCCACGATGGATGTGCCGTCGCCGGCTGCGGGGACCGTTAAGGAAATCCGCGTGAAGGTCGGCGATGCCGTGTCGCAAGGCACGCTGATCGTCGTGCTGGAAGGTGCCGGCGGCGCGGCCGCTGCATCGGCACCCGTGCAAGCTCCAGTATCGGCACCCACAGCCGCACCGGCAGCCGCTGCACCGAGCCCAGCCCCTGCGGCTGCGCCCGCTGCCGCTCCGGCCGCAGCGCCTGCAACTTACACCGCCGACACCGTCGGCACGGTGGGCAAGGCCGCCCACGCCAGCCCGTCGGTGCGCAAGTACGCGCGTGAACTGGGCGTGAACGTCAACCTCGTCGGCGGTACGGGCCCGAAGAACCGCATCACGCAGGAAGACGTGCAGCGCTACGTCAAGGGCGTGATGAGTGGCCAGGCCGCAGCGCCGGGCAAGGCTGCTGCAGCTGCACCGGCCGGCGGCGGCGAACTGAACCTGCTGCCGTGGCCGAAGGTGGACTTCACCAAGTTCGGCCCGGTCGATCCGAAGCCGCTGTCGCGCATCAAGAAGATCTCGGGCGCAAACCTGCACCGCAACTGGGTCATGATCCCGCACGTCACGAACAACGACGAAGCGGACATCACCGAGTTGGAAGCCTTCCGCGTGCAGATGAACAAGGACCACGAAAAGGCTGGCGTGAAGTTCACGATGCTGGCGTTCGTGATCAAGGCGGTTGTGGGCGCACTGAAGAAGTTCCCGACCTTCAATGCCAGCCTGGACGGCGACAACCTGGTCTTCAAGCAGTACTTCCACATCGGTTTTGCAGCGGATACGCCCAACGGGCTGGTGGTGCCGGTGATCCGCGATGCGGACAAGAAGGGCCTGATCGACATCGCCAAGGAAATGGCGGACCTGTCCAAGGCTGCGCGCGAAGGCAAACTCAAGCCGGACCAGATGCAGGGCGGCTGCTTCTCGATCTCGTCGCTGGGCGGCATTGGTGGCACGAACTTCACGCCGATCATCAACGCGCCGGAAGTGGCCATCCTGGGTCTGTCGCGTGGCTATCAGAAGCCGGTGTGGGACGGCAAGCAGTTCGTGCCGCGCCTGACGCTGCCGCTGTCGCTGTCGTACGATCACCGCGTAATCGACGGCGCGGAGGCTGCACGCTTCAACGCGTATCTGGCCAGCGTGCTGGCGGACTTCCGCCGCGTCAGCCTGTAAGCCTGCACGGGCGCGGCACGCATCTGGCTTCGAGCCTGAGCGTGCCGTGCTCGGTCGGCTGACTTTTGGCGAGGACGACATGACAACGTGCGTGGTAGTCAAGAAAGACGGCGAAGTGGCAATCGCAGCCGATTCGTTGGTGACCTTCGGTGATACGCGCTTGGCGCGCGGCTACGAACAGAACCAGAAGATCTTCCAGGTGGGTGAGTCGCTGATTGCGCTGGCGGGTACGACGGCTCATTTTCCGGTCATGCGCAGTCTGCTGACCGGATTGGCCGATGAGTGCCGGCTCAGCACGCGCGACGACGTCTTCCGGACCTTCCTCAAGGTGCATGAAAAGCTCAAGGACGAGTATTTCGTCAACACCAAGGAAGACGATGACGACCCCTACGAGTCGTCGCAGATCACCTGCCTGATCGCCAACGTAACCGGCATCTATGGCGTCTATTCGTACCGCGAGGTGTTTTCGTTCGACCGTTTCTGGGGTATCGGCTCGGGGCGCAATTTTGCGTTGGGCGCCATGTCGGCGGTGTTTGATATGCCGGGCAAGACGGCGGCGGATATCGCGCAGGTGGGCGTGTCCGCTGGCGTGGAGTTCGACAAGAGTTCGGGCGGCCCGATCGAAGTGCACACGATACGTCTGCAGGATTGAAAGCGTCGGCGGCCAAGGCAGTGCCTGCAGCCGACGACAAGAACAAGGAGTCAGGAATGAGCGTGGTGGAAATCAAGGTGCCGGATATCGGCGACTACAAAGACGTGGACGTCATTGAAGTGATGGTGAAGGCGGGCGATGCCGTCACCGTCGATCAGGCGCTGATCACGCTGGAGACCGATAAGGCGACCATGGACGTGCCGTCGGACGTGGCGGGCAAGATCGTCGAGGTCAAGATCAAGGTGGGCGACAAGGTCAGCCAAGGCACGGTGATTGCCACGGCGGAAGCCGGCGCCGCTGCTGCACCCGCGGCGCCGGCCCAAGCACCGGCTCCTGCCGCAGCGCCTGCTGCCGCGCCGGCTGCATCGGCACCCGCACCGCAAGCCGCCAAGCACGCCGGCGGCGCGGACATCGAATGCGACATGCTCGTGCTGGGCTCCGGCCCGGGTGGTTATTCGGCAGCCTTCCGGAGTGCCGATCTGGGCATGAACACCGTGCTGGTCGAGCGCTTCTCCACGCTGGGCGGCGTCTGCCTGAACGTGGGCTGTATTCCGTCGAAGGCCTTGCTGCACACCGCCGCCGTCATGGAAGAGGTCAAGGCGATGGCTGCACACGGCATCGTCTACAGCGAGCCGAAGCTCGACATCGACCTGCTGCGCAAGCACAAGGAATCCGTGATCGGCAAGCTGACTGGCGGCCTGGCCGGCATGGCCAAGTCGCGCAAAGTGCAGGTCGTGCGTGGCGTCGGCACGTTCCTCGATCCGAACCACTTGGAAGTGCAAGTTACGGATGGCGCAGGCAAGGCTGTGACCGGCGAAAAGAAGGTCATCCGCTTCGCCAAGGCGATCATCGCCGCGGGTAGCGAGGCCGTAAAGCTGCCGTTCATCCCAGAGGATCCGCGTATCGTCGATTCGACCGGCGCGCTGGAGTTGCGTCAGGTGCCGGGCAAGATGCTGGTGATCGGCGGCGGCATCATTGGCCTGGAAATGGCCACGGTGTATAGCACGCTGGGCGCACACATCGATGTGGTGGAAATGCTCGATGGCCTGATGCAGGGCGCAGACCGCGACCTCGTCAAGGTGTGGGACAAGATGAACAAGGGCCGCTTCGACAAGGTCATGCTCAAGACCAAGACGGTCGGCGTCGAAGCCAAGCCGGACGGTATCTACGTCAAGTTCGAGGGTGAAGCCGCACCCGCCGAGCCGCAGCGCTACGACCTGGTGCTGGTGGCCGTGGGCCGCAGCCCGAACGGCAAGCGTATCGGCGCCGAGAAGGCTGGCGTGGCCGTGACCGACCGTGGTTTCATCGACGTGGACAAGCAGCAGCGCACCAACGTGCCGCACATCTACGCGATCGGCGACATCGTTGGTCAGCCGATGCTGGCGCACAAGGCGGTGCACGAAGGCCACGTAGCTGCGGAAGCCGCGCATGGCGAGAAGGCGTACTTCGATGCCAAGCAGATTCCGTCGGTCGCCTACACCGATCCGGAAGTGGCCTGGGCAGGTCTGACCGAAGACCAGTGCAAGGCGCAGGGCATCAAGTACGGCAAGGGCGTGTTCCCCTGGGCTGCTTCGGGCCGCGCGATTGCCAACGGCCGCGACGAAGGCTTCACGAAGTTGATCTTCGACGAGGAAACGCACCGCATCATCGGCGGCGGCATTGTCGGCACGCATGCAGGCGACCTCATTGGCGAAGTCTGCTTGGCCATCGAGATGGGCGCGGACGCTGTCGACATCGGCAAGACTATCCACCCGCACCCGACGCTGGGTGAGTCGGTGGGCATGGCTGCGGAGATCTACGAAGGTGTTTGCACGGATGTGCCGCCTGCTCGTAAGCGCTGATCTGCAATTAACCGTCTTGTTTTTAGGGCAACCCAAAGACTAAGCCGGCAAAACGGGAAGGGCCGCTCAATTGGGCGGCCCTTCTTGTTTGTATGCGGGACGGCTCAGTGCCGGGGTTCGGCACGGCGACGATGCCGGCGTAGTAAGCGCAGCGTTGCGGTCAGCCGCCGCCAAGCCAACCGCATCAGCCCATGGCGATGCGCCCGCCAGATGGCAATGCGTGCTTGCAGGGTTTGCCATGTTGGCGTGGCGCGCAGTGTGGTGACCATGCGGCGCTTCCAGGCCAGGAACGCCGTCTCCCAGCGGAGATACCACGCGATTGTGTGCAGTTGCGGGCGGACGACGTAGTAGATACGGGCGCCCAGCGCGGTGCTGACCACTTTTGCCAAGACCAGCACCAGTGTCCCTGCAATCACCTTGCCGCGCGCCAACACGTAAAAGGCGGCCAGCTTGAAGGGCAACAGCACTAGCATCGGCAGGATAAATACGCACAGCGCCTCGATGGGCTCAAACGTGGCCAACCTGCGCTCTGCGGCTTGGACCCACGGGTGCCTCACCAGTCGCTCAGTTGCCCGCAGCATGGCGTTCCAGATCCATTCTTCGAAGAGCAGGATGAGCGCAGCCAGGAAGATCAGGCCGCGTTTGGCCAGGGATTCGCGGGACATCGGCGTTGGGCTGGGGCGGTAATCCGCAATATAGGATGGAGCGCCGGGCATCCACAAAAGTTCGCAGCTTGAAGCGCTGGGCGATTCGAGCGCACACAAAAAACCCGGCCGAGGCCGGGTCAAAGGTACCCACTGATCACCACTGAGGACAGGTTTTCTCTGGCGGTACCGAGGAGACAAACTAACGAACACAGTGGGATTGACTGCTGGGCGCGCGTTTCGGTTCCGCGCAAATGCACGCAAACGATATGTTTGGAGGATGGATTCGAGCGCCCAAAACAAAACGGGCCTCCCGAAGGAGGCCCGCTTGAGCAGAAAACTTCAGACCGATTAGCGATTAGGCAGCGGTCGTGGTCTTCTTGCTGGTGGCAGCGCGCGCTTGAGCCGAAGCTTGGGCGGTTGCCTTGCTAGCAGCGTTGGCAGCAGCGTGGAAGTTGCTTTCAGCCAGTTCCACAGCCTGCTTGGTGGCCTTTTGCACCGAGTCGTACGCGTTGTTGGCAGCCGACAGAGCCGACTTCACCAGGGCAACAGCCGATTCCGAACCAGCCGGGGCGTTCTTCGACACGTTGTCGACCAGCGCTTGCAGCTTGCGGCTGTTTTCAGCGATTTGCGATTCAGCAGCCTTGCTGAACTCGGTTTGCGTGTCCGAAGCGATTTCGTACAGGTGGCGGCTGTAAGCCAGAACCTTTTCAGCCAGGGGCTGAACAGCAGCGGTTTGCACCGACAGCAGTTCTTGCGCGTCTTTGGCGGTCAGGGCCTTCTTGGCGTGCTCGACGTTTTCGGCCAGGGTAGCCTTGACGACTTGCAGGTTCAGTTCGACCAGTTTCTCGACGCCTTCAAAAGCCTTGTTGGTCAGGCCAAAGAAGGTTTCCAGGTTGGCCTTGTGCGCCGCAGCGATCTGTTCCTGAGTCAGCATGTTGTCTCTCCAATGCAAGGTGGACGGGGGGAATCAAAATCAAAAATTTAGATCGCCCAGATGTACAAAGCATGACGGTCTGCGTCGGGCCTTCCAGGCGACATCGCGATGGCTTAGTGATGGTGCATCGCAACAATTCCATTGTTGTTGAACGTCAAACCAGTGTCAAGCATCTTTTGTGCATCGCACAAAAATCAGAATCGGCTGATTTTTCGTGCACAGGAATTGCGCGACAAACCGTTTGGCATGACTTTTTGTGGCAAAAGAATGCGCATTATTGGTGCGCGACGAAGTTGCCTGGATGCCTTTGGTGGCAGTTTCGTCTCAAAAAACATACTGTCGCAGCCTAGGTTAGGATGCGTCCGTTCGCCAATTCTGTTGCGCTGCAATTATTTGTGATCTCTTATGCGAGCGTTCTATACCGATCACTTTGTGCTGCCGCTGCCCCCTGGTCACCGGTTTCCGATGCGTAAATACAGTGCGTTACGCGAGCGGGTATTGACCGAGGTGCCTGGGTTGGCGATGCACGAAGCGCCGCGCGCAGACGACCAGGCTTTGCTGCTGGCGCATGCGCCTGATTATGTCCAGGCGGTGAGTGCCGGCCTGCTGGATCCGGCGCGCCAGCGTGAAATCGGCTTTCCGTGGTCGCCGGAGATGGTGGAGCGGAGCCGCCGGTCCGCCGGCGCAACGATGGCAGCTTGTGAAGCCGCGATGACCGATGGTGTTGCCGTCAATCTGGCGGGCGGTACGCATCATGCCTATGCCGACAAGGGCGCCGGTTTTTGTGTCTTCAACGACGCGGCCATCGCTTCTCGTTGGATGCAGCGTCAGCCGGGCAGGGCGCCCGCAGAGTTTCCCGTCGCCATCGTTGATCTGGATGTGCACCAGGGCAATGGCACCGCGTCGATCCTGCGCGACGATGCCTCGGTATTCACGTTGTCGGTGCACGGTGAAAAGAACTACCCGTTCCGCAAGGAGGCGTCCGACCTGGATGTGGGCCTGCACGACGGCTGCGGCGATCACGACTATCTGGAAGCCCTGACCGGTGCGCTCGACATCCTGGCCGGGCGCTTCAAGCCTAGCCTCATCATTTACCTGGCTGGCGCCGATCCGCACGAAGGTGATCGCTTGGGGCGGCTCAAGCTGACGATGGCAGGGCTGGCCGCACGCGACCAGCAGGTGTTCGATTTTGCATATCAACGGCGGATTCCGATTGCCGTTACCATGGCGGGCGGCTATGGCAACAATATCGACGACACCGTAGCCGTCCACGCGCAGACGATCGCGCTGGCTGCCCGGCATGCACAGCGTTGGGCGGCACGCGACGAGGCTGTCACCGCATCGATCTCTCTTCCGCTTTCCGCATGACCCAAGCGTATTCCGCAGCGCCTGTGCAGGCCCGCGATTCCCTCTTTGTGGCCGCCATGCCGTGGCTGTTCGTGCTGATCTGGAGCACGGGCTTTATCGTGGCCAAGTACGGCATGCCGTACGCCGAGCCGATCACCTTCCTTTTCCTGAGATTTGTTGGTGTGCTGGTGTGCCTGCTGCCGCTCGTGTGGTTGGCGCGGGTGCCGCTGCCGCGCCGCGCGGGCACGAAGGAAGTCGATTGGGCAACCGTCGGCCACCTCGCTGTCGCGGGTGTGCTGATGCAGTGGGGCTACCTAGCCGGCGTGTGGGCGGCAGTCAAGCTGGGCATGCCGGCGGGCATGACGGCGCTGATTGTCGGCATGCAGCCGATTCTCACGGCCTTGTATGTATCTATGCGCGGCGAGCGCGTAACGGGCCGCCAGTGGCTGGGTCTGCTGTGCGGTATCGCCGGGGTGGGGCTCGTGGTGGCGAACAAGCTGCACCTGGCCGGCGTGGGCGTGACGACGCTGGCGCTATGCGTGGGCGCGCTGCTGTCGATCACGATTGGCACGCTGTACCAGAAGCGCTATTGCCCGGTATTTGATCTGCGCATGGGGGCATGCATTCAGTTCGGCGCGTCGGCGCTGCTGTGCCTGCCGTTCATGTTCCTGTTCGAGACGCGCGAGGTGCACTGGACTGCGCAGATGATCGGCTCGCTGGTGTGGTCGGTGCTGGCGCTGTCCATCGGTGCAATCTCGCTGCTCTTTGTGCTGATCCGCAAGGGCGCGGCGACCAAGGTGACGTCGCTGCTTTATCTGACGCCGCCAACGACTGCGGTGATGGCCTGGGCGCTCTTTGGCGAGCGCTTTCCACCGCTGGCCGCACTTGGCATGGTGATCGCTGCGTGCGGTGTGGCGCTGGTGATCCGCAAGTAAGCGCCGCTGACTTGAAACCGGCTGGCGTATCCTCGTAGTTTTCCAATCTTCAGAGCGCACGCCAGCATGAGCACGCCCCGACAGACGCGCGACGACTACCGCCACTTCCACACCATCACCACACGCTGGATGGACAACGACGTCTACGGCCACGTCAACAACGTCGTCTACTACAGCTACTTCGACACCGTGGTGAACGCCTACCTGATCGAGCAGGGCGTGCTGAATCCCGAACGCAGCGACACCATCGGCCTCGTCATCGAAACACAGTGCAATTACTTCGCGCCGCTGTCGTTTCCCGATCCGGTGGTCGCCGGCTTGCGCGTTGCGCGCCTGGGCAACACCAGCGTGCGCTATGAGGTGGGGCTGTTCCGTGGTGATGCGCACGAGGCGGCAGCGCAAGGGCATTTTGTACACGTCTACGTTGATCGTGAAACGCGCCGTCCGGTGCCGCTGCCAGAGGCGTTGCGCGCCGTGCTGGAACCGTTGGTCGCCAACGTCACCGTCTGAGCGACCTGCCTTGTCATGAACGATCGACGCCCCAATCCCACCGAAGTCGAGCTCGTCGACCAGGCCATCACGTCGCGCCGTTCGATTCGCGCGTTCCTGCCCAAGCCGGTTGCGCGCGAGGACATCGAAGCCATTCTGGATGTCGCGCGCCGTGCCCCCTCAGGCAGTAATACGCAGCCATGGAAGGTCTACGTGCTGACGGGCGAGCCGAAGGCGCGGCTGTCGGAATCCGTACTGGCTGCATACGATCATCCGGAGGTCGATACGCCGCATCGCGAGGAGTATCCGTACTACCCGCGCACGTGGGTCGACCCGTATCAAAGCCGCCGGCGGAAAGTGGGTTGGGACCTATACAGCCTGCTCGGCATCGGCCGTGCAGAGAAGGAGCGCATGCATGCACAGCACGCGCGTAACTTTCGCTTCTTCGACGCGCCCGTCGGCCTCATCTTCAGCATCGATCGCGTGATGGAGCAGGGCAGCTGGCTCGACTACGGCATGTTCCTCGAAGCCGTGATGGTGGCGGCGCGTGCACGCGGCATCGATACGTGTCCGCAAGCGGCCTTCACGCAATTCCATCGCATCATCAAAGCGCACCTGGCGTTGCCTGATGACGAAATGGTCGTGTGCGGTATGTCGATGGGGTATGCAGACCGGTCCGCCATCGAAAACACGCTCGTCACCGAGCGAGCACCTGTCTCCGACTTCACTCGCTTCTTCGATTGACACGTCTACGCGCCGTGATTCGCGCACATCTTCGCGCAAGGAGCGAATAGAGACTAAAAAGTCGTTCAGTTATGTCAACAAATATGGCTGGTGCGTCGTTAGACTTCCATCATGCAGTCGGCGTGTAAGCGCGGGCGCATTGTGAGGAAGTGTTGGACGACGTTGTAAACCGTGATTGTCACCACCCAGGTGGGAATTCGAGCGGGATGAGGTGCTCTGTTCTGGAGCCTTCGCAATACGTTTTGACGCGTGACTCAGAAAGTGCCCTATGCGCAACTTTCTTCGCAAATTGTGGTCTGCCGTAGCAGGGAATTGCGTCGAAATGATGTCTGAATGATAAGGCTCCAGAGGTCAAACTTTAAGGCTGTGAGCTAAGTCCTTCATCTTGCTAAGAATTTTGTTTTTGCCTACACTTGCGCCATCTCACGCGCGGGTGATCGAATCATGTCACGGTCTGTTTCCTCATTTTTCCGACGTCTCGGCCTAGCTTCGCTGATGACTGTCGCGCTCGCCGCCGTTTCCGTCGCCTCTGTGGCCAACGCTGCCACCGCCGACAAAAAGCCCGCCGCCAGCAAGAAAGCCAAATCCAAAGGCAAGACTGTCGCCAGCAAGAAAGCCGGCGCCAAGGTTGCGGTTGCCAGCAACGATGACACTGCCACCACCAAAGTCCGCAAGGTCGTGACCGTCAAGGGCAAACGTCGTGTGATCGTGGTTGAGCGCGGCGCGCGTCCGGTGCGTGCAGCCTTTGTGCCGGCCAGCCCGACGCTGGGCGAAGCGATGGGCCTGCGTGCCACGCCAGATGCACTGGCGCTGCGTTCGTCGGTTGCGCTGGTGATGGACCAAAACACCGGTGAAGTCCTGTTCCAGAAGAATTCGGCTGCCGTGCTGCCGATCGCCTCGATCACCAAGCTGATGACCGCGCTGGTCGTGACCGAAGCGCACCAGCCGATGGACGAGCTGCTTGAAATTACCGATGACGATCGCGACTACGAGCGCAACACCAGCTCGCGTTTGCGTTTCGGTACGATGCTCACGCGTGAAGACCTGCTGCTGCTGGCGCTGATGTCGTCGGAGAACCGCGCGGCTTCGGCGCTGGGCCGCAACTATCCGGGTGGCCGTCCGGCGTTCGTTGCCGCCATGAACCGCAAGGCGCATGAGCTGGGCATGAACGACACGCATTACGTCGATTCGAACGGCTTGTCGAGCAGCAACGTGTCGAGCGCGCAGGATCTGGCCAAGATCGTCGTTGCGGCTTACAAGGTGCCGACCATCCGCCAGTTCACGACCACCACCGAGCACACGGTTAACGCCAACGGCCGCTCGCTGCACTACGTGAACACCAACCGCCTGGTACGTGGCGGCGAATGGGACATCGGTCTGCAGAAGACCGGCTTCATCAACGAGGCAGGCCGCTGCCTGGTGATGCAGGCCAACGTGCATGGCCGCAACGTGGTGATGGTGTTCCTGGATTCGGCCGGCAACCTGACGCGTTTTGCGGATGCCACGCGCGTGCGCAACTGGCTGGAGCGCAACCCGCATGTCGAGGCAGCTACGCAAGCTGCTGCGCCGCTGCGCAATGTGCCTGTGTCGACGCAACCGGCGGCGACGGTGCTGGCTTCGGAGCAGCGCGGCGCTTGAGTCGCAGTCTGATCACCCAACAAAA